>DATAXG010000092.1:0-7958 GCA_036273055.1 Acidimicrobiales bacterium | reverse complement strand
GCCTTCGGCGACGCCCAGTTCTACGGCTCGACCGGCGGCATCGCGCTCAACAAGCCGATCGTCGGGATGGCGGCCATGCCCGACGGCGGGGGCTACTGGCTCGTCGCCTCCGACGGGGGCATCTTCACCTATGGCGACGCGCAGTTCTGGGGCTCGACCGGCGGCATCGACCTGAGCCAGCCCATCGTGGGAATGACGCCGACGCGGGACGGGGGTGGCTACTGGCTGGTGGCGGCGGACGACGGTGTCTTCAATTACGGCGACGCCCAGTTCTCCGGCAGCGCGCAATCGCCCCTCCATCCCCCGTTGTTCCCCAAGCCGCTGTCGAACCCGATCCCCCCTGCGGTCTCGATCATCAACGAGGCGACCGGCCCGCAAGCCACCCACCAGGGCACGCAGCGCGTGGCCTTCTCCGGGGACTCGCTCTCCCTCTACGAGGGCGACTACGTGCAGCAGAACAACCCGCCCTATGCCATTGATGACGGCGCGGCGGCGGGTTGCGGGTACACCGACGGCGAACCGACCATTCCGTGGAGCAGTCCGGGCTCGGTCTACATAAGCCCGGGGGCCTGCGCGCTGTGGGCGGGCCAGATGCAGTGGCTCGTGTCACGCTTCCACCCCGACGTCACGGTGATTCAGACCGGCTACTGGGAGACGCAGGACCGCCAGTTCAACGGCACGTACACCACTCTGGCCAACCCGGCCTACGCGGCGTTCATTCAGAGCAATCTGGCCGAAGCGGTGCAGATCGCCCACTCCGACGGTGGCGCCGTCATTCTGTCCACGTCCCCCTACTTCGGCGACGGGACGCCGACCGGCCTGGTGGACCGCTACAACCAGATCGTCGAGGCCGTGGCCAACCAGTATCCCTACGTCTCGATCGACGACCTGTGGACCGTGCTCGACCCCAACGGGGCCTACTCCTCCACGGTGGACGGCCTCGTGGCCCGCGGCTCGGACGGGGTACACATCACCCAGTCCGCGGTGGACACCCTCATTGAGCCCGCGCTCAACCAGATCATCGCCAACGTGGCGGGCGCCGTCTACGCCGGCAACGCCTAGGCGGCCGCCGGACACGTGACCGTCGTCGCCATCGCTCACCGGGGCGAGCCCGTCGGTCACCGGGAGAACACGCTGCCCGCCTTCGCCGCCGCCGTCGCGTCGGGGGCGGACATGGTGGAGATCGACCTGCGCCGCACCCGCGACGAGGTCATCGTCGTCCTGCACGACCAGACGCTCGAGCGCTTGTGGGGTCTCGGGGTCTCCGCGGGCGACGTGGACCTGGCCGACGTCGTGGCGCTCGGCGAGGGCGACGTCCGCATCCCCACGCTGTCCGACGTGCTGGCGGCGGTCCCACTGCCGCTCATGGTCGACTTCACCCGGCGTGAGGTCGTGCCCGGCGGGCTCGAGGCGGTGCAGTCGGCGGGTGCCTTGGACCGCTGCCTGTTCGTGACCGGCAACGTCGCGGCGCTGCAGCAGCTGCGGGCCCGCTCCGCCGAGGCCCGCATCGGGCTCACCTGGACGGATGGCCCCGAGCCGCCCCTGGAACTCCTCCACGAGCTGGGGGCCGAGTACTGGAATCCGATGTTCGGGCTGGTGACCACCGACGGGGTGGCCGCCGTGCACGATGCAGGCCTGCGGGTGTCGACGTGGACGGTGGACACGGCCGAGGACACGACACGGATGCTCGAGGCGGGCGTCGACGCCATCGTGAGCAATCGGATCGCAGCGCTGGTCGCCCATCTCGGGCGGTCACGCGTCTGACCGGATCAGGGGAACACGACGGTCGTGTGACCGTTGAGCGGGATCCGGTCCTGCAGATGCCAGCGCAGCCCACGGGCCAGCACGGTCCGCTCGACGTCACGACCCACCCGCCGCAGCTCTTCGACCGAGTCGCCGTGGTCGATGCGCCGAGTGTCCTGCTCAATGACGGGGCCTTCGCCCAATTCGGCCGTGACGCAGTGGCAGGTGGCGCCGATGAGCTTCACACCCCGTTCGAATGCCTGGCGGTGGGGGCGGGCGCCGGCGAAGGACGGCAAGAACGAGTGGTGGACGTTGATGATGGTGCTCTCACGGCCGGCGCAGAAGGACGGCGGGAGGATCTGCATGTAGCGGGCCAGGACCACGACATCGGCGCGCTCCTAGAAGCGCCCCGAGTCCAGGTCGCCGTGCTGCCCCGCCTGCAGAACCGAGCCGCCGCGGCCCGCGATGAGCCCCGTGACGGCGGCCACGATGCCGACGCGATCGGGGCAGGTGACGGTCGGGATGAAACGCCGCATGCGCGCCGCTATCCGAACGGCCCGCCGGAGCTGTCGGACCCGCACATCTCGGCGAAAAGACGATGGACCCGGCGGTCCGCCGTGAGCTCGGGATGGAAGGACGTGGCCAGCACCGGACCCTGGCGCACCAGGACCGGCACCCCGTCCAGCGTGGCCAGGACGTCGACGTCGTCGCCGGCCGAGACCACCACCGGAGCCCGGATGAACACGGTGGGCAGCGACGGCCCTTCGCCGGAGCCGAACACGATGTCGGCCTCGAAGGACTGCTCCTGGCGCCCGTAGCCGTTGCGCCGCACGACGGCGTCGAGGATGCCGAAGGTCCGCTGGTCCGGACGCCCGTCGAGCACCTCCCGGGCGACCAGGACGAGCCCGGCACAAGTCCCGAGCAGGGGCAGCGGACGCTCCGCCGCCGGGCCGATCCGGGCCGCGATCGCGTCGAACAGGCCTGTCGACTCCAGCAGCATGGACAAGGTCGTGGATTCGCCGCCGGGCAAGACCAGGCCGGCGAGCCCGTCGAGATCGGCCGGACGCTTGACCGGCCTGGTGGCGCACCCCACGACGGCCAGTGCGGCCTGGTGTTCGCGCACGTCCCCCTGCAGGTCGAGGACCCCGACTACCACCCCCGGTCGGCGAGATGCTCGCCGTAGTGCGACGCCTCGAGCCCCCGCATCGCCTCACCGAGGCCGCGCGACACCTTGGCCACGTGCTCGGCGTCGGTGAAGTGGGCCGTGGCCTCGACGATGGCCGAGGCCATGCGGGCGGGGTCCGACGACTTGAAGATGCCCGAGCCGACGAAGACGGCCTCGGCACCGAGCTGCATCACGAGCGCGGCGTCCGACGGCGTGGCGATGCCGCCGGCGCAGAACAACGGCACAGGCAGCTTCCCGGTGGCGGCGACTTCCTGGACGAGGCCGACCGGCGCGCCCAGCTCCTTGGCCCAGCCGTAGAGCTCGGCGCTGTCGGCCTGGGTCAGGGCGCGGATGGTGCCGAGGATGGAGCGCAGATGGCGCACCGCCTCCACGATGTTGCCTGTCCCGGCCTCACCCTTGGAGCGGATCATGGCTGCACCCTCCGAGATGCGCCGCAGCGCCTCACCCAGATTGGTGGCGCCGCACACGAATGGGACGGTGAAGGGCCACTTGTCGATGTGGTGCGCCTCGTCGGCCGGTGTCAGCACCTCGGACTCGTCGATGAAGTCGACGCCGAGCGACTGCAGCACCTGGGCTTCGGCGAAGTGCCCGATGCGCGCCTTGGCCATCACCGGGATGGTGACGGCCTCGATGATCCCCTCGATCAGCAACGGGTCGCTCATGCGCGCCACACCACCGTCGCGGCGGATGTCGGACGGCACCCGCTCGAGTGCCATGACCGAGACCGCACCAGCGTCCTCGGCAATTTTGGCCTGCTCGGCGTTGACGACGTCCATGATGACGCCGCCCCGAAGCATGTCCGCCAACCCCCGCTTGACGGTGAAGGTCCCGGTTGTCATCCGCCCAGTCTACGAGGGTGGGCCGCCCCTTCTCACCACTCGCTCAGCGCGGCGGCCCTCACCGAGGTGGCATCGAGATCCCCGGGCAGCGGGGCCTCCTCCCGGTGCCCGACCGAGGGGTCGATCCACACCCAGCGGGTGGGCCCGAAACGGGCCGGTGTGGCGAAGAAGGAGCCCTCGGCTGGGGCGGGCGCGGCCATCATCGTCTGCAGCGCACCCAGCAGGCCGCGGGGGAAGCGCACGGCCGACGCGCTCACGACATCTGCCCGGTATTCGCGGCTCTCCCCGACGCAGCGCCGCAGCGTGGACGCCCCGCCGAAGATCCGGGCGAGCGTGATGCCGATGCACGAGACGCCGTTGTCACCCCGCTTCACGTGCGCCAGCTCATGGGCGATCACGCCCTCGAGCGCAATGGGGTCGAGTCGGCGCAGGAGGCCGGTCGTCACCACGACGACGGAGTTGCGTGCGTCGCGACCGAGCGCGCACGCGTTCGGGACGTCGTCGTCGAGGACGCACAGCGTCGGCATGCTCAGCCCGAACGTGGCGCAGAGGCCCTCGGTGAGGTTCCACAGGCGGGTCTCGTCCTGCTCGTCGATGGGCACGGCACCGATCCGCTTGCGCGCGACCGACGGCGCCAGCCGCCACAGCGCGTACATCACCGCCGCGCCGGCGACGACGAACACGACGGCGCCGACGATCATGGACAAGGTCACCCAGACGAGCGCCCCGAGCAGGAGCGCGGGCAGCACGGCGGACACGGCACACAACGTGACGACCCGGCGGCGGTTGGCCGCCACCTCGGCCGGGAAGACCTGGGGGGCGCCGAGAGTGGGCAGCACATGGAGCGGCTCGAGAGGCGGGGGTGGCGCCAGTGCGACGGCGGACCGTGGCGGTCCGCTTCGCTGGCGCGCGTTCGAACGTGATTGCGACCGGTTGCCACCACCACCACTGCCGCCGCCTCTGCCCGAGCCCTGGGACGAGCGCTGCCGGCTCCCACCGCCGCCTCGGCGCTGTCCCTGCCCGTTCGAGCCGGAGCGGCCACCGGAGTTGGCCGACCGGTTGCCGCCGCCCCCGCCTGAGCCGGACGAGCCGCTGCCGCTGCCGCTGCGATTGCGATTGCGGTTGCGGTTCCTGTTTCGGTTGCGATTACCGCCGTCGGACGTCCCCGCACCCTCTTGTTGATCGGCCATGAGGCCACGCAGCCTACGACCTGCCGGTCACCGGTCCCCGAACAGGTCCGTCAGCGCCTGCCGCCGAAGGCGTCGATCGCCTGCCCGTAGAGCTCGAGATATCGCCCGGCCAGGGTGTCCATCGACCAGGCCCGGGCGTATTCCGTGGCCTCCTTGCGGGCGGCGGTCGACGAGCCGGCGACGGTTTCGGCCAGCACTGCCTCCAGGGCACGGGCCAGGGCGCCGGGGTCGCCGGGTGGCACCAGCGCGGCGTGCCCGCCTGCCGCGGCGCGGTAGCCCTCGATGTCGGAGGCCACGACGGCACAACCTGCCGCCATGCCTTCGAGGACCACCACGCCGAAGGACTCGCCGTAGAGCGAGGGGGCGCACAGCACATCCGCGCCGGCCAGCCGGGAGGCTTTCTCGTCGTCGCTGATCTGACCCAGCCACCGGACCTGATCCGACGGCAGCCGGCAGCGACGCTGCACCTCGACGCCGGGGTCTCCTCCGGCCACCCAGAGCACGGCGGGCCGCTCCAGGAGGGCGACGGCGTCGAGCAGCACCTCCAGGCCCTTGCGCGGCTCGTGACGACCGAGGAACAGCACGATGGGACGACCTTCGGGATCGCGGTCGGGCAGCGCCGACTCGAACCGTTCCATCTCGACCCCGTTGAACAACACCTCGAATGCGCCGCCGCCCTCGCGCAGGCCCGTCTCTCGGGCCGCCTCCGAGACGGCGACGCGGATCTGCATGCGCTGCCCGACCAGCTTCGTGAGGAAATGCAGCGGACGCACCCATCGGCTCACACCGGACCGGTGGTATGTGCCGACCATGGGGAGCGGCGCACGGAGTACCAGCCCGTACCCGGCCATGGGTGCGAGGGGCTCGTGCAGGTGCGCAATGTCGAAGCCGCCGCGGCGGACGAACCGCCCGGCTCGGGCGGCAGCCGTGGGCCAGGGCGCCACCGGGGCCACCGACCCGTTCGAACGCAACCCGCGGGGGCGCCCGATGACGAAGTGGTCCCCCACGTCCGCGGGCACAGTGTCGCCTCCGCTCGCCGGGGCCACCACGGTCACGTGGTGGCCCCGGGCGCGCAGGGCGCGCGCCAACCCCGTCACCTGTCCCTGCACGCCCCCGACGCTGGAGAGCGCGTAGGGCGAGACCATGGCGATCCTCACCGGGGGTCGCTCGGCCAGTTCGGTTGGTAGAGGTGCCACTGCTCGGGGCGGGCACGGATGTCGTTCTCGAATGTGGTGGCCATGTCCTGGGTCACCCGGGCGATGTCCTCGCGCATCCGGCCCTGGCGGGAGGTGTCGAGCGGTGGGTGCACCACACCGCTGTGCCAGTTGCCCGGGCCCGAGTAGACGACGACCGGCAGCAGGGGCGCCCCCGTGCGCAGGGCCAAGGTGGCGGCGCCGGCCGGGAGCGTCGTCCTCTCCCCGAAGAACTCCACCTCCACCCCGTTTCCCACGAGATCGCGGTCGCTGACGAGGCCGGCGATGTTGTTGGCCTTGAGCGCCCGCAGCAAGGCCGAGCTCGAGCCGTCGCCGAGCGGGACGGCCGTCAGCCCCATGGCCGCCCGCTGTCCTATGAACCACTCGAACAGCTCTTCAGGCTCGAGGCGCTCGACCACCGCCGTCATCGGCATGCCCTCGAGGCCCAGCCAGTAGCCGCCCCATTCCCAGCTGCCGACGTGAGGCAGGGCCATGACAATGCCGCGCCCGCGGTCCAGGGCCGCCCGCAAATGCTCGCGCCCCTCCAGCAGCTGCCAGCGGGCGCGCACCCCGGCCTCGCTTTCGTAAGGAAGTCGGGCGCCGTCGCACCAGTAGCGCGCGTAGGAGTCGAAGGTGCGCATGCTCCACCGGCGCACCAGCGCAGGGTCGGGCTCGACGCCGTCGGGGCATTCGCTGGCCAGCACGCGCCGCAAATGGCGCTCGTTCATGAAGAGTGCGGGACCGCCCCGCAGGGCCATGACCCGGGCCACTCCGCGCGCCACGCCTTGCGCGAGCGGCTCGGGGATGTGGCCCATGCCCGCGGCGAGGCCGCGGTAGGTGAGGTACTTGGTCGTGGCGCGCCGCATCACGACAACCGGTCGAGGAACCGGATCAGGATGCGGGCGGCGTGCGGCGGGTGTTGCGGCGTTCGCCGGCGTGCTGGCCGCGGGTGACCCGACGACGGTCCCGGAGGGTGCGACCCGAACGACTGCTCACCGTCTCCTGGCGCCGGGCCCGCGCCCGCCAGCGACCCACGGGGGCACCGGTCGTCCGGGCCAGCTCGCCGCGCGGCACGCCGGTGGACTCACGCGACTCGCGCCACGCCCGCCAGCGCGAGTCGACCCGACCCTCGCGCCAGGCCTCGATGCGTCTCCGGATGACGGCGTCGCGACCCGAGGCGGCATTCCAGACCTTGACGAAGCGGGAGACGGCGGTGAACGAGACGAGGACGAGGAGGATCCAGAGCACCGGGACGAAGATGACACTGCTCAAGAAGGCGACGCCGAGCAGGAACATGCGCTCGCCCCGCTCCATCAGGCCGCCCTTGGCCGAGAGGCCGAGTGACTCCGCCTTGGCCCTCTCGTAGGAGACGAGCGCGGTCACCGCCAGGATCGCCATGGGCAGCAAGGCGAGGTGGCCGTCCCCCCGGTTCAACAGGTACCAGGCGCAGCCGAACATCAGGACGGCATCGGCGATGCGGTCGGTGACCGAGTCGAAGAAGGCACCGCGTACCGACGCCGTGCCCGCCGCCTTGGCGACCGGCCCGTCGAAGAGGTCGTGCATTCCGGTGATGATCAAGAAGATGATGGCGAGGTGGAGATGGCCCGACGCCACCAGGACGGCGGTGGCCGAGGCCGACACGAGGCCGGTCGCGGTGAGCACGTCTGCGGTGATGCCATGGCGGTGGAGTGTCTGGCCGACCGGACCGGTGGTCCGGTCGACGGCAGTTCGCCAACGACCGTCGAACATGAAGCTCCTCGTCGTGCGCGGCCCAGGACAGGGTTCCGGCGCTGCAAGCAAAAGTTTA
>DATAXG010000091.1:0-31834 GCA_036273055.1 Acidimicrobiales bacterium | reverse complement strand
CGCCCGCACGGCGGCGAGCGTGGTGGCCAGCCGGAAGCCGGCCGGCGTGGCGTAGTGCACGTTGTTGGTGGCCACGGCGTCGACGTCCCACTCGACGGCGAGGCGGGCCAGCGCGTCGTTGCGCGCCGTGTCGAGCGGGTCCCCGTGGTCCCACAGCTCCAGCGCGACGTTGGTGCGCCCGAACGCATCGACGAGGCGCCCGACCTCGCGCGAGGCGGCCCGGGGCCCGGCCTCCATCAGCGCGGCCGGGACGGCCCCTTTCCGACAACCGCTCAGGACCAGCCAGTGGTCCCCCGCGGCGCGGGCCAGCGCGTCGAGGGTGAAGACGGGCTTCCCCTTCTCCCCGCCTTCGAGGTGCGCGTCGGCCAGCACGGTCGAGAGCCGGGCGTAGCCGACGGGGTCCCGGGCGAGCAGCAGGAGGTGCGCGCCGGTCGGGTCCGGCTCGCCGGTGCGGGCACCCGCCGGTGCCAGCGTCACCTCGGAGCCGAAGACGGTCGGCAGCCCGCACACCCGGGCCGCCTCGGCGAAGCGCACCACGCCGTAGAAGCCGTGATGGTCCGTCAGCGCCAGCGCGGCCAGCCCGAGCCGGTCCGCCTCGGCCACCAGCTCCTCGGGATCACTGCTTCCATCGAGGAAGCTGAACCCCGAGTGGGCATGGAGCTCGGCGTAGGCCTCAGTCATAGACGGCCTCGACCCACCACTGCCCCCGCTCGGTGCACAGCAGGCGGGCCACGCCCCCGGCCGTGACCACCTGCAGCCGGGCCCGGCGGCGGCGCACCGACCACCAGCGCTCGGTCACCGGCCAGGGGCCGGCCCACCCCAGGACCGGCTGCCAGGGGCCGCCCGCCACCGACAGCCGCTCGACGCCGCCGGTGAGCAACCCCCGCCCGCTCACCTCGACGGGACGGCCGGTGGCGTCGGCCACCTCGGCGCGCAGCGGCACCCGCAGCACGTCGGTCGGCGCCGGCGGGGGGACCTGACCCGGCCACGGGGCGCCGGCCGCCACCGCCTCCACCTCGGGGCTGCCCCAGGGCAGCAGCACCGACTGGCCGGCCGGATCCCGCCCGCCGCGCAGCCGGCCCATCACCACGGCCTCCACCCCCAGGCGCTCCTGCACGCGGACGAAGGAGCGGGCGGCCCGGTTGTCGGCCTCGGAGGCGCCGCCGAAGAAGCCGGGCTGGGAGGGCGGGGGCGGGACGTCGGGGCCCCGGTCGGGGTCCTCGCCCCGGGCCACCCGCAGCCGGCGCTCGATGCCGCGGTCGCGCAGCCCGACCAACTCCCCGCTCTCCCCCCGGGCCACCGCGTGGCAGGCGGCCGCGTCCGCCCCGAAGCGGTCCGAGACGCTCCCGGCCGGCAGGGCGGAGAACTGCTCCAGGGTGGTCACCCCCAGCCGCTGCAAGGTGACGGCGAGGTCGGGCCGGGCCAACGTGGCCACCGACCAGGGGCCGAGGAAGTCCGCCGTCCCCCCGCTCGGGACGATCAGGCCCAGACGGGCGGCCAGCATGGCGGCGAAGAGCCCGTCGGCCACGCCGATGGTGGCCTCCTCCCCCACGGTGCCGGCCAGGCGCTCCGCCACCGCCTCCTCGCCACCGAAGAACCGGGCGGGGCCGCGGGCGGGCAGCGCGCCGACCCCGAGGCGGACCGGATGGACCCACGGGCAGAGCCCGCCGGCCCGTTCCAGCACGCGGGCGAACCGCCGGGCCTCCTCCCCCTTCGCCCCTTCCTCGAGGAGCTCGGGGCACACGATGACGACCAACCGTTCCACTTCTTCTCCACCGCTCCGCTCAGGCCGCCTCCGGCCCCTCACCGGGACCGGCTCCCGCCGGCCCGCGCCGCGCCGCTCCCGCCTGCACGTCCGTGTCCGCGTCCGCGTCACCCTCGACCGCACCCGAGCCGGCGGGGAGCCAGAGCGAGCACTCGCTGACCCGGCCGGCGGCCCGGCGGCCGCTGACCCGCACCTCGGCCCGGCGGCCCTGCAGGTGGCCGTGGCCCCGCCCGATCCCTTCCCACTCGACCGCCCCGACCGAGAGAGCCAGGTCACCACCCTCGGGCCAGGCGCCCGGGGCCTCGAGCAGGACCACCAGCGCGGCCTGGCGCTCGCGGGCGCGGGCGGTCAGATGGCGCGCCGCGGTCAGGCGGGCCCGGCCGGGCGGGCGCACCAGGACGGCATCGACCCCCGAGAGGAGGTCACCGGCCGCCTCGGCCCACCCGTTGCCGGGGTGCGGGACGAAGACGACGCGACGCAGATCGATCCCGAGGCCGGCGGCGGCCACCACCCCCGGGTCGGCCAGGCCGACGACGGCACACCAGCTCCCGGCGGCGGACGCCGCCGCCATGAGGGCCAGGGCCAGGGTGGTGGCGCCGTGGCCGGGCAAGCCCGCCACCGTGGTGGTGGTGCCCCGGCGCAGGGAGCCGGCCGGGAAAAGCGGGGCCAGGGGCGGCGGCACGGGCAGGGTCCGCCCGGCGACCGGCGTGGTGGGCCGGACCCGGTCGGCCAGCCCGGCGGGGAGCTCCCGGGAACGGGGGGACGACGGGTCACCGGCAGGGAAAGCGAACATATGTTCGTACCCTAGCCAGGCCGTGTGCCTCCCGCTCGGGGAGCCGAAGGGCCAGGTCAGGATGGATGGTGCTGAAAGTGCGGCCTGCGCTGGCCCCTCGAAGACCCGTTGCTCGCCGATCTCCGCCGCAGGAAACGCTACGACGCAGTTTGCAGAGCGGCTCCATCGACGAGTTCGGCCAATGTTCGGCGGGTCATTGTCCGCAGTCGCTCAGAGGTGATCGCTTCGACCCATTGATTCAGTTCTTCCTGGTCGAACCCCTCCGGGAGTTCGAGTTCAGGCAGTGTCACATGTCCGCGGTGGACCAGAAAGACGTAGACCGTGTCGAAGAGGGCCTTCTCAGGGCGTGCCACACCGGCCCGAGTTCCTGTTGCGCCTTCGAATCCACCGAAGACCTCGGGTTGGACGCGATGGATCTCGAACCGTCCGATCTCCGTGTCAATCGTCTTGGGTCGATCGAGCGAGACCGCAAAGACCGAACGTGGGATCTGCTCGACCATCCCGTGGTCGAAGAGGGTGCTCCAGCCTGAGACATAGCTCGGGAAGGGGTTGGTGAGGATCGGCAGCACGTAAGTGGGATCGAGTGCCTCATTCCCGATCCTCCAGATGCCTTGGCGAATCTTGGTCACCAAGCCGGCGTCGGCGAGCCGCGCCAGGGTTCGAGCGGCTGTGGGCAGTGATTCACCCCACATGACGGCAGCATCGCGGGTGGTCACCACGGGGCGTCCGAAGTTTTGCAACGACGCGTATGCATCCGTTGTCCTTCTCATTGGTCCCCTCCCGTTGTGCTGACGAGTTCATCCAATGATGTGGCCACACCGGTGCGCATCTGATCCCAGGTCGCCTCGTCGTAGAGGGCCGCGACGTCCGGGTCGAGGAACGGGACCACCTCGGATCTGAAGCTGTCGAATGGAATCTCCAAAGCTCGCAGTGCGGCCTCCGACGCATGTTCAGGCGAAAGGTCCGGCCGAGGCGGAGGCGCTGCATGACGCCGACGGATCAACAGGTCGAGGTCATACACGTCGCGGGCTTTTGTCTCGCTGCGCAGGGCCAAGGCCGCAATCTTCTGATCGATCGCAGCCGTCTCCCGATAGTGAACCACCAACGGCGCCGTGACCCCGTAGGGACGGACGACGGCGTCGGGCACTGCCTCGAACGCGACATCGTCGCCCCAGCCATTCCGGTCCGAGAACTCAACCTTTGTCCGGATGGTGCCGGTGTGGCCTTCGGCGACGAGACCGATCTTCCAACGACGCGTGGTGTTCGTCTGCTTCGGCGCCGATGTCTCCGCGATTTCGATCTTGGCCTGGCGAGTCAGAATCCCGAGCGCCCTGCCTCCGAGAACCTTTTCGACCGTCTCGCCGACCTTCCACGCCTCGCGCCCATGGAAGTCCAAGTCGATGTCGTTCGAGTAGCGATGGCTCTCGAAGAAATATCGGATATTCGCCCCGCCCTTCAGCACGAACCAGTCTTGACGATCAGAGGCAAGGACGCGCAGAAACAGCAGGTGGAACACCTCAATCACCTGGGCCGGGGTCTCTACGGGCATGGTTAAGAGTACCAAAAGTTGTCCTATAAGGCAACTATATGTGCTCCTATCTCGATGTAGCGCCTGCTGCTGCGAAACCAGGTGTGAATTCCGTGCGGAACCATGGTCCGTCAGAATCGCTGATCCTGCTGAGTACGGACACGTCCAAACACCCAGGTCAGGGTGACAGATGCCCCGCACACGCCGCGCTGGGCCACAATGCACCCGCATGTGCGGCCGCTTCGCTCTCTACACCCCGCCGGCCAAGATCGCCCGCTACTTCGGGGCCGAGCTGGCCGAGGGGGCCGACGGGGAGCACGCCCCCAGCTGGAACGTCGCCCCGACCGACGGGGTGCTCGGGGTGCGGGACCGCCCGGCCCGGCTCCCAGAACAGAATCCGCAGCAAGGGGGCCCGGCGGAACAGGGCGGCGAGCCGGAGCGGATCCTCATGAACTTCCGCTGGGGCCTCATCCCCTGGTGGTCCAAGGACGCCAAGTCCGGCAGCCGGCTCTTCAACGCGCGCGGCGAGAGCGTGGCCACCCGGGCGTCGTTCCGCGAGGCGTTCCGGGAGCGGCGCATCATCGTCCCCGCCGACGGGTTCTACGAGTGGCACAAGACGAAGACCGGAGCCAAGCAGCCGCACTACTTCGACCGGGCCGACGGGCAGCCGCTGGCCTTCGCCGGGCTGGCCGAGCGCTGGCGCGACAAGAGCGCCGGGCCGGACGCGCCGCTCATCCGGAGCTGCACCGTGATCACCACCTCGGCCGGCCAGGACATGGCGGGCATCCACGACCGCATGCCGGTGATCCTCGACCCGGCCACCTTCGACCTCTGGCTCGACCCGGCCAACGAGGACGTCGAGGAGCTACGGGCGCTGCTGCGGCCCCCGCCGGCCGGCACGGTGGTGCACCACCGCGTCGGGCCGCGAATCGGTAACGTGCGGAACAACGATCCGACGCTCATCGAGTCCGTGTGAGGGACGCGTAGGGCGACGGGGAGGGCAGGTCGACGCGGTCGGCCAGTGCACGAGGCAGTGAGCAGTGAGCTGGGGGCCGGGGGGCCCACGTGAGGAACGACACGTGAAGGAGTAGGGCCATGAGCCTCGATCGGGCGCGCTTCGACCGCCGGACCATGCTGGCCGCCGCGCTGGCGACGGGAGGCGGCGCCATCCTGGCCGCGGGGAGCCGGGGCGACCGCGCCGGCGCCGCCATGGCGCAGTTCGCCGCGCGCACGAAGCCGGCCGGCTCCGACCTCGGGGCCATTGAGCATGTCGTCTTCCTGATGCAGGAGAACCGCTCCTTCGACCACTACTACGGCACGTACCCGGGCGCGCGTGGATTCGACGACCACCCGAAGGGCAGCCTCGGGAACTTCGCCCAGGCCTGGCCGGGCGGGCGCGACAAGACGCTGCTGCCCTTCCACCTCGACAGCGCGTCGGGCATCGGCGAGTGCACCCAGGACCTCGACCACGGCTGGCCGGCCGAGCACTCCAGCTGGAACATGGGCGACAACGGCGCCTTCGTCAGCACGCACGTGCAGTCCGACTACCAGGGCCCCGAGCACGGCGTCCTCACCATGGGCTACTACCAGCGCAAGGACATCCCCTACTACTACGCGCTGGCCGACGCCTTCACCCTGTGCGACAACTACCACTGCTCGGTCATGGGGCCGACGCACCCGAACCGACTCATGGCGATGTCGGGCACGGTCGACCCCACGGGCGCGGCCGGCGGGCCGATGCTCATCACCAACGATGATTCCGACGTCATCGGCACCGCAAAATGGGACACCATGCCCGAGGTGCTGGAGGACGCCGGCGTGAGCTGGAAGGTCTACAACCCGCCGGGCGACGTCTACAGCATCGACTTCATTCAGAAGAACGGGCTGCTCATCAGCGACGCCATCCTGCCCTACTTCGCCCAGTACCAGAACCCGTCGTCGACGCTGTACCAGAAGGCCTTCCTGCCGCTCTACCCCACCGACTTCGTCAGCGACATTCAGGCGGGGACGCTCCCCGCAGTCAGCTGGATCATCCCGCCCCTCGGCTACGACGAGCACCCGTCGTCGCCGCCGGCCCTCGGCGAGTGGCTCACCAGCCAGGTCTTGGCGGCACTGGTGTCCAACCCCAAGGTGTGGTCCAAGACGGTGCTCTTCCACATGTACGACGAGAACGACGGCTTCTTCGACCACGTGCCGCCACCGGTGCCGCCGAAGGGGACGGCCGGCGAGTACGTCACGGTCTCGCCGCTGCCCGACGATGCCGGCGGCGCAGCCGGCCCGGTCGGCATGAGCTTCCGGGTGCCGATGCTCGTCCTCTCGCCCTTCAGCCGCGGCGGGCACGTGGCCTCCGAGGTGTTCGACCACACCTCACAGCTGCGCTTCTTGGAGGAGCGCTTCGGGGTGAAGGCACCCAACATCTCGTCCTGGCGCCGCCACACGGCGGGCGACCTCACGTCGACGCTCCACCCGAAGCGCAGTGACCCGAGGGTGCCCAAGCTGCCCAGCACGTCCAAGGACCAGTCGGCCAACGTCATGGCGCTGGGGTGCACGCAGGCCTCCATGATTGAGGCCGCCCCCGCAACCGCCATGCCGGTCTACCCAGTCCCGGCGCACCAGGCGATGCCGACGCAGGAGAGGGTCTGAGCGAGGCCCGGCCGGTCGGGGGCGTCACCGAGGTCTTTCTCGCCCGACACGGCGAGACGGAGTGGAACACGGTGCGGCGCGGGCAGGGACAGCTCGATTCGCCGCTCACCCCGGAAGGGATCGCAGGGTTGCAGCGGATGGCCCCGCGGCTGCTCGGGTGCTCCATTGACGGGGTCTTCTCGAGCCCGCTCGGCCGAGCGCAGACATCGGCGCAGCTGTACGCCGACGCTCTCGGTTGCGCCGTCGTGATCGTCGACGAGCTGGCGGAGATCCATCACGGCGCCATGGCGGGCTTGCAGGCCGAGGAGATCGAGAGGGACTTCCCCGGGGAGATGGCCACGCGGGCGGCGGACAAGTACCGGTGGCGCTTTCCCGACGGCGAGAGCTATGCCGACGGCGCCGTGCGGGCGGCACACGCCCTGCGCGTCATCGGCGAGTCCGGGGCGGGGCGCCCGCTCATCATTTCGCACGAGATGATCGGGCGGATGCTGTTAGGGCAGCTGCTGGACCTCACGCCGGAGGAGGCGTTGCGCTGCGGGCACCCGCATGGCGTCGTCTACCGGGTGGACGTGGCGTCCAAGAGGCTGGACGAGATCCGGGGATGACCGGTGGGCGCGGGACGATCGTCGTCCTGAACGGTGTGCCGCGCTCGGGCAAGTCGAGCATCGCGTCGGTATTGCAGGCGTCGTCCGATGGGCTCTGGCTCAACTTCGGCGTGGACGCCTTGGCGGGCGTGATCCCGCCGGCGTTGCGACCCGGCATCGGCCTGCGGCCCGGCGGGGAGCGGCCCGACCTCGAGGACTCCGTGGTCGTGCTGTACGACGCGCTGTACGCGGCGGTCGTGGCGTGGAGCGGCGCAGGTATCAACGTCGTCGTCGATGTCGGCCATCACGACGACTACTCCAAGCCCTTGGGCGTCCTGCGCCGGGTCGCTCTGCTGCTGGCGGGACGGCCGGCGTATCTCGTCGGCGTGCACTGCCCGGTCGAGGTGATCATGGCTCGACGCGATGCGGACCCGGCCGGCGCGCAGGGTGGCTACGTCACGTCCGAGGCGGGTGGAGGCGTCCCCGAGATCGTGCACCGCTGGGAGCGTGCCGTGCACGACCCGGGCGTCTACGACCTGGAGGTGGACACGGCGACGGCGTCCCCCGAGGACTGCGCCGCGGCCATCGAGCGCCGCGTGGCGGAGGGGCGGCCGGTGGCGTTCGGCTCGTTGGCGGCGGGAGTGCGCTGATGTCTGATTTCCGCCAGCAGCTCGGTCCGGCGCGGGCGACACTGTCGTGGTGAGCCAACTGTCGCTTCCGCTGGACCAAGAGCCTGCGGGACCGGTCGACATTGCGCCGGGCGCCGTGTGGGTGCCGGGCTGGCTGGACCGGGGGGCCCAGCTCGAGTTGGCCGACGCCTTCGGGGAGTGGGCCGAACCTCCGGCCGGCCTGCGCCGGCCCAAGATGCCGAACGGCACAGCGTTCTCGACACGGGCCGTGTGCCTCGGCTGGCACTGGTACCCCTACCGCTACAGCCGGACGTGCGACGACGGCGACGGCGCTCCCGTGAAGGCGTTCCCGCCGCTGCTGGCCCGGCTGGGTGCGGCAGCATGTGCCGCCACCGGGTACGAGCCGGTGGCCTACGACGCCGCCATCCTCAACCTCTACGAGGCCGGGGCGAAGCTGGGCCTCCACCAGGACAAGATTGAGGGCGCCGAGGTCGTGGCGGCGGGCTCGCCGGTCGTGACGATCAGCCTGGGCGACAGCTGCGTCTTCCGCTTCGGCAACAGCGACCGGCCGAGCCGCCCCTACCGGGACGTGATGCTGGCCAGCGGTGACCTCTTCGTCTTCGGCGGTCCGTCACGCCTGGCGTTCCACGGCGTGCCCAGGATCTACCCGGGTACCGGTCCGCCGGACATCGGGATCGAGGGCCGGGTGAGTGTCACCCTGCGCCAGATCGGACGGTCCTGGCGGGCCGGCGGTTGAGGCGGCGCGCTACGGCTGTGTCTCACGCGGTGGTCAGGCGTTGGTCAGGCGTTGGTCAGGCGTTGGCGGGGACGGCGGTCCCCGGCCCGCGGCGGCGCAGCGTGACCAGGTCGCGGCGGGAGGCCGGCAACGAGACGTCGTCCTGCCCCTCCACCACGAAGCCGGCATCGGCGATCATCTGGAGATCGGCCTGGCCGGCCTGGCCTTCGCTGGTCAGATAGTCGCCCAGGAAGATGGAGTTGGCGAGGTGGAGCCCGAGCGTCTGCAGCGTGCGCAGGTGGATCTCCCTCCCGCCGGCGATCCGCACCTCGGCGTCGGGGAAGAAGAAGCGGAACAGCGCCAGGATGCGCAGGCAGCGCTGCGGTGTGAGCTGCCATTGGCCGCCCAGCGGCGTGCCCTCGAAGGGGATGAGGAAGTTGACCGGCACCGAGTCGGGATTGAGCTTGCGGAGGTCAAGGGCCAGATCGACGATCTCCTCGTCGGACTCCCCCATCCCGAAGATGGCCCCCGAGCACGGCGACAGGCCGGCCGTCTCCGCCACGCCCACCGTCGCGACGCGGTCGGCGTACGTATGGGTGGAGCAGATCTCGCCGTAGTTGGCCTCGCTGGTGTTGAGGTTGTGGTTGTAGGCGAAGACGCCGGCGTCGGCCAGGCGATCCGCCCGCTCGGCAGTCAGGAGGCCCAGGCTCGTGCAGATCTCCACGTCCGGGTGCCGCTCCTTGATGACGCGCACGGTCTCGGCCACCCGGTCGACGTCACGGTCGGACGGCCCCCGCCCGCTGGCGACGAGACACACCCGCTTCGCCCCACCGGCGATGGCGCGGTCGGCGGTCTCCGCCGCCTCGGCCGGATCCACCCAGTTGTACTTCAGGACATCGGCGTCCGAGCCGCGCCGCTGTGAGCAGTACGAGCAATCCTCGGGACAGAGGCCGCTCTTCATGTTGACGATCAGATTCAGCTTCACCCGGTTGGCGAAGAAGTGCCGGCGCACGCGGCCACCGGCGGCCACGACGTCCAACAGGTCGTCGTCGGAGCTGGCGAGGACGGCGAGGGCCTGCTCCCGATCCGGCACCTGACGGCCCAGCGCCCGGCGCTCCAGGTCGTCGAGCGTCTCTTCGAGGTCGGTTGTCATGGGCCAATCATGGCACCCGGGGTCCGACCTCCTCCGAGGGCACGTTCTGGCTCAGGCGGCGTGGATCAAGTGCGAGGTTCGAACGACACCAGCGTGGCCGCCGCATAGGTCGGCGGCGTCTTCCCGTCGGGTTGGGGCATCACCATCAGGTGGAGCAGGCCACCGAAGGAGTTCGCCGTGTCATGCGTGGCCGCGCCACAGGACGGGTCACTGCAGAGCGGCACCGGATGCACGGCGCCCTGCGCGTTGAAGTCGATGCCCTCCTGCTCGCCCACGATGGTGCGGGAGATCTCCAGGCGTCGCGACCCGTTCGACGTGTCGATCGACCACACCTGATGGACGTTGCCCACGGTGCCGGCGAGATACAGCCGATTCCGGTAGAACGCACCACCGTCGACGCCGGACGGGGGGATGGCGTTCTTCAGGACGGTCACCGGTTTGATGGCGGCGTGGGCCGGCCAGGCGTGGGCGGGCGAGATGTCCGCCATGGCGTATGCGAGGAGGTTGTTCCCCGACGAGGTCCAGAGCAACTTGCCGTTCGGGGAGACGGCCGCCCACATCGCCTTCTTGATGGTGGCCGGGTCCAGCTTCACCTCGTACTCCCAGGCCAGGGTGGCCGGGTTGGCGACGCCGATCGCACCGGTGTTGGCGCAGTTCGTGCCGTTGTAGCACTCCATGGGGAGCAGCACGCCGGTGCTCTTGGCATAGGAGATCGCCCCGATGTGGTTGTACTTGTCCCGGGCGGCGACGTCCGCCGGGATGTACGGCGTGGTGCCGGCCAGCTGGGTCAGCGAGCCGTTGGTCTTGAACAGCCCGTTGTCAACGCCGTCGAAGAAGAAGTCTCCCTGATCGTCCTGGGTCATGCCCTGGTAGTAGAAGATCCGGACCGACGTGGTCGTCACCATCTTCCAGCGCCCCGGGTCCTTCTGCACGGCGGCGGCCCCTGACGTCGTCACTCCCGTGAGGGTGGCCGCCAGCATGGTGACGACTGCCAGCACCGAACCCTGAAGGGGGCGCCGATTCCTTGGGGTCCTCCGTCCACTCATGTGCATGCACTCCTTTCTGATCGCCTATGCGGCGGGGAACTGCACCTGCTCCGCCTGGGCCAGCAGCGACCCCTTGTCGGCGCTGAGGACGTACCCGCCGGCGATCGCCTTGTTCAGGCTCTTGGTGTACGCAGCGATGTAGTCGCTCTTCGAGCCGTAGAGAGTGGCGAGCTGGGCCGGCGTGAAGACGACGGTCGACCCGAAGAGGGAGCAGATGGCGTTGGAGCCGGCGGCCGGCGCGCCACTGAGGGTGGACACCGGCACGACGACAGCCGGGGTGCGGACCCCTCCGATCACGTTGCCGTGCGCATCGAGGGCCAACGTCGCCGGGTGTGTGCTCGACAGTGTGAACGGTGGCGGGCTCGCCGGGGGCGTGCCGTTGTCGACCCACTTGTCGAAGGCGGTGAAGGCGGCCTGGACCACGGGGTGCTGCGGGCCGCTGTTGACGGGGATGGTACAGCCCAGAATGCTCGCTGCCGATCCGACGAAATAGGCGTCGGCGTGCGAGGTGCCGGCGATCTCCCACGTGCGGATCTTGTCGGTGTTCGGTTGCTGCGCCGAGGCGTACCCGAGCTGAATGAGGTCGGTCTGTGTCTCGGACATGAAGACCGGCACCTTCAGATCGGTGCGGATGTGCAGGTTGTCCGGCCCGCTGCTCGACGCGATCGATGTCCCGGCGAGGGAGGCGCCCGAGCCGCCTCGGCTGTGGATGAAGATGCCGTCATAGACGTTGGTGCGCGGCTGTATCGCATCGGCGTACGTCGTCAGGTAGAAGGCCGATTGGGACTCGCCGACGGCCAGGATGTGCTTCTCCTTCAAGCCGCCCAACGCAGCGGCGTGGGGGGCGCTCAGGGCCTGTCCGATCTGGGCGTACATGTCGAGCGCGTACTGGTCACCGGGGTGGTGCAAGGTGCCGTAACGGGCCGGCTCGTCGCCGACCAGGCCGCCGGTCGCTCCCGTGGCGCCGGGGGTGCCGAGGAGGGACTTCCCGCCGTCCACGCCCAGCGCCTGGGCCGAGACGCCGACGTAGGCGTAGCCGTCGCGCATCAGCATCGGATTGAGGAAGTCCCAATCGGGTGCGGACTCGCCGGCCGACACGTTCATCCACTCCACGATCACGGTGCCGTTGAAGTGGGCAGGGTTGGTGGGCCGTCGCACCAGGATCCGGGTCTTGTAGGCCGCTGTCGTCGTCGGCGTGACGGTCCACTTGCCATCGCTCGGCATGGCGTCGGCCTTGAATGCCATAGCGGTTCCCGACGCGAAGTACTCCTTCTCCACGTACCCGTTGGCGGCGAGGTCCGGCGGGTGGATCGATTCGGGCTCGACGACGTGCCCGACGGTGATGGGGCCGGTCAGGGTGGCCGCGCTGTGGAAGGTGACGCCGGCCGTGGCCGCCCCTGCCGCCTGCGGGGAGCTGAGGGTCACAGGCGTCAGCACGAGCAGCGCCGCCAGGCCCGCAAGAGCGGTTCCGACCTTGGGCGCGATCGACCCGTGCCTCTTCTTCCACGACATGGACACCCCCTTGGCGCAGCGCGTGCGTGACTCTACACACGGCGAGTCGGCGGCAGGTCCCGGGTCCCGGCCGAGCCCTCGGCCACTCTGGCCGACGGTACGCTCCGGCCATGGCTGCACGCGTCTCTCCCGACGCCCCGCGCAAGGGAGCCACGCTCGCCTACCTGCCTTCCCTCGATGGGATCCGCGGCGTCGCCATGTTGGGCATCATGGGGGTCCACGGCGGGGTGTACCTGACCTCGGGAGGGTTCTTCTTCCTCGACGCCTTCTTCGCGCTGTCGGGATTCCTCATCACTTCGCTCTTGATCGTGGAGTGGCGCAAGAGGGGCACCATCAAGCTCGGGGCCTTCTGGGCCCGCCGGGCCCGGCGCCTGCTCCCCGCGCTCTTCGTGATGCTGATCGGGGTCTCCATCCTCTACGGCGTCTTCGTCCCGGCCGGCACCTACCCCACACTCAGGGGCGACTCACTCTCCGCGCTCTTCTATTTCGCCAACTGGCACTACATCGCGTCCGGCTCGGACTACTTCCACATGACCGGCCTCACCTCGCCGCTGATCCACACCTGGTCGCTGGCGGTCGAGGAGCAGTTCTACCTCGTCTGGCCACTGGTCTTCCTCGGCGTGTTGAAGCTCACGCGCTCGTTGTGGGTCCTCGTCGCCGTGGCCGTGACGGGTGTGATCGCCTCGGCCACCGAGATGGCGCTCCTCTACAACCCCACCGACATCAACCGCCTCTACTTCGGCACCGACACCCACGCCCAGTCCGTTCTGACCGGAGCCACACTCGCCCTGGGCTTGCGGCTCTGGGCTGAGCGCCGCCGCAAGGGAGCCGAGCAGGACTGGCAGGCGCGCACACAATGGGCCCGCGTCGTCCTGACGGTGGTAGGCGTGGTTGGCCTCGCCGTGAGCACCGCCCTGTACGTCGACGTGCGGTCCGGCGACGCCTTCGCCTATCACGGCGGCTTTCTCATTGCGGCGCTCGCCGCGTGTGCCGTCCTGCTCAGCGTGTCGTGCGCCCAGTACTCGCCGGTGGCGCGGCTCCTGTCCTTCCGCCCCTTCACCTTCATCGGGCGCATCTCGTACGGCATGTACCTCTGGCACTTCCCGCTGTTCACCTTCATCAACGAGCAGCGGACAGGCCTGAGCCCTTGGCCCCTCTACGTCGTCAGGGTGATCCCCACGATCGGCATTGCGATCCTGTCGTTCTTCCTCGTGGAGCGGCCGATCCGCCAGGGCACCTTCTTCACGCGCTTCCGGGCCCAGGTGTTCACGCTCCCGGCGGTCGGCGTGGTGATCCTGGCCATCGTCCTGGCCACCATGCCGGCGGCCGACACCATCGCCCTGGGTGCCGCGGCCACCGGCGCGGTCCCGGCGACCGCCATCACAGCCTCGGTTCCAGTGGCCTACAGCACATCACCCACCCGGGTGCTCCTCGTCGGCGACTCCCAGGCCTTGACACTCGGCATCGGGCTGGACGCCGCGCTCAAGGTCGACCCGAAGAAGTACGACGCGCTGCACCTCCTCAACGAGGGAATCCTCGGCTGCGGTGTCGCCGACGGGACGACCGGTGAGCAGTCGGGCGGCACGTTTCTCGTCGGCGCACCGTGCACGCCCGATCCCCAGAGCGCCCGGTGTCCACCGGGCGGCGTCTTCGGGCCGCGGCAGAACGTGCCCTGCCAGGCCTGGGCGGCCGCCTGGACCGACTGGGTCACGCAGTTACGGCCAAACGTGGTGGTCCTCCTGGCCGGCGGCGGCGAAGTGCTCGACCGGCTCTACCGCGGGCACATGACCAACATTTTGAACCCGACCTTCGCCGCCTACGTGGAGAGCCAGCTCGAGAAGGCGGTACGGATCGCCACGGCGCGCGGTGCGCTCATGGTCCTCATGACCAAGCCCTGCCAGAGCACGGGCGAGCAGCCCGATGGCGCGCCGTGGCCACAGGACAGCACGGCGCGCCTGGACGCCTACAACGCAATGTTGGACACGGTGGCGGCCCAGCACCCGGGCCAGGTCTACGTGCAGGACCTGAACTCCTACGTCTGCCCTGGCGGCACCTACACGGAGGACATCGACGGCGTCCCCGTGCGCCAGAGCGACGGCAGCCACTTCGACGTGCAGCCCGGCGGGGGCGGCGACTACCTGGCGCCGGCGATCCTCCCCTACTGGGTCGACCTCGGCCACCTGCAGGAGGCGCGCACCAACGGGGCGAGCGTCCCGAGTGGCACGCTCCCCCGCTACTTCGCCCCCCAGTGAGCGGTCCCGACCGCGGGTCGCTCCGCTCAGAACGCACTGAAGTAGACGAGGGGCGTGCCGGAGCGATCGAGGAGGTAGAGATGCTCGATCGCTGAGCTGTACTCGGAGGGCGCCATGACGACGCTGATGGAATCATCCACCAGTTGCTGCCCACAGGCCGTGGCGATGGCTGGGGCGTACAGCGTGCCGGCGGCCGCCGTTGCGGCCCCGACCGTCTGGCGACCCCCGATAGGAGACGCCATGAGCCCGGTCCACCAGGCGCGGTCGCTGGCATGGAGGTCGTAGGAGAAATCGATGTTCCATCCGCCGAGGAGCTGCCGCGCCTCGGCCTTGGCGCTCGACGTGAACGGGACGACGCCAGCCGATGCGGGGCATGAGGTCAATGCGGCATGCGCACCGCGCGCCGGGGTACTGAGCGGGAAGACGGAGGCCGGGAATTCGGGCGCGCCAGGAGCGGGCAGCGACGCCAGCGCCGGTGTCGTGACGGGCACGGGTTGGACGGTGTTGCCGGTCACCGCGTACAGGTTTTCTTGGATGTTGAACCCGTCGCCGGACTCGGTGTCGACGTAGACGGTCCCGTTGGAGGCTTCGGCGATGCCATCGGCCACCAGGGGGAGGCTCGTTCCCTGCGGCGGGTCCGTCAGGTGGATGGCGGTCACGGTGCTTCCGTGCACCCGCTCGGGCGGCCCGCCGTGCTCGGCGACAAGGACCGAACCGTCGGGGGCCGGGGCCAGCGCATTCGCATAGTCCTGCGCGATCAGGGTGACCTGGCCGTCGGCCGGATCGACGGAGAACAGCTCCTTGGGCGAGGACGAGAAGACGTCGAGGTCGCCCTGGCCGTCCAGTGCCAGCGCCGTCGGGTAGAAGGCGGTCGGGCTACCCCCGATGTTGACGTCCACGCCGGCGGGCGGACCCCCGGCGGCCACCGTCGACACGAGCCCGTCGGGCGGCACGGCGATGATGTCCGAGTTCGAGGCCACGTAGAGGACCCCTGTCGGTGAGACGGCGATACCCAACGGCTGCAGCGGCACGCTCGTCGCCTGGCGTCCGTCCATCTCCCCCGCCGTTTCGGTCCCGACGCCGGGGGTGCCGTTCCCGGCCACCGTCGTCATCGTCCCGTCGGGACTGATGGCACGGACCCGATGGTTGGCGCGGTCCACGAAGTCGATCGTCCCGTTCGGGGCGACGGCAATCGGGCCGGGGCTGTCGAGCTCTGCCTCGGTCGCCGGGCCTCCGTCCCCGGAGAACCCTTCGAGCCCGTCACCCGCGATGACGGACATCGTGCCGTTGTGCCATTCGAGGATCTCGTTCCGGTCGGCGTCAGCGATCAGCACGCCACCGTCGGGCGCGATGGCGAGGGGACCCGGGCCGACGAGGCCGGGCGTGGACGCCATGGCTGCGGTGGTGCCGCCCGCCACCCGGAACTGTGGTCCGGCCGTCGGCACGATCTGCCCGGGCACCAGATGCCGTGGCGTCGGGGGACACAGCTGGTGGGACGATTCGACCATGAGGCACATCGTCGTCCACGACACCTTCCACCGTCCGTCGACCTTCAACGCTGCGGCCCCGAACGAGTCGTCAAATGACGGCGGCGGATCCTTTGCCCGCACCCTGATCGTGAGCGGCACGGCGGCCTCCTCCGACCCGGCGAGGGTGATCGGCCCCGTGCTGAAGCGAACTGTGACGGGCTTGTCGAACCCGCTCGCCAGCTGCGTGCCCGCCTGTTGCAGGTCTGCCCGCATGGCGTCGTCGTAGCCCTGCAAGAACGCGGCGCCCGCCGCGACCGAAGGGAGCACCCGCAACTCCCGAAATGCTTCGGTGATCTGCTGCTGCGCGCCTCCCACCCCCTCAGCGCCGGCCGGCACCCCGGCCGCCCACGGCAAGCCGGTCAACCCGGCCAGTATGGCGAGGGCGGGGACGACGCGAGTCGGGTGACGCATCGCTGCCCATGGTGTCACTCGTCGGGACCGCGCGCACCGGCGCCCCGTCGTGGCGCGCGCTCAGGAACCGGACGCCGGCTGAAGATTGGAAATGATGACCCTGTCCTTGTTCGAAGGAGCCGTGAGGTCGGGTGGAGAGCTGCGCTGTGGTGGCGTATCGAACTCCTGGATCGTCGCCCCCACGCCGATACATCCCGCTGCGACGGGGCAGCTCAGGGGGTACACCAGCGCGAGTGGTCGCCCATCCACGTGCGGCAGCTGCAGGGACGTCCACGAAGCGCCGCCGTCGTGCGTGACCTCGAGCACAGCGTCGTCGTAGCCCCCACGGGTGTACGCGGAGGCCGAGAGGTAGCAGTCCTCGCCGTCGGCGCAGCTCACGGAGATGGGGAGCGCGGGCCAGGCCGAGGGAGCTGCCGAGGTGATCCAGGTCTGACCGCCATCGGAGGTTCGGACGATGGTGAAGGGGCTCGTGCCTCCGTCGGAGGACGAAGCCATGATGCAGTGGAGGGCGTCCGCGCATTCCAGATGCAAAATGCCCGGACCGAACGGCATGGGCGTCGAAGTGGTTTCCCACGAAGCCCCGAAATCATCGGAGCGGAGGGCAACGATGCCCTCGGCGCTCGGATCTCGGACTGACCCGTAGGGCACGAGGCCGATGCAGGCGCCGCTCGGCTCGCACCGCAGACTCCACAGGCCGCTGAGACCGGCCGGCGCGCCGGAAGAGGTCCAGGTGGCACCGCCGTCTTTCGTCGTCATGAAGAAGTCGGGCAGCGAGGACGAGCCGGACAGGAAGGCAACGCAATCTGACACGGTCGGACAGGAGAGCTGCTCAATGGTGGCGTTCTTCTCCCGCGCGGGGACGGGCAGTGGGTCGAGACGCCAGCTCCCACCGCCGTCGGACGTCCAGGCCAACTCAGGCTGCGGCTGTCCGCCACTCCCCCCCTCCAGACTCGGCCCGTCGACGCCGATGCAGGTCCGCGCGGCGGGACAGGAGACGATGGCACTCAGATGCCGGCCGTTCGGAAGGGCCGCCAGCGCGTGCCAGGAGACCCCGCCGTCGTCGGTGACTTCCCAGGCCAAGCCCCCGGGCCCGCTCTGGGACGCGTAACAGGTGGACGCGGTGACGCAGATCAGGTCGCCGGTCTGGGGCCCGCCTCCGACCGATTGGAAAGGGGAGGACGTCGAGTCGACAAGTGTCATGCGAAGGCTCGGCGACGTGGAAGAGCCCTGAGGGTTGGTGCGTGGACCCGTAGGCGATGACGCGAGCACCAACACCAGTGCGAGCACGGCTGCGACGGCCACGACGGCAGCCAGAGGGATGGAGAGGGACCTCGCCCGCCGCCGCGGGCCATGTGTGTCCGTCGTCTCCCGCAAGGACAGCTCGATCCCCGCCCCCCGATCGGCGACTCGGGCGATCGTGGCCCTGACCTCCTCCTCGGCGGGGGTGAGCGGACTTTCAGCGTGTGGGGTCATTGTCGTGCACCATCTCGTCGTCGGTGTCGGAAAGAGAGAGTTCGGAGGCCAAGGCCTTCCTGCCGCGGGACAGCCACGATCGAACCGTGCCCTCGGGAACGTCGAGCTCCAGGGCAACGTCGGCCACCGACAGGTCGCCGCCGTCGTGGAGCACGATGGCGGTTCGCTGCGGTGGCGGGAGCGTGGCGAGCGCTCGGGCGAGCTCGAGGGCCTCGACGTCAGGCTCGGGCGCCACGGAGACAGGAGCGGGTAGATCCCGGCGCCGGTTGGCCTTTCGCCATTCGCTGGTCGCCAGATTGCAGAGCACGCGACGGCACCATGCCGCCGGGTCGTCATAGGTGGAAACGGTGTCCCAGCGCTGCCAGGCCCGCAGCAAGGTCTCCTGGGCCAGGTCCTGGGCCTGGCCGCGATCGCCGGCGAAGACGTAGCCCAGGGCGACCAGTCGGGGGCCCGTCGCCCGGAAGAAATCCTCGAAGAGCGCTGCCGCTGTGCCCGCGCCCGATCGGGTCATCAGAACCTGCAGGCCGGAAGTTGGGTCACACCTCTCTACACGCCGGCAGAGAGCAGCGCGCTGCGTCGCATCCCGACGTCACGACATCTCAGCGATCCGCCGCCGGCCGAGCCACCAGCACGTCTGTCTCGCCGGCGCCTGACCCCAGGCGGTGGCGCGTCGCCGACCAGCCGGTGCGGGCCAGGGCACGGTCGAAGTACGCGCCATCGAAGCCGAGCTCCAGCCAGCCGTAGGTCCGGCTCGACCAGACCGAGAGGCCGTCGAGCCTCGGGCCCCACGGGTACGCCAGGTTCTGGATCGGCTCGGAGGCGAAGAGCACCACACCATCCGGGCGCACGATGTCGTGCAGGCGGCGCAACATGGCCAGGTGGTCGGCGCAGTGGTGGAAGCTCTCGAAGAACACCGCGGCGTCGAACGGCTCCTCGGCCGTGAACCCGAGCATGTCGCCTTGCGACACGGTGACCCGGCCCGGGCCGTCGCAGCGGTGGGCGATCAGGCGGCAGAACTTCTCGTCGAGCTCGACCGCCGTGACGTCCAGTCCCGTCGCAGTCAGGTCGCGGGTGAGGTTGCCCCAGCCCGGGCCGAATTCGACCACGCGCCCGGGCCCCGCTCCGGCGGGGATGGTGTCGGCCAGGCACCCGAGGAGATGTCCCCGCGCCACGAGGTCACGTCCGACGAGGGCCAGCGAGCCCGTCTGATACGGGAACGGCCGCGCCAACGCGGCTTCGAGATCGAAGGGGGACGACTCGTTCCCGGTGTCGTAGGCGGCCCGGCCCGAAATGGCGCGATAGAGAGCCCAGGCCCAGTCCCGATAGGCCTCCGAGAACGGATCCTCGGGTGGACCGGCGGGGAGGGTCAGGACGATGCCGTCGAGGAGGGCCCGCGCGGCGTCTGGGTCCGGCCCCATCAGCTCGGTGGCACGGCGCAGTTCGGCATCGAGGTCGCGCCACGCGACCGGGCGGGGGCCGGGTCGGCCGAGCGCGGATCGCACGGAGCGCCGGAGCCGCGGCGGGAGGGCGTCCACCGCCTGCGCTCCCAGGCGCACGAGGAGGCGGTTCGATTCGGCCATGTCTCGGGTTGCCGACGCGCTCAGCGTGTGGCGGGCATGCTCGGCGCCGTCGGGGACGCGTCGAAGAAGCTCGCCGTCGCCCCGGTGATGCGTTGCAGGTTGCGCTCACCGAAGGCCACCTCGTGCGGCTGGGCGAGGTGTACGTCGAGCAGCTCCTGCGACTCCCAGCACTCGAAGAAGCGGAAGGTGTCGGGCGCCCCGATGTCCTCACCCCAGAAATACTCGAGACACCCGGCGTCACGCCGGCTGGCCTCCGTCACCTCGGCCAGGCTGGCCAGGACGTCGTCGCGGTCGGAGGGGTCGAAGCTGAGTGAACCGGCGATGATGATCACGCCAGCGGAGAGTACTGGCGTCCTCAGCCGACGGCGAGGTCGGCGAGGGCGTCCCGCACGAGGGTGCCGCCCTTCATGACCGCCAGCAGCCTGGCCTGGTCCTGCAGGATGCCGATGTCGGCCAGGGGATCGCCGTCCACCACGAGCAGGTCGGCCAGGTAGCCCACCCGCACCGACCCGAGCTCGTGGGCCCGGCCCATGAGCTCGGCCCCGTTGCGGGTGGCCCAACGGATCACGTCGAGGGGCGGGATCCCCGCTTCCTTCACGTAGAACTCGAGCTCGTCGGCGTAGCGTCCGTGGGGCAGGCTGATGGCGCCGTAGTCGTCCCCGCACAGGAGCTTCACCCCGGCCTCGTTGGCCTTGGGCAGGATGGCGAGCGCCCGCTCGATGTCCTGGGCCATCGCCGTGGTGAAGCCGAGACCGCCTCCGCCCATGAGCTCGGCGAAGCGGACCGGGAAGAGCTGGCTCGGGACGAGGAAGGTGCCGAGCTCCACCATGCGCTCGATCGCCATGGCGTCGAGCCCGTCGCCGTGGTCGATGACGTCGATGCCGGCATCGAGCGCCATGTGGATGGCCTCGCGGTTGGCGATATGGCCGCGCACCAGCACGCCGCGCTGATGCGCCGCCTCGATCCCGGCGGAGATCTCCTCCGGGGTCATCTCGGTCTGCTCACTCGGTGCCACGGTGCCGTGCCCGCCCGTCACGAACATCTTGATGATCTCGGCGCCCTGCTTGATCTCCTCGCGCACGGCGAGGCGGAAGCCGTCCGGGCCGTCCGAGCGGTTGATGGCGCCGCGTGCGCCCACATCCCAGTACCAGGGGAAGCTCTTGTCGCCCGCATGTCCCGTCGTGCTCACGTCCCGGCTGCCTGCCATCAGCCGGGGCCCGGGGAAGAGCCCTTCGGCGATGGCGGCCTTCATGGACGCGTCGATGGCAAACGGCGCGCCGGCACTGACCGCGCCGGTGAAGCCGCTGCGCAGGAGTAATTCCAGATGGTGCGCCGCCCGCACGGCCTGCAGTGCCGGCGGCTCTTCCAGACCGAACGGCGCCGTCTTGGAGCCGAGCTCGTTGTAGGTGGCGTGGAAGTGGCTGCTCACCATGCCGGGCATGACCGTCCGCCCGCCGAGCTCCACCACCCGATCGTCGGGACCCGTGACAACAGCCTCGACCGCGCCGACGACGGCGATGCGCCGATCCTCTATCACCACGGTCGTGTGGGGGCGGACGCCGTCCGCGTCCAGCACAGTGGCGTCGCGCAGAACGAGCCTAGGCACGTGCGGCAGCGATCTCGGGGGCTCCGGTACGGTTCTCGGACACGGAGGGAACGATAGTGACCGGAAGCCGACGTCCGCAGTGGCCCGTCCCACCAGGGCCACGCCGTGCACGTTCGGTGGACCGATGACCCTCGGCGCCGGCGATGCCGTGCTGTGCTCCGGCACGCTCCCGACCGCCATCTCCTTCCGGCAGCGCATTGCGGCCGCCGTGGCGGGAGGGTTCTCCGGGATCTCGCTCTGGGGGCGCGACTACCAGGTGGCGCGCGACGAGGGGCTGCGAGACCGGGACATCCGACTGCTGCTGGCCGATCACGGCCTGACGGTCGGCGAGCTCGACCCCGCGTGGTGGTGGCCGCCGGGAGCCGACGAGATCCACATTCCGCCCGAGCACGACCAGGAGCGGATCTTCCGTTACACCGAGCCAGAGCTGTTCGCCGTGGCGGAAGCCGTCGGGGCGCGGTCGCTCAACGCGGTCGACGTCTTCGGAGGGGCATGGACCCTCGACGAGGCCGCGGCGGCCTTCGCCGGTCTGTGCGACCGTGCGGCCGAACACGGTCTGCTCGTCCACCTGGAGTTCCTCCCGTGGTCGCGGATCCCGGACCTGGCGACGGCCTGGCAGGTCGTCGCTGCGGCCGATCGGCCCAACGGCGGGCTCATGCTCGACTCCTGGCACTACTTCCGGAGCACACCCGACGGTGAGCTGCTGCGCTCCATTCCCGGCACGTCCATCCTCGGAGTCCAGCTGAGCGACGCGCCGGCCACGCCGGAGCCCGAACCGCTCCACGCGACGCTGCACGAGCGCCTGCTGCCCGGCGAGGGCGAGTTGCCCCTCCCCTCGTTGCTGGCCGACCTCCGCGCCACCGCGACAGAAGCGCCGCTGGGCGTCGAGGTGTTCTCCGACGTGCTCCACGGGCGCGACCCCGTGGAGGTGGGCCGGCGGGCCGGTACGTCGTTGCGCGCCCTGCTCGGTCCGGAACGCGAAATCAGGCCAGGGCGAGGTGGTCGAGATTGACCCCGCCCTGATCGGGTGACTCGACGCTGCACACCACGAGGTTCGTGCCGGCCGCCATCGTCAGCGTGACGGGCACGGTTTGCCACGTGGTCCAGGCCGACGCGCTCGGCACGTGGAGGATGCTGGAGCCGTGCACACGGCCGGTCTCGGGACTGAGCGCGCGCACGGTCAGCGTGGAGGAGCTCCCGGTTGCGTTGGCCGCGCGACATGCGAGGCGCCGGCTGCCGGCTTTCGGCATCGCGATGCCCAGGGCCACGCTGCTCCCCACGTTCTCGAGGTCGGTGACGTAGCCCATTCCTTCATGGCCACCGAAGGTGTTCTCGAAACGGGCCGAACCCGCCCACGCGCCGACCTCGGCCTGGAAGTGCGCGGGGCCCTGCGGCACGATCGACAGGAGGACCGAGGCGTGCGGCGCCAGGGTCGCCTGGTAGCTCGTCATGGAGCCCAGGTCCTGATGCAGCCACAGGTCGCGCACCGCGGCCGGACCGCTGAGGCCGAGAAGCTCCGTGAAGTCGATCGACTTGGTGGCGCCGTCGTCCGAACGGTTGAACAAGGCGACCGCCCAGGATCCGTCGGGGAGCTGGCCGATCCAGCGCTCCGGATCCCGGCTCGTGAGGTCGTAGTCGAGTGCGTGGCCGTTGTTGAACACCGGCTTGCCGACCAGGCCCGCCTTGCGCAGGGCCAGCACCTCGCGGTTCTGGAACACGTGCGCGTTGTCCGCGATGGTGTCGACCTGATCGGTGATGGCGATGGCGGCACCGGCCATGGTGAAGAGATTGATGGCGCTCTCGCGCTCCCCGTCTCGGCTGTACGTTCGCATGATCAGGGGGTCGCCATCGAGGATGACCTGGCCCCGGCCGGAAATGTCGGCGAACCCGGTGAACCCCATGAACGGGTTGTTCCACTGGGACCACTCGGGCTGCCACGTCTCGCGACCGCCGCTCAAGTTGAACCACGTGCCGAAGCTGGCATCGTTGCCGATCCGGATCAGGTCGCCGTACTCGCGCTCCGCCGACCCGTGGTCGAACAGGTTGGGCAGGACGAGGCTGAGCTGCATGTCACCCGCCGCCTCGCGCATCCACCGCAGCGCCCGCACGTAGCCGTCGCGCCCGTGGTTCACGCCCACGGTGCCGTTGTTCTGGTCGAAGCCGGTCTCGTAGTAGGCCAGGAAGTCGATGCGGAGGAAGACAGCCCCGAGCTCGCGGAAGTACGACACGTACCCCTTCACGTACTCCTCGGCTCCCTCGCGGGTGGTGTCCACCCACTGCAGCTGCCCGCCGCCGTCGAAGTAGTCGTTCGGGTTGACGATGTCACCCACCTTGATGTCGGGCCGTCCCACGACGGTGACCGACGGGTCGGTGACCGCCGACTTCGTGGCCCACAGCGGGTTGTAGTAGACGCCGAGCTGCATCCCCTTGGACTGCAGGTACTTGGCCCACCAGGCCCAGTCGTGCTCCCAGTCGTCCGCCTGGCTGACGATGTAGCCGTGCGGGGTGACCTTCTGGGTGTCGTCGATCCACCCGTCGGTGCACGCCATGGTGTAGCCGTCGTCGCGAAAGGTCTCCGCCACCCAGTCGATGTTGGCCTTCCACACCGCCTCGGGAATGATCGCGTTCGTGACTTCCTCGTAGTCGTAGGTACTCCAGTACAGAGGCCCCGGCCCACCACGCCTGAACCCGGGAGCAGCCGCCGGCTGTTGTCCCGAGATGGCCACTTCCGTGGCGCCTGCCGGTGCCGCCGCCGCCAGCACGTCGGCACTCATGGAGGACCCCGCCAGGCCGGCGAGGACCGCGCCACCACCGCCCTTGAGCAACTCGCGTCGCGTCGGCACCAGATCACATCCCCCGTCTCGAGCCCCTCGGGCGCCACCGTAGCCAAGGCCACGATGCGTCGGACCTCGGACTAGCTGATGACCCGCACGGCGAAGTTCAACGGCTCACCGGGCACCGGGGTACACGGTGTCGGGTCACAGGCGTCGGCGCCCGCAACGAACGGGACGATCACGGTGGTGGACTCGGCCGCGAGTGCCTTGACGGTGGCGGTGAAGGTGTCCCCGGCGGAATGGCTCGAGGCGAGGGAGACGACTTTCGTGTCCGAAATCCGGGGCGGTCCCGGCCATGTCCCGCCGGATCCGGCGTAGCCGCCCCGCAGCACGACGCGCGAGCCGACCGTCACGCAGACCGGTGTACCCGGACCCGGCGCCGCCGTCACGGTGACCGTTCCACTCCCACAGCCGGGACGGGCGATCCCCGAACCGGCCGTGCTGGGCGGCTGCAGCGTCGTCTGGGTCGCCTGCCTCGCCCGGGCGTGGGTGGTCGGCGACGACGTCGGGTGTGACGATGGCGACGCACAGCCGGCAACGAAGCAGGCCGCCACCGCAACCAGGGCCAGGCGCCGGATCGTCATGACACAACTATGACCCAGGGGCTCCCCATTCGGTTCGGATACGCATCGGCGAAGGCACGGCGAGTGTGAAACAGTCGCGTGGCATGAGGGCATGGCGCGTGCACGAATTCGGCGAGCCGACGGAGGCCCTGCAGCTCGACGAGGTGGCGGCGCCGACCGCCGGTCCGGGCGAGCTGCTCGTGCGGGTGGCGGCAACGACGCTCAACTTCAACGACGTCGACGGCGTGCGCGGTCGCTACCGGACCGTGAGCCCTCCCCTGCCTTACACTCCAGGCATGGAGGTGCTGGGCCGGGTGGAGGACGCCGGCCCCGGGGCGGAGGGCTGGGTCGGCAAACGGGTCGTGGCCATACCCAGCGGCGCCTTCGGCGGCTACGCGGAGTTGGCCGTCGGCCCGAGCGCCATGGCCTTCGAGATGCCATCGGAGTCCGCGCTCCCGGACACGCCGGCGGCGGCTGTCTACTTTCCGTTCCACCTGTCGTGGCTCGCGCTCCACGAGAGAGCCAGGATCCAAGCGGGTGAGACCGTGCTGATCCACGCCGCAGCCGGGGGGATCGGCTCGGCGGCCGTCCAGCTGGCCACCTTGGCCGGCGCCCGGGTGATCGCGACGGCTGGTTCCGCGGCCAAGCTCGAGCTCTGCCGATCGCTCGGCGCCGCGGTGGCGATCAATTACAGGGAGGCCGACTTCGTCGACGCCGTGCTGCAGGCCACCGACGGCCGCGGCGTCGACGTGGCCTTCGATTCCGTCGGTGGCGAGGTGACGACCAAGACCTTCGGGTGCATGGCCTTCAACGGCCGCCACCTCCTGGTCGGGTTCGCGTCGGGGATCGAAGCCGAGGATGTGGGGATCGTGCCGCGGCCGGTGCTCTTCGGGAGCTTCTCGCTCTACGGCGTGTGCCACGCCTACGTCGACGACCCGGCTGCCCTCAAGGCGATGAGCGGCTACAACTTCCCGTCGCACGCCGATGGCGACAGGGTCCATGCCCAGATCCTCGATCTCGTCCTGGCCGGCAGCCTGCGCCCCGTCGTCGGGAGCGCAGTTGCCTTCAGCGACCTGCCACAAGCCCTCCAGTCCATGGCGAACCGGGACACCATGGGCCGCAACGTCGTCCTCGTCGCCGACTCGCGCTGAAGTCCGGGCGGCTCACTCCCCGGCCGACGAGCCAGCCGGCGCGTTGGTCAGGATGTCGACATTGGTGAGCGGATCCGTCAGGGTGGCCTGCGACCCTCCGAGCGCGAAACACTCGGTGTCCGTCGGGCAGGAGACCGCCTGGACGACACTCAACCCGCTCGGCAGCGCCACCTGCGCCCAACTCAGGCCCCCGTCGTGGGTGGCGACGATGAAGGCAGAGCCCGGCGCGCTGATCGTTCCCACGATGGTCCCGCCGACCGCCCAGCAGTCTTCGGCGCTCGGGCAGGTCATGCCCCACCACTCGCCGGACTGACCACTGAGGACAGGGCTCAACTGCCACGTCACGCCCCCGTCGGCCGTACTGACGACGCCGAGGCCCTCTGTCGCACCGTTCCGCGTCTCGACCTCGCCTTTGCAGTGCAGGGCATCGGCGCAAGAGAGGCTCTGTCCGATGTTCAGCGATTGCAGCAATGATTCGGAGGCCGGCCACGAGCTCGTCCAGCTCGCGCCGCCGTCATTGGTCCGCAGGACGAGCCACGAGAACGGATGGGCGTTGCTGCTCGCCGGCATGTTGGACGTGTCGGCGATCACGGTCTGCACGCCCACACAGGAGCTCTCCGACGGGCACGAGAACGTCGCGGGCTGCGCGTTGGAGGCGCCCGGCGCCCCACTGGGCGTGGCCGACCATGCGAAGACGGACGTCGACCAGTGGGCACCGCCGTCATCGGTGCGCATGAAGACCGTCCGCGACACGGCGGCCTCGGCGGACCGCTCCGCCTGGGCCAGGGCGCTGCCGGAGAGGGACCCGATCGGTTGGTCGCTCGGCACCTCGCCGAAGGCGAAGCAGGTGTCCTGGTCGAAGCAGGTGAGCTGGGTGAGCCAGCCCTGGAGCGTCGCGATCGACGGGTCGAGTTGTGGGTCGACCCCGGTCACCGGTCGCATCGGCACGACCTGCTGGCTCCAGTGCGCACCCGAATCGTGGGTGACCAGCAGGAGCTGTTGGCGCACGTCGTCCCACCCGTTCGGCTGCCCCGCCTGGGCTCCGGCCATGCAGGTCGTGGCGTCGGGACAGGTGAGCCGCGTATTGAGCGACACCCCGGCCGGCAGGGCGATCGGGGTCCAGGAGGAGCCGCTGTCCTGCGAGACGAACACGCCGGTGGTGAGGGAGTAGGTCGCGGTGGAGCCGGGCGGAATGGCCTGGCCGGTGACCTTCTGGAAGAACGATCCGTTGATAGGTTGGGTCTCCTCCGTCTGCATGGTGGCGTAGCAGACGGTCGTCGTCGGGCAGCTGATGCCGTCGAGCGATTGGTTGCTGCCGACGCTCGGGCTCGTTCCGGTCGGGGTGAACTGCTGGCCGCCCGGGCCGATGGAGCTGGCCAGGCGCCAGGGCAGTGCCGGGGCGGACACGGTGCGGTGCGGTTGGGAGCCCGAAGGGAGGGCCAGGGCGACGAGCGCGACGACCGCCGCCGCGATCGCCAAAGCGGCCGCCGCCTTGCGCACGCGCCGGCCGGTCCGGCGACGCGTCGCGGGGCGCCGGGCCGTGTCGTCGGGGATCTCGGCGCCGGAGCCCGCGGGAGCACCCCAATCGACGCGGGCACGAATGGCGGCCGGTGGCACCAGATCAGCGGCAGTGGCGGCCCAGTCGGCCGCCTGCTTGATCCGCGCCCGGACGTCCTCGTCCGCCGCGGCGGCTCCTCCGTCGAGAAGGTCAAAGTTCGGCATTGTGTTCTGCTCCTTCATCGTCGAGCCGCAGCCGGGCGGCGAGCACGGCCCGGCCCCGCGTCAGCCACGAGCGGACCGTCCCCTCGGGGACACCGAGCTCCCGGGCGACCTGGCGCACCCCCACCCCGGCGGCGTCGTGCAGCACGATGGCCTGCCGTTGGAGCTCCGGAAGGGAACGCAGGGCGTCGGCCAGGACGAGGGCCTCCACGTCGGGCCCCTCCACGGGGCGCGGCGGGTCCCCGTGGCGGGAGCGCACCTTGGCCCGGCGCCACTCGCTGACGGCGAGGTTGTAGAGGACTCTGCGGGTCCAGGCGAGCGAGCTCTCGAGCGCCCGGACGTGGCCCCAGCGCTCCCAGGCGCGGGCGAGAGCCTCGTTCGCCAGGTCCTGCGCCTGCGCGAGGTCCCCCGTGAAGAGGAAGGCCTGACCGATCAGGGAGCGGGCGTGTGCGCGGAAGAAGGCGTCGAATTCCTCGTCCCACCCCGGGCCTGTCACACCCAGCTCTGCCGGCTCTCGCATTTGGACCACTCGAATGACACGTTTGTGGCACCCGAAGTGCTGCGTCAATCAGCGGCGGCTACGGCAAGTCCCCCAGGATCTCCATCAGGTCTTCCTTCCTGTACCCGTCAGCCCGGTCAGGGCTGCCCGCCACCGTCAGGCCCCGGCCCCGCCTGAACTCGGGCAAGCCCTCGTCACGCAGGAGCCGGAGGGCCCGCCACACCGTGTCGGGGTTGACGTCGAGGACGGCCGCCAGGTCCTTGGCCGGGGGCAGGCACTCGCCCGCAACGGGTAAGCGGCAGACCTCCGATCTCAGCGAGGACGGCGGCGCAGCGACGGGTCGGCGATGGCGGCCGGGACCCAACCGACGTCGGTGTCGTTGAGGTCGGTGCCGGGCGCCACGATGGCGTCAATGCGATCGAGGACCTCCGGGCTCAGGCGAAGCTCCAGGGCCGGCAGCTGTGACTGCAGGTGCTCCATGGTGCGCGGGCCGATGATGGGTGACGTCACGCCCGGATGCTCGGTCACGAAGCCCAACGCGAGCTCAATGAGCGACAGGCCGGCGCCGTCGGCCAGCTCAATGAGCTGGGTCAGCGCTTCGAGCTTGGACCGGTTGCCCGGAATGTCCAAGTCGTAGTGGTGGGGCAGGAACGTGGCGCGGCGGCTCGTGTTCTCCTTGCCCGGCCCGAAGGCGCCCGAGAGCCAGCCGCCCGCCAGCGGGCTCCACGACAGCACGCCCATGCCGTACTTCTGGCACATCGGCAGCACGTCCTTCTCAATGCTGCGGACCAGAATCGAATAGGGAGGCTGCTCGGTGACGAAGCGCTCGCGGGCGCGGCGCTCGGCCACCCATTGCGCCTCGACGATCTCGTGCGCCGGGAAGGTCGAGCTGCCGAAGTAGCGGATCTTGCCCGCCCGCACCAGGTCGGTCAGCGCGCCCAGGGTCTCGTCGATGTCCGTCTCGGGCGAGGGCCGGTGGATCTGGTAGATGTCGATGTAGTCGACGCCGAGCCGGCGCAGGCTGTTGTCACATGCCGCCATGATCCAGCGCCGGGAGTTCCCCTGCGCGTTCGGGTCCTGACCCATCTGGCCGTGCACCTTGGTGGCCAGCACCACCTTGTGCCGCTTGGTCTGCGCCAGCGCCTTGCCGACGATCTCCTCCGACTCGCCGAACGAGTAGACGTCGGCGGTGTCCACGAAGTTGATGCCGGCATCGAGCGCGGCATGAATGATACGGATGGAGTCGTCGTGATCGGTGTTGCCGAAAGAGCCGAACATCATCGCCCCGAGGCAGAGGGGGCTGACTTTGAGGCCGGTTCTTCCGAGCGTGCGGTATTCCATTCGGCCGAAACTACCAACGGGCCCGGCCGGGTGCCCCGCGGGGGGTTTACCTCAGAGGCGCTCGCAGGCGTCGGCGGCGGCCAGCAGGACCACCGCATCGCCCGCGCGCCCGAAGCTGCGCAGCGCGGCCTCGGTCAGCTTGATGGCGTGCTCGTCACCGGAGGCCAGGGCCCGGTCCACCAGGTCCTCGGCGGGCGGGGGCGCCGCGCCGGAGAGGGGGGAGCTGCGGTCGATGTCGTAGGCGACGTGCAAGGCCGCCGCCGCCTGCCAGACGTAGCCCAGGGCGGCGTCCCGGTCCTCCTCGGCCAACCAGGGCAGCACCAGCTCGCAGGCCAACGGTGACGTCACCGCATGCAGCAGCCCGATCGCGCCTCCCCCGTCCGCGTTGCGCAGGTACGCCACCGACCCACCGGTCGCCAGCTGGTCGAGCAGGTCCACCGCGGCACCCGTCCAGCCCAGTGACGCCACCGCCTGCTCGAACTCGTCGGCGATCAGGGCCACCGCCGCCACCCGGTCACTGATGAGCACCGCGCCCGGCGCCTCCTCGGGAAGGTACGGCAGGTCGGCCAACGCGTCGGCCACACCCTCGCGCCCGATCAGGAGCGGCGGTCCCGGCAGCTCCTCGTAGCTCGCGGCCCAGAAGGCCAGGCCGTTCGCCACCTCGAGCCGGCGCGCCGGCGTGTCGGCCGCGCCGAGGCCGCGCAGCGCATGGCCGGTGCGGATCAGCCCGTGGGTGGCCGCACCGACGGCGCCGGGGAGCAGGCGCGGCACCCACTCCCCCGCCACGGCGGCCACGGGCCGGTCGGCGATCTCGCGTTCGAAGAGGGCGAGCCACTCGGGGAACCGATCGAGCTGACCGAGCGCGGCGGGCCAGTCCGCATCCGAGAGGGGCCGGGCCGGTGGCGGTGCCTCGTCGAGGCGGGTGCGGTAGTGCGCCACCCAGCCGGGGATCGCATCGTGGCGGCCCAGGTGCGCCAGCGCCTCTGCGACCATGGGCCCGTGATTGGCCAGGCCGATGGTGCCGTAGTCGGGCGCCGTGGCGGCGAACACCGTCAGGGCGTCGTCCAAGGCCTCCGTCTCCACCACCCCAGTATGGCGAGGGGCCTCCCGGCGCCCAAGTCGACGGCCACTACGATCCGCCCTTTGACCACGGGAGGTCCGATGGCGACGACGCCGCCACTGCACGGATTGCGCATCATCGAGTGTTCGGCCCTGGGCCCGGCTGCCATCACAACGGCGCTGGTGGACCTGGGCGCGGACGTCATCAAGATCGAGCCGCCCGCGGGCGACTACATCCGCGAAATGACGTGGCCCATCGTGGAGGGCACCTCACTCATGCACCTGCACCTGAACCGGGGCAAGCGCTCGCTGGTGCTCGACCTGCGCACCGATGCCGGCGTGGGCATCCTGAAGGAGCTGGCGAAGGACGCCGACGTCGTCATCGAGGCGATGCGGCCCGGCGCGCTGGCCCGTCGGGGCGTGGGCTACGACGACCTCCGGGTCATCAATCCCAAGATCGTCTTCTGCACCATCTCGGGCTACGGCATGACCGGCCCCTACCGCGACTACCCGAGCCACGGCGTGGCCTACGACACCTGGGCCGGCATCGTCAACGTCGCCACCGACGACGAGGGCTTCACCTACATCCCCGAGCACGTCTCCATCGGCATCAACGCGGCGCCCCTCTTCGGCGGGCTGGGCATCCTGGCCGCCGTCATCCGGGCCCGGGCCTCCGGCGAGAGCGCGTACATCGACCTGGCGCAGTCCGACGCCGCCGCCGCCGTGGACTGGTACCGCTCGGAGAGCTTCCGCGCCTACGAACGGCCCCAGTCCGAGGTCACCGGCAACAAGTCCGACAATTACGAGCGCCGCGCGCCGGGCACCGCCGGCATGGTCGAGGGCGTGCGCTACCAGGTCTACGAGACGTCCGACGGGGCGCACGTCCTCTTCATGGCTTCGGAGCAGGCCTTCTGGAAGAACTTCTGCGAGGCGGTCGGCCGCGCCGACCTCTTCGAGCGCTGGCCCGGTTCGAAGTACGCCGACCACGCCCGGGGCAACCGGGAGCTCCAGCGCGAGCTACGCGACATCTTCGGCACCAAGACGGCCGCGGAATGGCTGGATTTCGGGGGACGGGTCAACACGCCGATCGCCCCGGTCAACACGCCCAAGACGGTCCTCGCCGACCCCCAGTTCGCCGACCGCTTCCCGCTCCTGCCCGCGGCGGACATGGGCGCGGACCAACTCTTCACGCCGCTGCACTTCGTCGGCGAGGAGTTGCCGCACCCGGCCAAGGCGCCGACCGTCGGCCAGCACACCGAGGCGGTCTTGCGCTCCGTGTTGGGTTATGACGATGATCAGATCTCCGCGGCCCGGGACGGGGGCGCATTCGGAGCCGACACGTAGGCGGCGGGGTCGGGCAAGGGAGGGTCTGATGGACAAGGTCCGGCTGGGCGTGCTGGGCGCCGGCAACATCGCGGCGATGAACGT
>DATAXG010000090.1:0-1889 GCA_036273055.1 Acidimicrobiales bacterium | reverse complement strand
CTCCTCTTCGACATGTTCGTCTCGTGCTCGTCCCTGCACGGCACCTCCTGGCTCGAAGCCGCAGGTGTCGTCGTGGCCGAGAACCAGGCGCTCGCCGTCCTGTCCGCCCAGGCCGGCTTGCCACCCGGGGCCGGGGGCTGTTTCGTCGCGGGCGGGTCGGCCGGCAATCTGTCGGCGCTGATGGTCGCCCGCGACACGGCGGGGCACCGGCGCCGGACCAACCCGCCCCTACGTCCACTCGTCGCGCTGAGCGAGGACGCGCACTCGTCGGTGGGGAAAGCCCTCCACGTCCTCGGCGTCGGCACCCTGACCGTCGCCACGCGCGACCACCGCCTGACCGGCACCGCGCTGAGGGCCGCCCTGCAGACGGATCCGCGGCGCGACGATGTCATCGGAGTCGTCGCCACGGCGGGAACGACGAACGCCGGCATCGTCGACGACCTGGCGGGCGTGGCCGATGTCGCCGACGAGCACGCCCTGTGGTTCCACGTCGACGGGGCCTACGGCGGGGCCGCCGCGTTGTTCGCGCCTTCCGTACGGGACCGGTTCGTCGGGTTCGAACGGGCCGACTCGTTCATCGTGGATCCCCACAAGTGGCTCTTCGCGCCCTTCGACTGCGCCGCCCTGATCTACCGCCAGCCCAACCTGGCCAAGGCCGTGCACACCCAGGACGCCCAGTACCTCGAGGTCCTGCACAGCGAGAACCCCGAGGAGTGGAACCCGAGCGACTACGCCTTCCATCTCACCCGGCGCGCCCGGGGACTACCGCTGTGGTTCTCCCTGGCCGTCAACGGGCTCGACGCGTACGGCGAGGCCGTCGAGGCGGGGCTGGCCATGGCTCAGCGCGCAGCCGAGCGGATAAGCGGGTCACCCCATGTCGAACTGGTGCGCGACCCAGGGCTCTCCATCGTGCTGTTCCGGCGAACCGGATGGAGCAAGATCGACTACGAGGAGTGGTCGGCCCGCCTGCTCAACGAGCAGATCGGCTTCGTCACGCCGACGACGTGGGAAGGCGAGACGGTGGCCCGCTTCGCCTTCCTCCATCCCAACACCACCGTCGACATGGTCGACGAGATCCTCGCCTCAATGGCTGATGCGTGACCAGGCCCGTTGCAACAGAATGCCCAGCGTCTCGACATCCTGCGCGCCCGGGACCGGCCACGCACGGTTGATCAGGAAGTAGGGGACACCGGTCACGTCGAGCTCCCGGGCGGCGGACTCGTCGGCGCGCACCTCGTCGGCATAGGCCGTGCCGGCGAGCACCCCCTCGCTCAGCGCATCCGGGAGCCCGACCGAACGGGCCACCTCCCGCAGGACGTCGTGGTCCGACAGCTGCCGCCCCTCGCTGAAATGGGCGGTGAAGAGCTGCTGCACCAGCGCCTCCTCCCACTCGGTGCCGCGTGCGGCCTGGCTGAGCCGGTGGGCGTCGAAGGTGCTGCCCAGCCGCACGCGCTCGAAGTCGAAGGCGACACCCACCTCGGCCCCGAGCGCGGTCAGCTGCGCGTGACCGGCCCGCACCTCCTCGGGCGACAGGCCGTACTTGCGCCCGACGACCTCCTCCATGGAGCCGGCGCTGCGGACCGGCGCCCCGCGGTGCAACTCGAACGAGCGGTGCGCCACCGAGACGTCGGCGCCGTGCTCGAATGCAGCCAGGGCGATACGAAGCCGGGCCAGCCCCAACGCACACCAGGGGCAGGCGTAGTCCGACCACACGTCGATCCGCATACGCCACAAACCCTATGGCGGGAGCGGGGCCTCCCCTACGACCAGTCCTGGGCCGGCCATCCCTCCGCCGCCGCCATGACCGTCCAGCACGTCGCGCCGTCGATCGACTCACGGATGATGTCGGCGTGCCCGGCGTGGCGGGCCGTCTCCTCAATCAGGTGCAG
>DATAXG010000089.1:0-21750 GCA_036273055.1 Acidimicrobiales bacterium | reverse complement strand
GGCGCCTCCAGGTCGACTACGAGCGCGATCCCCTGGTGACCGAGGGCTTCATCTGGGCCGCCCACAGCCGCTATCTCCTCCGGCGTCTGACCCAAACTCCGACCACGTGATCGCGCTGGGGAAACAATCGCGACAGTCACTCAGGCGTCACGCCCACCGCCTCGGCTACAGCGGCCACTTCCTGACCAAGTCCCGCAGGTATTCGATGACGTTCGGTGCCCTGCGAGAGGCCCGGGCCGCCTGGCACCAACGGGGGGAGTCGGGAGGCGCGGCGTCCGGGGCGACGACCCGACGACTGCGGGCGGTGGGCCGAGGGTGGAGCAACGAGGGAGAGGAGCTCTTCGCTGCAGCGCAAGCCCGTCAGCGGACCGAAGACAAGAAGGAGGCCGATTTCGTATGGCACACCCGATGCGATTAGATCCTCGGTCACAGGCCAAGCCGCCGCAGGCGGTGCGGCAGGCTTCTGCGCCGACCCAGGTGGTGGGTCCGGTCCTTCTGACTCCCGAGCAGACGGCGTCGGCCCTTTCCATCTGTCGGACGAAGGTCTACGAGCTCATCCGTACCGGCCAACTCGAATCCGTCCAGATCGGTGCGAGTCGGCGGATCCCCGTGGAGGCCTTGGAGGACTACGTCCGACAGCTGCGGGCCTCCTCGAAGATGTACGCACACCGAGGCGAGTCAGCCGACCGTTCAGTGTCGTGACGAGCAGTGACACAACCGGCGGCGAATGTGTGGTCGTCGAGACGGGATGAACGATGCTGCCGGGCTCAGCGGCAGCCCGGAGGTGAGAAGCGGTGATCGAGCGTAAAGCGAGCAAGAGTGGACCTCGCTACGAGGTCCGGCTGCGGGGGCCCGATGGGAGAGAGCGCTCCCGTTCGTTTCGGACGTTGCGCGACGCCGAGCGGTACGAGCGCGAGCAGCGCCGGGCATTCGATCGAGGGGACTGGATCGACCCCCGGCACGCCACCGTCACCTTCGAGGTGTACTCGAAGCGGTGGCTTCGTCAGCGGACCGATCTGCGGCCCCGCACTTTCGAACTGTACGAGTCGCTGTTGCGGCGCCATCTGTTGCCGACTTTTGGATCGCTTCCGGTCGGGAGGATCACGCCTGGAGCCGTGCGCTCCTGGTACTCGGGTCTGGCCGGTCAGTACCGAGTGACCGCCGCCAAGGCCTATCGGCTCCTGCGGGTCATCCTCGGCACGGCCGTGACCGACGAACTCATCATGCGCAACCCGTGCGCGGTCAAGGGCGCCGGTCAGGAGCGATCGCCCGAGCGCCCGATGCTGAGCATTGTCGAAGTCGACGCTTTGGGCGCTGCCATGCCAGACCAGTGGCGAATAGCGGTCGAGCTGGCTGCCTGGTGCCATCTGCGGCTCGGCGAGCTCCTCGGGCTTGAACGCCGGGACATCGACATCCTGCACGCCACCATCACCGTGGCGCGCAGCGCGCACGAGGTCGGGGGTCGCCTGGAACTGGGTCCGCCGAAGACGGCGGCCGGTGTCCGTAGGGTGAGCGTGCCGCCCCACGTCCTTCCCGCTCTTGATCGGCACCTCATGACATTCGTGGGACCAGACCTCTCTTCACCGCTGCTCCTCGGCGACCAGGGCGGGCGGCTGGGGCGCCACCCGCTGCACGTGGCATGGTGCGCCGCCAGGAACGCCCTGGGGCGCCCGGAGGTCCACTTCCACGACCTGAGGGGCGCCGGGCTCACGTGGGCGGCCACACAGGGAGCGACGACCCGAGAGCTCATGGCCCGAGCAGGACACGCCAGTCCGGCGGCTGCGCTCCGCTACCAGCACGCAACTGCCGACAGGGACGCCGCCATCGCTGCAGCGCTTTCCGGGCTCGCGGAAGCGGCGCGCGCGAGAGTCCTCGAGCACGGCCCGCGGGATATTCGCGGGATGCACGACTCAGCGCCGAAGACAGCCGAAGAGCCACACCAACGCTGAACTGCACCGATGTTGAGAGCGGCCGACCAGGATCGAACTGGCATCATCAGCTTGGAAGGCTGAGGTTCTACCATTGAACTACGGCCGCGAATCGGGGAGCAGTCTAAAGCCTCTACTCTCGACCACGTGGACGCACTCTACGACCGGGTGGGCGGCGAGCCGTTCTTTGCCGACCTGGTGGACAAGTTCTACCTCGGAGTGGCGGGCGACCCCCTGCTCCGACCGCTGTATCCGGACAACCTCGACGAATCGTCGCGCCACCTTGCGCTCTTCCTGATGCAGTACTGGGGCGGGCCGGCCACCTACAACGAGGAGCGCGGCCACCCCCGCCTCCGCATGCGCCATGTCCCCTTTGTGATCGGCCCGGCCGAACGCGACGCCTGGTTGCGCCACATGCTCGCAGCGCTCGTCGAGCTGGAGTCGGTATCCCGGATCAGCGAGGCCGATGCCGTAGAACTCCGTGACTATCTCGAGATGGCGGCCAACTCTCTCGTCAACGCGCCCTGACCGCCGCCGGCTATTCAGTCCTTGAAGTCGGGTGTACGTCCTTCCTTGCGGGCCGCCACCGACTCCTCGAAGTTACGCGTCGTGATGCGGACGAAGAGCTGTGAGGTGCCCTCCGCATCCATGTGGGACTGCAGGCTGCTGGCGTCGAGACTGTTCCAGAGTTGGCGCTTGGTCAGCTCGACGCCGGCCCGGCCCCAGCCGTTGATCCGGTCGGCGAGCTCGAAGCAGGCCGGGAGGAGCTCAGCCTGCGGAACGACACGCGACACCAGTCCGATCCGGTCCGCCTCGCTGGCGTCGACGTCGCGGCCGGTGAGCATGATCTCGGCCGCTCGCGACTGTCCGACCGAGCGGGGCAGCAGGAAGCTCAGCCCCAGTTCGGCGGCGGTCAGGCCGTTGTTGATGCCCGCAGCCCGGAAATAGGCCTCGTCAGAGGCGATTCTGATGTCGGCCGCCAGGGCGAGACAGAAGCCGCCCCCGATGGCCGCTCCGTTGACGGCGGCGATGACGGGTTGGTGCAGACGGCGGATGGTCGAGATGACGTCGTCCAGGAGTTCCATGGAGCGCAGGGCGATGGTCGGCAGCGTCAACCCGTCCATGTTGGGCATCGTGCCCGGGTTTTCGTGGTCCGCCCCGGAACAGAAGCCGCGGCCCGCTCCCGTGATGACCACGACGCGAACGGTGTTGTCGGTCCCGATCTCACGCAGCGCGTCCCGGAAGGGGATCATGACGTCGAACGCCATGGCGTTCATGCGCTCCGGACGGTTCAGCGTGACGACGGCGACCTGGGGGTGGGGCCGGGTGATTTCGGTGAAGGACATGCGCGGCATCGTAGAGCGGGCCGGCAACCCCTTCGCAGTCGAGGACGGCCGGGCTCCCGAGCCGGCGGGCCTGGCGCTGGTTAGCGCAGACCTCTGCGCGGCACCCCAGCACCCGCTGGACCGTCCTTGCGGGCGATCCAGCGGAGTCGAGCGGCCCGCGCGTCCCAGTCGTAGACGACGGAGGTCCCCGCAATGAAGTCATTGAGGGCGCGCCGGTCGCGCTGGTACACAATGCCGAGAAATCCGATGCCGATCGTGAGGAACAAGGTGACGCCCAGGCCCACGGTCCGGAAGACGGCTTGGCGACCGCTGATCGGACCACCTTCCTTGGTGACCACCTGGAGCCCGAGGATCGCCATGCCGAGCGTCTTGCCGCTGACGGCCCACTGGTAGGTGAAGTAGAGGAACTCCCAGAGCGTCAGCACAATGAACGCCGCCAGCTGGTGGTTGGTCAAGGTGTAGGAGTGTCCGGTGATCAGCTTGAGTGCGGTGTTGAGGAGGAGGACACCGAGCGTATAGATGCCCCACGAGGCACCGACGTCGGCGGCGAATGCGGTCAGCCGGCTGACGGCACCCGCGTAGTTGCCCTGTCGTCCGACGGTGAGCGCGGGCGAGGGAACGGGGACGGTCGTCATGGCCTGGCGATCGCTTCCGGTGCCACGAGAAGGGGCGGGCCCACCGGCCAGTCAGCGACCTTCCTGCGGCGCCCGATGAGCCTGTTGCCCCAACGGAGGATGAAGTCGTCCAGCCCGACCCCCTGAGCCCGGATGACGTCGAGCACCTCAGTCAGGATCCCGGTCGTGGATCGGGCGATGATGGAGCCGAGCTCGGTCTGCTCGACCAGCGCGTCGATGTCGATCTTGTCCACGATGGCGTTGATGTCGACCCGCTCGATGATCTGCTGCACGTCGACCCTGTCGATGATCTTCTGTATGTCCACGCGCTCGACGATCTGGTCGATGTCGACCCGCTCAATGATCTTCTCGATATCCACCTTGTCCAGGATGGCGTCGATGTTGATGGCATCGACGATCAGCGGCACGATGTGCTCAGCCAGGGACTGAGCCAGCTGCTCAACCTTGTTGCCGATCGGGTTGGGGCTCACGCGGCCCGTGCGCTCTGTGACATTTCAGTGATCTTCTCATTCTCGGCCGGTGCGGGTGAGGCATTGATCGGGTACCGTCGACTCGTCGGGCTGGAGTACCTGAGGAGGCACTGTGGAGATCGAGCGCTACGAAGACGGGGTCCCTTCCTGGGTTGACCTGGGCAGCACCGACTTGCCGAAGTCGAGGGAGTTCTACGGGGCGCTCTTCGGCTGGAACTGCCCCGAAGGGCCGCCCGAGGCGGGCGGGTACTCCGTCTGCGACCTGGGCGGGAAGACCGTGGCCGGCCTCGGCCCGCTCATGAACCCCGCCATGCCGCCGGTCTGGATGACGTATGTCAACGTCGACAGTGCGGACGACACGGTGGCCAAGGTGGCCGCCAACGGTGGCACGGTGTTCATGCCTCCGATGGACGTCATGGACGCCGGCCGCATGGCCGTCTTCGCCGACCCGGTCGGCGCGGTCATCGGCCTGTGGCAACCCGGCCAGCACACCGGGGCCCAGGTGGTCAACGAGCCCGGCGCGTATTGCTGGAGTGAGCTGATCACGACCGATCTCGACGCCTCCAAGGCGTTCTACGGAGCCGTGTTCGGCTGGGGTGCCGCGGACCAGGGGCCTGCGGGTGGTTCGCCCGCCTACACCGAATGGCAGGTCGCCGGAAGGTCGATCGGCGGCATGATGCTGAAGTCACCGGAGATGCCGGCGGAGATGCCGCCCTCGTGGGGCGTCTACTTCGCCGTGGCCGACACCGACGCCACGGTGGCGAAAGCGCAGGATCTCGGCGCCGGCCTCTTCATGGGCCCCATGGACATCGAGCCGGGACGGTTTGCCGTTCTCGCCGACACCGTCGGTGCGGTGTTCAACGTCCTGCAGCTCAAGGGATAGCCCCCAGATGATGGAACGGCGGCGGCTGGGACGGACGGGTCACGAGAGCAGCGTGGCCGTGTTAGGTGGGGCCGCCTGCTGGGCGGCCAGTGTGGAAGAGGCGGGGGAGTGGCTCCGGCTGGCCCTCGACCACGGGGTGAACCACCTCGATATCGCTCCCCAGTACGGGGCGGCCGAGTCGGTGGTGGGGCCGAATCTGGCGGCACACCGCGAGGAGCTCTTCATCGCGGGGAAGACATTGCGGGCCAACCCCGAAGGCGTCACCGATCAGTTCGACACGACGCGCCGCCTCCTCCACGCGGAGGTCCTCGACCTGTACCAGGCCCACGCGGTCACGTCGCTCGCCGAGCTCGACCGCCGCTCCGCCGCCATAGAGCGCATCGTGGCCCTGCGCGACGCCGGCCTCACCCGGTTCGCCGGGATCACGGGACACGACATGGAGGTGCCACAGGCCCATCTCGAGGCGCTCCGGCGTTTCGACCTCGACACCGTGATGTTCCCGGTCTATCCCGCGTTGTGGTCCCGTCCCGAGTTCCGCGAGCCGGCCGAGGAGCTGCTCGCCCTGTGTGCCGAGCGCGACGTGGGCGTCATGGTGATCAAGGCGGCGGCGCGGCGACCCTGGTCCGACGGCCGCCCGATGGGCGACGCGGTGGCAGGGAGCGAGGCCACGAAGGAACGGTGGGCCGACTCCTGGTACGAGCCGCAGGCGAGCGACGAGGAGCTCGATCGAGGCATTCATTTCGCCCTCTCCACGCCGGGTGTCCAGGCTTTCTGCACGCCTGGTGACATCGCGCTCCTGCCCCGCGTCCTGGCCTCGGCCGAGCGCTACGCGCCGCTGGGGGAGGAGAGCCGACGCGCCGCGGTCGAGGCCATGGCGGCCGAGGAGCTCATCTTCCCCATGCCCCGCTGAGGCGGGACGCTCAGGCCGCCTGCAGCGCGGCCACGACCGACCGGAAGGCGCCGTCATCGCTGCCGTCCGGCGGTGGCGACACCACGATGCCTTGGCCCAACCCGTCGAAGCGGTCGCGCAACAGGCCGGGGAGCTCGTCGAAGGTCCCGCAGGGCACGAGTGTGTCGAGCATCTCGTCTGAGAGCACGGCCGCCAGATCCTCCCAACGGTCGTGCCGGATGAGCTCGCGCAGGCGGGGCCCGACGTCGGTCCAGCCGTAGAGCTCGAGCGTCGGCGCGTAGGCGGGTGTCGAGTACAAGAAGGCCAGGAGGCGACGTTGGCGCTCGCGCTCGGCCAGGACATCGTCGAGCGTGGCCCCGGTGATGACGGAGGTCCCGATGACGGTCTCGAACCCGGTCCCGCCCAGGTCGCGGCCCGCGGCACGGGCCCCCTCGGCCAGGGCGGGGAGGCAGGTCTCGCGGAGGTAGCGCGGGTTCGAGTTGGTCGGGTGGCTCACGAAGCCGTCGGCCACGGCGCCGGCGAGCGCGCAGGCCTTCCGCTGGACGCCGCCGAGGTAGATCGGCGGTGCCTGGGTCGCGGCGTCCGGCCCCGGGTTGAAGTACGGCTGCATGCGGGTGACGCGATAGTGCGGGCTCTCGTAGGCGGGCGCGGCACCGGAGGCGAACGAGGAGAAGGCGGCGCGCACGGCGCCGACGTAGTCGCCCAGCCGGCCGATGGGGTCGTCGCCGAACGGGACGGCATAGCGATCCTCGATGTTCTGGCGCACCTGGGTCCCGAGCCCGAGCTCGAAGCGCCCGCCACTGAGCTTCGCGATGTCCCACGCGGCGTAGGCGAGCAGGGTCGGGCTGCGGGCGAAGGCGAGGGTCACGCTGGTGCGGATGACGATCCGCTGGGTGTGCTCGGCAGCGAGGAGGGCCACCGCCATGGAGTCGTGCACCGTCTCGGCCACGTGGAGGCCGTCGTAGCCCAGGCGCTCCACCCGCTGTGCGTGGGCGACGGCGTCGGGCAGGCTCAGGCGCGGATCCATGCCCGCGTAGACCCTCACGCCGGGGTGCCGTCGAGCCCCGTGGTCTGGGCTCGGCCCCGGGCGACGATCTTCTCGCGCTCGGTAGTCAGGCGCGACTGGTCGAAGCGGTCCGCCATCCAGGCCCGCGACCATTTGGCCTCGGCCACGAACGCCTCGCGGCCGCTGAGTGCGCCGATCTCGTCGTAGCCGCGCCGGAGCTCCGTGAGGTATTCCGAGGGGATGGAGGCGATGGTGCTCGCCACCTCGTGTGCCCGCTCCAACAATGATTCGTGAGGGACGACCTCCACGACCAGGCCCCAGTCGCGTGCCGTCTCGGCGTCGATGTAGTCACCGGTGAGGCTCATGCGGCGGGCGCGGTCGAGGCCGACGAGCTGGGGCAGCCGGATGGTCATGCCACCGCCCGGCATGACCCCGACGCGGGCGTGCGTGTCGGCGAAACGGGCCCGGTCCGAGGCGATGAGGAAGTCGCAGCACATGGCGAGCTCCAACCCGCCCGTCACCGTCGCGCCATTGATGGCGCCGATGACCGGGGTGTCGTGGGGCGGCATCATCCCGGAGCGCTGCGCCGGACGGCGCTGCCGTTCCTTCTGCACCTCCCGCAGCTCGGTGGCCAAAGACTTGAGGTCCATCCCGGCGCAGAAGGCCGGGTCCGCGCCCGTGAGGACGATGCACCCGACGTCGTCCCGGGTGTCGAGCCCCGTGACGGCCTCGTCGAGTTGCGCGTGCAGCTCCGCCGAAATGGCGTTGCGCGCCTCCGGACGGTTCAGCGTGACCGTGCCCACCCGGTCGTCGACCTCCACCAGCACCAGCATCAGCGGTCCCTCCCCATCTCTCGGGCTCTCATGATCGACCGTCGGGCTGTCCGGGCACCAATCCCTCGAAGGTGACGACGCGACAGATTGCGCCGGCTCCATTGAGGCTGCCGAAGCTCCATCCGCCCATGGCCGTGGCACCGCGCTCGACGCGTTCCCACGTGAACCGGAAGTACCCGTGGTGGAGGTCGATCGGGCTCGTGCGCCGAAGGCCGGTCTGCCACCAGGCCTCGGTGCGGTAGCGGCTGAAGGCGTCGCTGAGGCCCTCGGGCCCCTCGTAGACGGCCTCCGGGCTCACATAGACGAGGTCGGGCGCGACATGCCGGCGCAGTGCCTCCATGCGTTCGTCCCCGTCGGCGACGAACACGGCGGCCATCAGGTGATCGATGCGCTCGGCCAGTGCCTCGTTCTCATGGTCGCGCCCGAACACCGGGGCAGTCTCGCAGAGGTCAGGATCAGCTGCGCCCTCGGTCGTGACCGGCCCACTCGGTGCAGAGCTGGGCGAAGCACTCGACATCGTGCTGCTCGCCGTCGATGCGCTCCCACCCCCGCAGTGCTGCCTCCCGGCCGAAGCCCGCCGCCTCGGCCGTACGGGCCGATGCCACGTTCCAGGGCTCCACGAAGAGGTGCAGGCGTGGGATGCGCAGGTCACCGAACGCGAACGAGACAACGGCTCGCAGCGCGTGCGCGGCCAGACCGTGCCCGCGTGCGCCGGCGACGAGCCAGTAGCCGATGGAGGCGCGCCCACTCTCGATATCCCGCAACCACATACCGATCGATCCGAGTCCTGCGTTCGACTCGGTCGCCGATGCGATGACGAAGGAATAGCCGTCGCCCTCGGCGCTGCGCGCGTGCTGGCGTTGAATGAAGGCCCGGCCGGCATCGTCGGTGTAGTGGCGCGGGATGGACGAGATGGTGGGGATGAGGGGATCGGCCGCAGCTTGGCGCACCAGAGGCAGGTCGGAGGAGCCGTAGGGCCGCAGCACGACTGGTGTGGCGACAAGCGTCGGGACCTGCAGCGGGGGAGTGAAGACGTCGAGGTCGAACGCAGTCATCGCAAGGCGAAATACCCGGGAACGAGGTGGTGCGGCGTGTCGAGGTAGCCCTTGGCTTCCGGGAGCCCGCCGAACCGGCCGTGGCTCCAGCGCACCTCAATGTGCCCCACGACCGCGTGCACGTCGTGGGAGGCGCGGTCGCGGACGACGGCCTCCCAGCCCACCCGTGGCTGCCCGCCGGCCTGGCCCTCCACGGAGATGGCGATCAGCTGGAAGTGCTGGCGCCAGTCCCACGAGGTGGCGATGCGGAGGCGCAGCGAGCGTTCGGCCGAGGAGCCCAGCACGAAGTAGGGCGCACTCCCGATACGCAGGAGGCGCCAGAGCATGGCCTCACCCGTGCCGCCACGGTCGTCCATCGCCGCTTCCCACCGGCGCACCGAGGCCCGGGCCACCGTGCCCGACAGGGCGTTGTAGAGATCTTTGGCCCCCGGGGGCCAGCCCGAGCGGAGCCACTGCCCGAGCGCGTCGCGCTGCGCCACGGTGAGATCGACGGCACGGGGGGGCAGGTCCTGTGCCGCGGGCGGCACCGGCTGGTCACGCGGCCCGTTGCCGGCAGGCGCCGCGCCCATGGTGGCGGCGCCCAGGCCCGGCAACGCGACGGCCGCCGGTGGGAGGCCGGGTCGCCCGGGCCGGGCCGGGCCGGTGGGCGAGGACGGCGCGCCGGTCGCCCGGGCGCGCAGGGCAGCATGGCGGACGGACTCGTAGAGCGCCTGGTACTCGACCGGCGCCACCTCGGCGTACCAGTCCCGGCCTCCGGGCTGGACGTCCCGTGCCGCTCGGGCCCCACGGGCCGGCCCGCCGAAGAGGAGGGCGTCGAAGACGCTCGTCGGTGACGCGTTGAAGAGGATCTTCGACAGGTACTTGCAGCTCACCAGGTACACGTGATCGACCCGAAGGTCGATGGGCGCCACCTCGTCGCCCGGGGCCCGGCCGGTGCCCTTCCACTCGATGACCTGGGGCAGCCGGCCCCGCAGGCCGTCGGCGGCGGACAGAAGGGCCTGGCCGTTGGCCCAGGCGGCATGGAACTCGGGGTCGTAGGCGCCACCGGCCCGCAGACGTTCGAGGCGTTCCCACATCTCCGGCGACAGGCTGTGCATCACTCCGGTGTGCGACTGCACCGCATCGTCGATGCCGGCCAGCCCGAGCATGCCGAGGCCCGTGCCGAGCTCGGTCACCGTCGTCCGGTCGCTCGGCATCCCCGCATCCTCCCACCCGTGCTCCTCCCGATGGGCCCTTCGCCGACCACTTCGCTCGACTCCGCCCCACCGCCACCAGAGTTGCCTAAGGTGCGCCCATCGGAGGGGTCCGGGTCGGCGTCGCACGCCGGCCCGACGGGGAGGGAGCCGGCAATGGGGCGGGACGACGGCGGTGCTGCAGTCACACGCGGCGACACCGAGATCGGGGGCCGCGTGCCCTCGGGCGGCCCGATAGAGCCGGCGTTCACATGAGCGAAGACGGGGACACTCCCGACGGCGAAGAGGCTGGAGGTGGAGGCCACCCTGAGGCGTCGCTCCCGCCGTCGGCGCCGACGGTCGGCCTTCCGGCCGGGGCGGTGTGGCCGAATCCCGAACCCGCCGTCGAGGCCGAGCCGGACTATCCGGAACTGATCCCTCTCGTGCTGCCGCTCCCCATCATGGCGATCATGCCGGAGCGGGCGAAGCAGCGCCGCTGGACAGTGCTGCTGCGGTTTTTCTTGGCCTTGCCCCTGTCACTGGTGCTCTGCTTCGTCGGGATTGCCGTGTTCGTCTGCGCGCTCCTCGGATGGTTCTTCGCCATCGTCATGGGGCGGGTCCCGATCTTCGTGCGGTCGATCATGACGATCTACATGCGCATGATCCTTCGCTTGTACTCCTACACGTTCCTGCTCACGGACCGCTTCCCGCCCTTCGATTCGGGCGAGGTGCCGGGGTACGGCACCAGGCTCGCGGTGCCGCCCGCCACAAAGCTGAACCGCGCTGCGGTGCTCTTCCGGATCATCCTCGCGATCCCCGCCAGCATCCTGGCGCAACTCGTCGGGATGGGCCTGCAGGTCGTGACCGTCTTCATGTGGTTCACGGTCCTGATCACGGGCTGGCTTCCGAAATCCGTCCACGGGGTGTACCAGACGTACATTCGGTACGAGTTGCGGGTGCTCGGCTACTTCTACCTTCTCGTCCCGACCTATCCCGGTGAGTTGTTCGGCGATCTGGCTGGTCCGCCGGGACTCCCCGGAGCAGAAAGTGCTCCCGCGCTGCCGGACGCCATGCCATCGGATCTCGTTCCGGCGCAGCCCGCACCGCGGCAGCCGTGGATGCTGATCCTGAGCACCGGAGCGAAGCGGCTCCTCATCGGCGTCGTCGTGCTCGGTCTCGCGGCGGCCGCCGGCATCGTCTATCTCGATGTCACCGCACAGGGTCACGCCAATCTCGTCGAGGTCAACAACCAACTGGTCACGAACCTCGATACGTTCACCGCTACGGCAAACACGTGCCGGTCCGTTTCCTGTCTGGAACAGGCCGACGCCGTCCTCTCCCAGCAACTCGGTTCGTTCGTGAGCGCCCTCCAGAGCTCCGACAGCGACGGGGTGAGCCGGAGCACCATCGATCAGATGACCACTGCGGCGCGGAACGCGCAGCGGGTCACGGCCGCATTGTCCGAGGCCGGCCCGACGGCCTCCGGCTACCGCGACCTGGCGACGAAGCTCGACGCGGAGCAGGTCTTCTCCCGACTGAGCAGCGCCCAGCATGCCTTCGTGCAGGCGGTGAACTCGGGGCAGTTCGGGTAGCCGACCGCGCTAGTCGGCGAAGAGGGGGGTGAGCTGCAGCTCCAGCGGTCCCACCGCGGCATCGGTGGCCACGTGCAACCCGGTGCTCTCGTACACGTCGACCGCGGTCCCCGTGCGTGCGATGAAGGCGAAGACGGCGTCACCCCATCGTTCCTCGCGCAAGGCCTGGCGCAGCGCGGCGCGCTCGCCCGGCGGCAGCTCCCGACCCGGCGTCATGGCCACGAGCTGGTTGGCCAGCACCCAGTTCAACGTCTCGAGGTTCTCGGCGACGAAGACGCGCGGGGGGTCGTCGCGCACGACGGCGCAGGCGACGATGGTGCCCATGCTCAGGCGCCGCCCACTCAGACGGCTCCCGGCGCAACGTCGGCGGCGGACCAGAAGCCGACCCGGGGAGACCCGGTGCGCCCGCGGGCGTAGGCGTCGAGGCGGGCCCGCGCGTCCGCCGACAAGAGGTTGACGGCGTCGAAGATGCCGCCCGGTCCCGGCGCCCGCAGGGCGCGGTCGGCCTCGGTGCCCGACCGCGGCAATTGGGTGGTGAGCACCACGAAGGGTGCGTGGCCGCCCGCGGCCAGCACGTGGGCCCGGCCGAGCGCCCGCCACACCGTCTCGGAACGGGCCATGCCGCCCCGGTAGGCCGAGTTCGGCCCGACGACGTCGAAGTACCACGTCCGGCCCTTGGCGTCGGTGCCGGTGAAGTCGACGGCCAGGCCCAGCCCGCGCATGCGGCGGTTGGCCCGGATGTCGGTGAACCCCGCGGCCTCGAGCGCGATCCGGGCCACGGTGGTGGCCGACGCGCCGTCGCCGCCGGCCGCACCCTGCGCGGTCGCAGCGTCGCCGGAGGAGGCCTCCTCGGCCAGCCGGGCCCGGGACAGTTCGACGTAGGCCGGGTCGAGGTCGTACCCCACGGCGTCGCGCCCGGAGCGCAGCGCCGCCACGAGGGTGGACCCGGAGCCGGCGAACGGATCGACCACGAGATCGCCTCGATACGTGTAGAGCTCCATGAGGCGCTGGGGCAGCTCGACGGGGAAGGGGGCGGGGTGGCGCACCCGCACCGCACTCTCGGGCGGGATGTCCCAGACGTCGAGCGTCAGCGCCATGAAGTCGTCGGCCCCGATGCTGCTCTCGTGCGGCAGGCCGTCGCGTCGGCGTTCCTTGGGGCTGCGCGCCCGCCCGAAGCGTCCCTTGCTGGCCACGATGACGCGCTCGGTCACATCGCGCAGCACGGGGTTGGCGGCCGAGCGGAAGGAGCCCCATGCGCAGGAGCCGCTGGCCCCCTCGCCCTTCTGCCACACGATCTCGCCGCGGGGGAGGAGGTGCAGGTCGTCCTGCAGGATCGTCATGACGTCGGCGGCCAGGCTGCGGTAGGGCTTGCGCCCGAGGTTGGCCACGTTGACGGCGATGCGGCCGCCCGGTTCGAGGACCCGCTTGCACTCGGCGAAGACGTCGCGCAGCAACGCCAGGTACTCCATGTACGAGCCCGGCACGCCCTCGCGGTCGAGCTCCTCCTCGTACTGCTTGCCGGCGAAGTAGGGGGGTGACGTGACGACGAGGGCCACCGAGTCGTCCGCCACGGCCTGCATCCGGCGGGCATCGCCGCACAGGCACGAGACGCCGGGATCGTGCGGGTTGACGTGCTCGTCGGCGCTGAGCTCCGGCGCTTCGAAGCGGGCGTAGAAGGCGTCCGCCACGTGCGACTCGCGGCGCCCGACGCCGAAATTGGAGGTGGAGGTCGCGCTGCGACGGCGAGGAGGCATGGGGATCGGTCGAACCCTACCGGCCGGCCCGCGGCGGGGCCTGGGTGAGAGCGGGCGAGACGGGCACGAGAGCCATGGTACGGACCGGCTGTGACGGACCTCTCACGACAGGTCATCGTGGTCACGCGGTCCCATGGATCTCCAGTGCGGTGTGGCGGGCCAGCGTGTCGAAGTCGGCGTCGTGGTGGAGCACCCGCCATGATCGGCGGATGGCCACGGCGGCGATCAGGCAGTCGAAGAGCCGTCGCACGGTCTCGCCCCGGGCCCGGCACGTCCGGTAGAGCAGCGCGGCCTCGGCGAAGTCCGCCGGGGTGCAGTGCTCCATCCGCGCCCGGCCCATCAGGCCCCGGAGTTGGTGCAGGTGGTGCTCGTCCCGTGCCCCGGCCAGAACCTCCATCATGATCGGATCCGTGATGGCGACCTGGCCGTCCAGGAGGCGTTCGACCTCGTCGCATTCGGGCGACCCGGTGTCCCGGAGGAACTCGATCCAGGCCGACGTGTCGACCAGGATCACGAAGGAGAACCGTCGACCCGGCTCTCGCGCATCGCTTCGATGTCGCCCGACCATCCCGATCCTCGCAACGCCCGGGCCTCATCGAGTGCCAGTTCACCCGCCAACTCCCTGAGGGCGAAGTTGACCGCCTCCCGCTTGGTGCCGAATCCGAACCGCTTCATGACGATGGAGCAGGCCTCGATATCGATGTCCACGTTGGTGCGTGCCATACACCAACGATACACCCGAGTGATGACGCTGCCTTTTCTCGCACTACATCTCGTAGACGACGAAGGAGGTGGGCTGTCCCACCTGGTCATAGAGGGAGCGGGCCCGGCCGTTGTACTGCTGGGTGTGCCAGTAAAGGGGATCGGCTCCGCGCTCGATGGCGGCCGCCTTGACCGCCAGCAACAGGGCACGTCCGACCTCGCCACCGCGCGCCGCGGGGTCCACGAAGAGGTCCTCGAGGTAGCACTTGGGCCGCCGGGACCAGGTCGAGGCATGGACGACGCAGTTGGCCATCCCCACGGCCTTCCCGGAGTCGTCGACGGCGAGCAGGCCGAACATGCCCTCCTCGCCGGCACACAGGCGCTCGAACGTGCTCTGGGTGGTCAGGTCGTCCAGCTCGGCCCGGTAGAAGGCCAGATAGCCGGCCCACAGCTCGGTCCAGCTGTCCCAATCGTCGTTGCGCAGGGTCCGGATGGTGCCCACCCCGCCAGCTTGGCATCGACCGCCACCGGGGGCCGGGATCGGTGCGCCGGACAAGGGGCTCCGCTACCGCCGGCCTGCGCTATGTCGAAGTGAGCTCTCGCCGCCAGTGCGCGTACTCGCGCTCGACGTCAGCCGGGACGGTCCCTGGGCCGGCCGTGGCAAAGGTGTCGCGGGCCCATCCGTAGGCCATCTCCAGCGCCTGCATTGATCCGGCCCTGCCGGCAACGCCGAAAAGGGCGATCCAGAGTGAGGCGTCCCCCGGCGCGCCGCGGAGGCCCTTGCGCAGGTGCTCGGCCGTGTTCGCCGGGTCGAGTCGGCAGGCGGCATGGGCGGCGGCCACGATCTCCTCCTGAATCTGCTCCCGCAGGGGAACGGCCCACGGCGCGTCCAGCCCCTGAAGGGGCGGGCCCCGGACCAGATCGAGAGCCCAGGTCGGGTCCTCCCGGACTCGTCGGCGGAACTGGGTGACGTCGGAGTCGATTGCGCCGGGGACCAATCCAAGGCCCTCTGCTGTCACTTCAGCCACTCGGCGGCCGAAGGATTCGTTCATGAGATCGGCCAGCCCCTCCAGGTCGCCCTCGTCGAGCATCCGGCGGACCCGCTTCTCTTCGGCACGCTGACGGCGCTTTCGGGCAAAGGATGCTCCCGGCACGGCGAATCGTCCTAGGCCGGAAGCGGCAGCTGAATCTGACCGACGTCGATGCCGCCGGGCTCAGGGATCGACAATCCGTCAGCCACCAACCCCTCCAAATGGAGCACGATCGCTTCGCTCACGAGTGACTACGCGCTCCAACCGGTTGCAGTGTGTTCGTAGACACGAGCCAGGTGCGCAAGGGCCCTCCATGCTCCCCAGCGTACCCGGCGCACGTCCTGGCCCGGCTTGCCGGCGACCGTCACCCGGCCAGGTTTTGCGGTGTCGAACGAGATCCCTGAGCTTCACGTGGCGGAGGGTATCCGTGCGGTGTGCGCAGGCGATTTGCCCTTCGCGGTCACGCCGTGGCGCAACGATCCGTGGGCGATCACTACAGAGATGCCGCGCGTGGTCGGCGCGTGTCGAAAAGAGCACGAGGCTCTACTGTTGCCGTTCAGGGTAGAGACGCTGACTGGTCTGCAGCAATATCGGAAGATGCAAGATGTCCTTCGGCCTACCGGCCGCCTCCTTGGACCTGATGACGTCGTCGAAATCCGCGACGGGCACCAGCTGCCCGTACGACTCGATGACGACGGCGCGGCGAGCCAGATCCTCGTAACCCTGTGTCCCGCTCGGAACGAAAGAGATGTCGAACTCACCAGATGAGGTCGTCAGGTTCCAGATCCCAGCACGAGAGAGGGATGCCCCGTCATGGTCGAAGGGCAAACCGCCCGGGACGTCGACTGTCCTGATCCTGGCACCGAGTTCGTGAAGCGCAGCGGACAACCGCCCGAGGTTGTCGTCAGTGGCGGCGGGAGTGATGTCGATGTCCCGGGTGCGAGGAATCGGTGCGCCATGGAGCTGGGCGGCAAGCGCTCCGATCACGACGTAGCGCACGCCGTGGCGATTGAGTGTGGCGATGATGGTCGCGGCGTCGAAGTCGACCGGGCCGGTCACGGCTTGGGAGCAAGCCCCTGTGCGCGCTGCACGATGTCGCGCTGGAAGTTGCTCCAGCGTTCCTGCTCCTCGCGTGGCCGCTGCTTCTCGACGGACTCGAGAACCTCGTCGTGATCCTCATGAGGTGCCAAGTGCAAACGGAGGTCGAAGCCCGCAGCCAACACCATTCGCATCAATGTCGGAACGGTCGGCTGCCTCCGGCCCGATTCATAGGCGGCCACGACGGGCTGGGTCACGCCGAGCCGGTCGGCCAGTTGTCGCTGGGTGAGCCCCGCCTTCAAGCGGGCCGACAGGACGAGGCTTCCGGCCACCGTCGGGCTGCGCAGGAGGTGGGGCGTCACGCTCTCAGTATAGCCGATCGTTACTCAGTAATAGACGAACGTCAATATTATCGGCGACCGGAGGCGCTTCGGGCTTTACCGGCCGCTGCGGGCTACGTCACTGTGCGTCAGCTGTGCTCCCGGCGCCCGGGGCGGCGGCCCTCGAACTTCTCACGGACCTCGGCCCGGCGGGCCTGGATCTCGCGATGGGTGAGACCCTCGGTCGACGCATCGAGACCGAAGCCCGCCTTGATCCCCGTGATGTCCGGCGCCCAGTTCTCGGCCTGCTCGAGGCCGAGTTGCGCCATGATGCGCTCGCCGTGCTTGGCCGCGAAGAGCAGCGCGATGCCCTCGATCTCGGCGAAGAGGTCCAGATCGGGCGCGAGCGTGGCGATGGCGCCGTCGAGGAACATCAGGTTCTTCACGAAGAGCATCAGCTCCTTGGGCAGGCGGGCGCCGATCCCGAGCAGCGTCTTGATGGAGTGCTGCATTTCGGCCACGAGCTCGTCCGCGCTCAGTGCCGTCGGGTCCACCGGCGGCCGATCCAGCCCGAGCACGTCGATGACGTGCTGCACGTCGAGCTCACCCGGGAAGGCGCCGAGGTCGCGCAGCGCGGCGACCTGGGCCGGGATGTCGGCATTCGACGCGCCCACCACGAGCGACAGGAGCGCCAGGCGCTTGGCCTCGGTCAGGCGTCCCGTGATGCCGAAGTCCAGCAGCGCCGTCTTGCCCGACGGCAGAACGAAGAGGTTCCCGCCGTGCAGGTCGCCGTGGAAGATGCCGTAGAACAGTGCGCCCTCCAGGAAGCCGATCATGCCGGCGCGCACGACCGCCTCGGTGTCGATCCCGGCCGCCTGCATGCCCTCGACGTCGCCGAAATGGAAGCCGTCGAGCCGCTCCATGACGAGCATGCGGCGCGTCACGAGCGTCGGGTGGGGCCGGGGCACGACGAAGTCGCGCTGGTCGAGCGCGGCGAAGGTGGCGGCGACATCGAGCATGTTCTCCGCCTCCAGGCGGAAGTCGAGCTCCTCGACGATGGTCTCGGCGAAGAGCTCGACCAGCGCGGGCGGGTTGGCCAGCGTGGCGACGGGGATGCGGCCGACGAGCAGCGGCGCCAGCCACGCCATCACGGCAAGGTCCTGCTGCACCCGCGCCGACACCGAGGGGCGCTGGACCTTGACGACGACCGCCGTGCCGTCGAGCAGCTTGGCGGCATGCACCTGGGCGATGGAGGCGGCGGCCAGAGGCGAGCGCTCGACCGAGGCGAAGGCTGACGCGAGCGGGCCGCCCAGCTCTTCAGTCAGCACCCGCTCGACAACCGGCCACGGCTCAGGCGTGACCTGGTCGCGGCACCACTTGAATTCGGCGACGAGCTCCGGCGGGAACACGCCGTCTCCCGAGGCGATGATCTGGCCCAGCTTGATGTAGGTCGGGCCGAGCCGCTCGGCCGCCCGGCGCAGCCGCCGCGAGATGCCGGCGATCGACTCGGTGCCTCCCCGACGGCGCTCTCTCACGTACCAGAGGCCCAGCGCGGGGCCGACAGCCCGCAGCGTGGTGCCCATGCGCCGGACGGGCGGCAATGTGCGGCGCCGCGTGAGCTGGGGGAGCGAGGCCGTCAGCCGGCTGCGGGTGCGGTCGAGTCCGCGGCGCCACGTCAGCGAATCGGGGTCGATGCGCCACGGGCCCTCGTCGCTGAAGGTGCCGAAGGCGGTGTCCGGAGGGAGAGCAGTGTCGGACGCCACGGGGTCAGCCTATGGGTGGGTCCGCCGGGCTCAGGGCTGCACCAGGCCCGACTGGAAGGCGAAGACCACGGCCTGCACACGGTCGCGCACCCCGAGCTTGGCCAGCAGACGACCGACGTGGGACTTGACGGTGGCCTCGGAGACGTACAGGCGCTCGGCGATCTCGGCGTTGGACAGGCCGTCGGCCACGGCGAGCAGGACCTCGCGCTCGCGCTCGGTCAAGCTGGCCAGCCCCGGGTCCTCGGGCGCACTGTCACCGGCGTTGGCGTCAGCTCCGAGGTCGGGCAGTGTGTGGGCGTACTCCTCCAGCAGGCGCCGGGTGATGCGGGGCGACACCACGGCGTTGCCGCGTGCCACGGTCCGGATGGCGGCCACCAACTCGGCCGGCGGGACGTCCTTGAGGAGGAACCCGCTGGCGCCGGCCCGCAGCGCGTTGAAGGCGTACTCATCGAGGTCGAACGTCGTCAGGATGAGGACGCGGGTGCTGTCGCCGGCCTCCGACGTGGTGATGGCCCGGGTGGCCTCGATGCCGTCGAGGACCGGCATCCGCACGTCCATCAGCACGACGTCGGGCCGGTAGAGCCCGACGAGGCGCACGGCGTCCGCGCCGTCGGGGGCCTCACCGACGATCTCGACGCCCTCCTCGGCCTCGAGGATCATGCGGAACCCCTTGCGCAGAAGCGCCTGGTCGTCGGCCAGCACGATGCGGATGGTCACGCCGGCGCAGGCGCCTTGCAGTCGTGCAGCATGGCCTCGACCTCCCAGCCACCCGTGGGCCGCGGGCCGGCCGTGAGCGTCCCGCCGAACGCGGTGGCGCGCTCGGCCATGCCCGCCAGGCCATGGCCGCCGCCGGACGCGCCCGCCGGCACCGCGACCGCGCTCCGGCCATCGTCGGTGACCCGCACGGCCACATCGGGGTCGGCGAAGGCCAGCTCCACCTCCACTGCGTGGGCCTCCTCGGCGTGCTTCAGCGCGTTGGTCAGGGCCTCCTGAACCACCCGGTAGACCGTCAGCCCAGCGGCGCCTGATACCTCGAAGGGCACGCCGACGTGCCGGACCGACACGTCGAGCCCCGTGCCCCGGACCCGGTCGACGAGCGCCGGTAGCTCCCCGAGACCCGGCTGCGGTGCGTAGCGGGTACGACCGCTGCCGCTCCCGTTGCCGCTGACAGCGGTGCTGTCGCCCGGCACCGGCTCCGCCTCGTCGCGCAGCACGCCGAGCATCCGGCGCATGTCGGTGAGCGCCTGGCGACCGGTGCTCGAGACCTCGTGGACGGCCTCGGCCGCCCGGTCGGGGTCGGAGGTCCGGGCCAGGGAGGCAGCGTCGGCGAGGGTGACCATCACCTGGATGTTGTGGGACACCACGTCGTGCATCTCGCGCGCAATGCGGGCCCGCTCCGCCGCCGCAGCCAGCGAGGCCTGCTGATCGCGCTCGACCTCCAGGCGCCCGGCGCGCTCGGCCAGCCAGTCGAGTTGGCTGCGCAGGGCGCGGACGACGACCCCGGCCAGCAGCGCGGTGAAGACGAGCCCGGTGAGGAAGACGATCGCCTGGACGTTGTTGAGCTCGGGTTCCCAGCGCAGGGTGGCCATCACGACGCCGGCCTCCAGAACGACGACCGCCGCCGAGACGACGGGCCACTCCGACTCGACGGCCACCGTGTAGAGCGCGACGAGGAGTGCCACATCGGCCAGGCCCGGGCCGGTGACGAGCCATTGGACGAAGGCCACGGCGGCAATGACGAGGAACACGGTCATCGGTGCCCGGCGCCGAAAGACCAGCGGGAAGGTCAGTGCGGCCACGAACCAGAGGCTGGGGCGGAGCGCATGGTGCTTCACGACCCAGCCCGAGCACAGCACGAACAGCGCCAGCGCCAGGCCGAGGTCGACGAGGGTGGCGTTGCGGCGGTCGAAGGCACGCAGCCAGGCCCAGAGGCGCCAGGGCCCGTCGTCGCGGCGATCGTGCGCCCGGCCGGGGTCCGCACCGGCCCGCGCCCGCCGGGACCGCAGCCTCTCGGTGTGGAGCCACTCGGGGTAGAGGTGACGTGAGCTGGAGGCCATCGGATCCTTCGTTCCCAGACGGGACGACCATGGTACTGCTGCCTGAACTGGGCTTCTGATCGGCAACCGCCCCGGTCTCACCTTCCCAGCCTCCCTGGTGCGGGCCGGACAGGCGTCATCCCCAGGAATGAAACGAGGGTGAACGGATCATTCCTCCGGGCGATTCAGCCGGGAGGCCCCGGGCCTTACCGTCGCAGTTGCGAAGCCGACGGGCGGCGCGAGGCAGCGGGTGTGGTCCGCCCCGAGCACGCTGCGCACCTCGCGTCGCTCGTGGGACGCACGACCCGGCGAACGGCTCAGCCGCCGGCGCGTACGGCTGCCTCCCGGCAGGCCTCGAGGTCGTCGAAGGCACCGGCCACGTCCTCGGGGGTGAAGGCGAAGAAGAGGGCGGCTACCGCGTCGGCGCCGGCCTCGGCGTAGCGCTCCACCCAGTCGGGCGTCAGCTGGTTGAAGTACGGGCACACCGTGATGCGGATTTCGTCGCGGCTGCGGCCGGCGGCCTCGAGCTCCTTGTCCAGCTCGGCCAGGCCGGTCGCCAGCTCCTCGGGTGACCGGTTGAAGGTGTGCCAGCCCTGCCCGTGACGGGCCACGCGGCGGAGGGCGGCCGCCGTCTCGCCTCCGATGTGCACGGGAGGCGGCCGCTGCACCGGCTTGGGGTACATCTCGCAGGCGGGGAGGTCGTAGACCTCGCCGTGGAACGAGGAGTTGTCGTCGAGCCACAGTGTGCGCAGCACCTGGAGGTACTCGTCGGTCCGACGCCCGCGTTGCTCCCAGGGCACGTTGAGGGCATCGAACTCTTCCTTGAGCCACCCGACGCCGATGCCGAGGTCCACCCGTCCGCCGGAGAGCCAGTCCAGTGTGCTGACCTCCTTGGCCGTGTAGACGGGGTTGCGCTGGGGGAGGAGCAGCATGGCCGTGCCCAGGCGGACGTTCGACGTCCGGGCGGCCAGATAGGTCAGCGTGACCAGCGGCTCGAGCAAGCCGCTCCCCGACGGGGCGGGGATGCGCCCGTCCTCGGCGTAGGGGTAGTGGCTCTCGTACTGCTCGAACAGCACGACGTGCTCGCCCACCCAGATGGTGCCGACGCCGCGCTCCTCGGCGCCCTGCGCCACGGCGTCGAGCAGCCCAGCGGTCGTCATGGGGCTGGCGGTCGGCATCCACAGGTCAAACCTCACGTCACGCTCCCAGTCCTCGGCACACGAAGGAACACATCTCGTCGGCGGCTTGCGGGGCGGGGATCGGGTCGGGCTCGCCG
>DATAXG010000088.1:0-18917 GCA_036273055.1 Acidimicrobiales bacterium | reverse complement strand
GGCGCCTCCAGGTCGACTACGAGCGCGATCCCCTGGTGACCGAGGGCTTCATCTGGGCCGCCCACAGCCGCTATCTCCTCCGGCGTCTGACCCAAACTCCGACCACGTGATCGCGCTGGGGAAACAATCGCGACAGTCACTTAGATCTCTCGCATACCCCGGCGGCGTACCGGGGCAGGGCCGTCTAACCCATTGTCCACTCGCTCATCTCGGTCGAAGCTCCATCCAGCGGTGCGGTTCGCGAACCTCGACGAAGCCGAACTGGCGGTAGAGGCCGTGCGCGTCGCGAGTGCCGAGCAGACGAAGTCGAAGGCCTTGAACCTCGGGATGCTCAAACGGTTTTTTGAATAAGGAAGCGGCCGATCCCCTGGCCTCTGACGGCGCTGTCAATAAAGACATCGCAGAGCCATCCGAACGTGGCGTCGTCGGTAACCCATCGTGCGAACCCGACCTGGGCCCGGTGTTGTTGAAACAGCCCAACGTTAAAGACTGCTCGATCGATTTCGTTACTAGGTGTATCGATCGGCCCGCCGCCCAGTAGTTCTCTTCGCTGAGTCACCCATGAAACTTTTGACACGTCGAGACGATCTCGATCACCCGTAACGAAGTCGCCATCCGCACGTGTCCACTGCACGGCACAATGCTAGATGGGGTGCGGCTCGGAGGACGCCCGCTCCCGGCGGCCGGGGGCACTTCAGCCGTCTGCAAACGAAGGTGGCACCTCGTATCTCTTGCACCATTCACTGGGGCTCAGCAATGTCCGGTCCTTGTCCATGACGGACGCAAACTCCTGGGCCTGCTCGTCGCTATCGGCCACTTTCACCACCAGGCGGACTCCGGCGGAGTTGTGGAGCACCACCTCGGGGTAGTGAGAAATGCTCTCCCAATCAGCGCCCGATCCGCTGCCCGAGACAGCGCCCAAGAGGAACGTCGTCCACGACCGTTTCAACTTCGTGACTTCAACGGTCAGGTCCTCCACGCCCACCCCTCAATGATGCACGACGGCGACGGAGCGACCTGCCCTATGGTGCCGGAGCGTCCCAACTTCCCGGCGACTGGGACATCCCTCATTCGCCGGGTGTTGTCACATCTCGCTTTTGAGTCGTGCCTGTCCTGACGAGTCTGTTAGTTGCCCATATAAGGAGAAACGTCAGGTAGATCGTACAGATCGAGAAGAACACGATGCCGACCCAAGCGACGAATGCAGGTGTTCTTGTGGCCGAATAGAAGATCGCCAGAACGAACACGGCGTCAAGCGGCACAAGGATGAACAGCGCAGATCGGAAATCCCGTGGCCCGCCGAAGTCGGGTGAAGCTTCTCGTTCCTCATGCCTTGCTCGGCGAGATTCCCGGCGCTCAATCCGACGATCACGCACCGTTCCATCCGTCCAAGAATCACCTTGCCCAAAAGGATCATCCATCGGAAAGGATGACACAAGACCGGCGGAGTGGGTCAGCCTGCTTCAGCCCCAGCACTTCTCGCATCCCCACTTCAATAGATCCCAGGTCATGACCTTGGGGCGCCGTCGGCCGATTGGCAGTCCCGCTCACTCATGACACAGATTTGACACACCCCGCACGATCGCCGCACGATCGCCGCACGATCGCGGACCCCCGTGGCCTACTGCGCCCGAGTCACCGAACGGGACAGTCGGTAACAGCCTCGATTTGTTCCCGCCCAGAACCTGCGGTCGGGGCACCCAGTTAGCCTCGCAACTTGGCCTTAACGGCGCCCCGGAAGAGGTCGACCTGGGTCTTCGAGTAACCACGGTGGGCGGTGTCGAAGACCACATCGCTGACCCCAGCGTCTCTGTGCTTCGCCTCGCATCATGGCCCGGTGCTTGCGCTCGAGAGCGAGGATCTCGGGGTCGGTGCTGTGGGCGTTGCGCCAACGGATGTAGGCACGGATGGCCTTGGCCAGTTCGGCATGGCTCTGGTGGTCAGAGTTGGCGATGGCGAACTCGCGCAACGGTCCGAAGTGGCCTTCGATCGGGTTGGCCCACGATCCACAGGTGGGCGTGAAGGCCAGCTCGACGGCGTGCTCCGCGCACCAACACGACGGCGGCCGATCTGGCCGCGAGGTGTCACCGAGCCGCCATCGAAGGTCGCTGGGCCACCAGCATGCGCTTCTTCGCCGGACCGAGACTGCTCGTCATCGACGAAGTCGGCTACCTCCCGCTGCAGAGCGAACCCGCCGCTGCACTGTTCGAGGTCATCACCCAGCGCTATCTGAAGAGCCATCGTCATGACGACCAACCTCGGTGTCGGGTCGTGGGGGATAATCTTCGACGACCCGATGGTTGCCGCCGCCATGCTCGACCGTCTGCTGCACTGCAGCGTCGTGTTCAACATCGACGGCGAGAGCAACCGGATGCGCTCACATCGGGCCCGCACCGAAGGGCTCCGGAAGGGGGTGTCCAAGGTCAAGGAGTAAAATGAAAGAAAACTCACCGGTCAGTCAACTGGGGAATCCCTGGGGAGTTTCGGAAATCGGCGGCAAAGGGGATCAGGCGACCGGGAGGCCACCTCCCAACGGCCAAGCCGCCGGATCGGGTAGCTGTTTCTCGTAGGGCTTGCGTTCACCCGTGGGCGGCCTCGTTCGCTGATCGTCCGGAGAATGGTTCTAGGGAAGGGACTCCATCATGGTGAGCACCTCATCACGCCGGTAGCCCTGTGACCGTGCGAAGTCGAGGAACTCCTTCATCCGGGCAACGACCGCGCTGCGTTCCGGCGTACCGGCCACGACGATGGCCCGACCTCGGCCAAGTTCCAAGAGTCCCTCGTCTCGTAGGACACGCAGCGCCCGAAGAACCGTATTGGTATTCACGCCCAGGACAGCAGCGAGGTCCTTGGCCTGAGGGATGCGGTCTCCGGGGTCAGCCTCGCCCCCGGCGATGGCTCGCCTGATCTCAGCGGCAACCTGATCGTGGAGAGACATCGGATCAGATCGGTCTACTTCGGTGAGGACAAACGTATCGGGGTCGCTCGTCCGTACTGCCTTGACAGAGGCCATAACGCCAATGATAGTAGCGTTATGGCCGTTGTCCAGAGTCCGTCCCGCACGAGCGGAACTCCCGGTCAGCCTGATCCGACCGATGCGGACCTTCTGTTCAGGGAAGCAAAGCAGCGTGAGCGGCGTCGGCGCCTGGCCTGGCTGGGCGTCGCCGTCATCGTGGTTGGCGGGGCAGTGGCGCTCGTTGCGGCGACCAGGACAAGGCCCAAGACTTCACCTCACCGCGCCGAGTCCAGCCGAAACAAGACGCCTCTTCCGGGGGTGGCCGCCGGGCAATTTGCCGCCACGTGGCACGTGCACACCTTCTACGTATATATCCGGACCAATGGCCAAGGATCGGCGATGTGGCCCATTCACGTGGACTGCGGAAGTCCCCACGTCACCGCTGGCGCACCCTGCGACACGGTGACCCCCGAAACGGTATTGGTCCAGGGTGTTGCCAACACCGTGGACGCGATACATGACGGTGGTCGTGCGGTTATCCGCATTGCATCGGTAAACGGCGCACGAGCACGAGCAGTGATCTCGGCATCGACGGAGCCTTCAGTACTTCCCGACGGAGATGCCACCTTGACCGTCACCAAGAGCGATCTTCTCTATGTCACACCCGCAGTTGCAACAACTTCGAGCCCATTTGGGCGCTCAGGATTCTGCGGACCGCGTGCCGCAGCACTCTCACTCTCCCAACAAGAGGCAGCACACATCAACTGCGGGGCATAGGAATGCCGTCCAGAAGTACCGGTTAGCATCACTCCGCGTCATCCTGGCCGAAATGACGTCGTCATTACGTCAGAATCATGCTCAGTGGTCAGAGCTCCAAGGGTGCCCCACCCGTGCCGATCGGCCAGGCCCAAGGGCGGCGTAGGGGGGCATTTACCTCACTCCCAGGCCTGGCCTGCGTAATGGATCGGGGCCAGCAGGGTACGGTCGTAGCAGGGAAAGGGGGTTGACATGTCCGACAAGTCTCCTCGAAAGACCGCCACCAAGAAGTCCGGCAAGTCGCTCAAAGAGAAGCGTCAGGCCAAGAAGGACAAGGAGCAGACTCGTAAAGAGTTCGGTCGCTGATCTCGGACGCCCAGCGGATATAGTGGAGGCGCGATTCGAGAGTGCCGGGCGGCGCTGCGGGGTGCCTCATTGGCGTATGGGGGCAGTCCAACGGAGTCAACCTTCGTTCCAAATGCAATGCTTGGAGCCATGGGTCGTGACTCGGGATTCGACGCCGAGGCAGCGGCTTCGATGCTCTCAGAATTGACGGGGAAGTCGTTCCGCCACGCGCGTCAACTCAGTGGCGGCGAAACTGGTGCACACCAGTTCCTCGGACCCGATGGCCGCCGGGTCGTCATGAAGTGGGATACCACGCCCGATGGCCGGGTTTTTCGAGGTGAGGCCGTCGTCCTCTCCGAGCGGCTTCGATGTGAGGCGGGCTGGCCGGTCCCAGCCGAATCGGTCATTGATGCCGAGGAGGTCACCTTTATCATCCAAGAGTTCATGCCAGGGACTCCGCCCACCTCGATCGATCATGGACTCGTCGATCGGATCTTGGACTTGCACTCGCGCCGTCTCGGATTGGCAGATTCACACGACCCCGTCCGCTGGCCCGAGAACCTGATCACGACGCTCGCCGTCGGTGGGAATGGATACTGTCGCCACGAATCCTTCCATGGATACGACGAACGAACCCGTTCGCTGATTGCGCGAATCGAATCCTTCGGGTCCTCGCTGAAGAGCGAAGACTTCATCAGTCACGATGTGGTCCACTGGGATCTACATCCGGGCAATCTTCTCGTTGATGGCGGTGACCTCTCGGCGGTCGTGGATACCGACTTCACCATCGTTGGAGACGCTGGCTTCGATTTGGTCATGTTCGCCTTGAGCAGCCTAAATGTGGGGTGTGAACCGGGGGTCCGGTCCCGACTCTTTGCCGAGGCTTTCGACCACCTCGATGAGTTGAGGGCACAGGCGTACCTGGGGCATCTATTTGTCCGGCTGATCGATTGGCCTATCCGTCGCAACAGTCCTACCGAAGTGGACTTCTGGTTAGCGCAGGCGGACGAGCTACTCACAATCTGAACCAGTCGTTGTCGGATCCCGGGTGACACCCTGTACCCGCAGCGTTCGGGGATGCTCCAACCAGCCACATCGCATCAGCCGCAATCCTTGACCAGCGATCAGGGTCGGGATCTCTTTGGACTGACCCGTGCCGAAGGCCGCCACTGTCCCCGACGTGGCCGGTCGAGGGCGGTTGACCGCACGCAAGCACGCGGACCTGAATGGTGCGCCCGCTCCGGGCGAAGTGGGCCAGTCAGTCACCCCCGGGCGACGTTTTGGTCGCGAATCGGGGACACCTTCTTTCCCGGATTACCTTCCCCGGGGAGAATCGTCGGTCGGGCAGGGCACACAGGACGCCTCCGGGCAGCCAAGCTGGCTGACATGGGCCGTCGCCACATGGGGTTCGGCTTGCGGGAACGGCGCTCAACGAGGATGGGTGCGATAACCGCCGCGTTACAAGCGGCCTCGGGGAGTGGCGGTATGAGCTCCGACCGGACGCAGGTGCGGAGATCTGTTCACAGCCTTCTGAGCCGTTTCGAGACTGTCACCGAGAGCGGCGCCGGATCGGCAGAAATCGGTCAAGACCGGCTTCGTAGACGCATCACCCACCGCCACTTCGCTATCTTCCGGTCTCGCTCGAAGCCGAACTCCTCGAACAGGTCGACCGGGCCCGTATGGAAGTAGGCACCGCGCTGGGGGGCGCGCCCCTCGACTTGTTCGGGGTAGGCCTCAATGAGGCCACCTCCAGCATCGTGGATGGCGGCCAGCGCGGCGCTGAGGGCGGCCCGCGCAACCCCACTGCGCCGGTGGCCGCCTCCAGTGAAGATGCAACCGATCCGCCAGTCGGGCATTTCGCCCAGGCCCTTGACATAGGCTTTCGGGTTGTTGATGTTCGGAAGCTCCACGGGCGACCCGTACTGGCACCAGCCGACGCATTCATCGCCGTCGTAAACCAGGATCTGGTGCACCGTTCCGTTGCGAACATGGGCTTGTTTTGCCAGACGATTCCCAGAAACGGTATGGCCTTTGCCGACACCCTCTGGGTGGAAACCCATGCACCAGCAGCCGCCCCAGACTCCGTTGTTCGCCTCCACCAGACGGGCAAAATCGTCCCAGGTTTCGGGACTGAGCCGCCGCGTCACATAGGAGCCGACCGGTGCCATCCATCCATTATGTCCAGCAGTCGACGGTCGCTCATTCATGGTCTTGCAGGTGCCCCTGAATGTCCGGCGGCCCGCCATCCATAACTGCCCCATTCGTACGGGGCGTAGTCCTTGTGCGAGCTTCGGTACCCTCAACCGATTCGGACGCACACCCATCTATTGGGATGGCCGGAGACCTGTTGGGATAGACGGCGCGATCTCAACGCTGCGGCCGAAGTTCCGATCGACCTTCGGCCTGCATCTGCCACACGACGCCGATCGATTCCACTCCGGCGGCAGTCGATCTATCCCAACTCCATCCCAACAATTGGGTCCCGGCGCGTCCCACGGCGTCCCGGCGCGTCTCACCCACCCAATCGCGCGAGGCGGATGACCAGCGAAATCGGTACCGCACGGGACACAGCGAGACGGGGCGAGATTCGCCAGACCTTGCTGATAATGCTGACGTCGCTGGTTCGATTCCAGCTAGCCCCCCCCAGCGGTCCGAATTCCGCCCAGCGGGCCGGCCCCGTGGATCTCGGTTGTGCCTGAGGTTGCGTCTACATTTGCGGGCATCGACGTGAGCCCTGGGAACGACGCGAATTCTGCGAGAGGTGTCGAGCGGCAATGTCGCCCCGGAAGCCGCGTGACGGCCGTCGCGATCCCGGGCCGATGAGCGCCGTGCCCGCCACGGCCGCCGAACTGTGCCCATCGTGCGCCATTCCCGGTCGCGCCACCTCCCTGACCGTGCCTATTGCGCACGATCGGCTGGCGACGTTGCTGCGCTGCCCCTCGTGCGGCAGCGAGTTCTGGTCGGCCGGGCCCGACGCCGCCCACGGCGCTGATCCCGATGGGACCGCCGGCCCCGAAGCCGACCATGACACCAGCGAGTACTGGGAGCAGTACAAGTTCGAGCTCTACGCCGACGAAGCCGTGCAGCGGGCTTACGTCGAGCGCTACGCCCGCATGCTGACGCTGCTCAACGGGTTGGACCTCCGTCCGCGGAGCGTCCTCGATGTGGGTGGCGGCATCGGCAACTTCGCGGTGTGGGCGGCGGAACAACAGCTCCACGCCTTCATGACGGACCTCGATGCCAACGCCGTGGCGGAGGCCCGGACCCGCGGGGTGGAGGCGGTCCAGCCGGACGGCCTGGCCGGCGTCCTTCCCAAGGAGGGGGTCGACCTGGTCACCCTCTGGGACGTGGTCGAGCACAGCAGCGAGCCCGTTGCGCTCGTGCGGCAGGCGCGGGCAGCCCTCGCCCCCGGGGGAACGCTCTTCCTCGAGACGCCCGATGCTCGCTTCCCGCTCCGCAAGAGCATGCTCGGCCTGCACCGCGCCACCGGCGGGAGAGTGGACCGGACCGGCGCGCTGTACTACTGGGAGCACAAGGTGTATTTCACCGAGCGTGGACTGCGCCAGCTGCTGCGACGCTGCGGGATGCGCACTGTGGCGGTCGAGCGCTGGACCTCACCCAGGGCGAAGATGACCAACCTGCTGGCCAATCCCGACGCGCTCGGCACGTCCGCCCTCTACCGCGGCGTAGGGCGCGCCTATCCCTATGCCGACCGGCTGCTCGAGGCCATGGCCCTCGGCAACAAGCTCATCATGGCGGCCGTCCCGGATCCTTGAGCGCGGCCGCGCCGGCTCACCACGTCAACGTTTGCAGCGCGGTGTCGGTGAAGGTCCGCCCGTCGTAGTGCCACGTCTCGCCGGGTACCCGGGCCGAGGACAGCACGGTGGTGGATCCCGATGCCGGCAGGCTGAACCGGATGACGTCCGTCTCGGACTGTCCCGCCTTCATGTCGATCGGCGTCGCCAACACCCAGGCCGGCCCCTCCGCACCGAGCACCGCCCCCGGCCGGCCCTGCGTCAACTTCAGGTTCCGAGCCGCCGCGGGCAGGTTCACCGCCAGGAACCCCGGGTACTCCCCGTACACGGTGCCCAGTCCCGGGTAGGGCCCGCCGATGTAGCCCTGTCCCGGGGGCGTCGTGTTCACCATCTTCACGGTCAGGGTGCCCGTCGTCCCCGGGCTGCCCTGATGGTCCACCTGTAATGTGCACGTCACCTGGATGTAGGGGTCGAGCTTGTTCCCACCCCGGTTGATCAACGCCACCAGGGTCGAGTCGGATGACAGCGTGCCGGCCACACCGTTCGTCTCCCAGGTGGCCTGGGTCGCCGGGTCGGCGGTCCAGACCATGATGTGGCGGCCGGACACCATCCCCGACAGGGCATCGGAGAGCGACTTGAGATCGAGCGACTCGGTGTCGAGAGCATTGAACTCGGCCTCGGCCAACGCCCCTTGTTTTTGCTCCCGCGCCGCCTCCGCCGCGTCGGTCCCCGTGTAGGAGAGGCCGGCGTACTGGTCGTGCAAGAGGAACTGCTCGGCGTTGGACGAGTTGATGACCGTGCCGTCAGGGAGCGTGACCGGGCCGGTGACGGCGAGCAGTTGCGTCAGGGCCACGACGTCGACCGTCATGACCCCGTCGACGTGCTGCCCCATCTTCGCCTGCCACATGGAAGCGGCCAGCTGGCCGTTGACGTCGAACTGGGGGGTCAGGCCGAGATTGCGCCAGTCCACTCCCGGGTCGAGGAAGCCCCAGTTCTTCTCCAATTGTGCGCTCACCGCCACCGCGCCCGGTGCGAGCGGGATATCGGCCGTTGGCACCAGGTCGCCCAGCTGCAGCGAGCCGTCGTTCGAGGTGAGCACGCCGGCTTCGAGGAACGAGCCCGAGCCGGCCCGCATCTCTGCGTTGTTCGCCATCAGCACCAGATAGCGGGAGGGCCCCTGCAAAATCCCGGCGATGGCCGTCGTCGATTGGGAGGCGTGGGCCAGGGTGGTCTTCGCCTGGTCGAGCTCGGTCACGAACTCGTTGTACTTCGACGCCACCGGTCCCACCAGTGCCGTTCCAGGCCCCGGATCGACCTGTTCGAGTTGGCGGTGCGTGGTGGCGGCCAGCGCGGACAGCTGGCGCAGCACCAGCACTCGGTGCGGCCCGGCTGTGTGCGGCGTGTCGAGCACCCGCTTGAGCGCGCCCACCGAGCCCACACCGACATCGGCCGCCTGGCCGGCCGCGGCCGACAGGTCCTGCACGGCTCCCAGCTGGCGCCCGAGCACGGGCACGATGTCGAACGGGGCGAGCGCAGGGGAGGTGAGTGCCTCGTGCGCCGAGGCAAAGGAGGCGCTGGCCTCCTTCAGCGGGGTGGTCGGCGCCTGGGCGACCAGGTCGGAGGCCGACAGCTGGGCCTTGGCCTGTTGCACTTCGGCCAAACCTTGCTGGGCCTCAGAGAGCCCGTGGAACAGCTCGACCGCGGCGACGGCGAGCCAGGCCAGCACCAGGGCGGCCCCCACGCCAACCAGGACCCGGGTCCGGCGCGACCAGCGACGGCGACCGCCTGCAGCCCGCCACTTCCTCGCCGGTCGAGTTTCGTCATCGTCTGCCTCGCCCGCGTGCACCGCCACCTCTTCCTGATCGCCAAAGGCTAACGCCGCGCCGCCTCGTCAGGCCGTCGCCCCAGGTGAAACTCCCCTTCCTTGCCTCAGTGGCCTGGCGCCGGCCAAAGAACGGTGCAGGGCGTGCCCGCGGCACGGTCGCCTCTCGCCGTAGCGTTGCGCTCATGGACGGCAGCGGCAGCAGCGGGCGCAAAGTTCCTGCCCACGCCCGGAAGCGGGTGATGCCACGGGAAAACGAGGAACGCCTCGCGGAAATCGGACGCCAGCTCCCTCCACCGAGCAAGGAGGAGCTCGAGATCACCGCCGGGCTGCGCAGGGAGCGGCGGCGGCGGCGCGTCGTGGCGTGGGGTGCCGGCCTCCTCGTCGCGGCACTCATTGCCGGCGCCATCGCCCAGTGGGTCCGGCCGCTGCCCCGGGGCACCCTCGACGTCCAGGCGATCCGACTCCCAGGGGCCTCCCCGTCCTTTGCCTGGCCCAGCACCGGAGAGGCGGCGGCCGACGTCGAAGGTGTCGGCACGGTGGGCCAGGTGCGTGGCACCCAAGCCGTTCCGATCGCCGGCGTCGCCGAGGTCTTGGCGGCCTACGTCGTGTTGACCGACCATCACCTGGCGCCCGGCGACGACGGACCGAACATCCCCGTCACTGCCGATGCGCTCGCGGCGTATCAGGCCGGCCAAGCGGGCCAGGAGTCCGAGGTCCCGGTCACGGCCGGCGAATCGCTCACGGAGCTGCAGGTCCTCGAGGGGCTCTTGGTCGACTCGGGAGCCGACATGGCGACGGTCCTGGCCGACTGGGACGCGGGAAGCACGAGCGCATTCGTGACCAAGATGAACGCCGCGGCGACCACGCTCGGCCTGACGTCGACACACGTCACCGATCCCACCGGGGTGGACCCGGCCACGACGAGCACGGCGGAGGATCTCGTCCGCCTGGGCGAGGCATCGTTGTCGATCCCGGTGCTCCGGCAGATCGTCTCCCTTGGTCAGGCGAGCGTGCCGATGACCACCGTGGTCTTCAATCTCAACTTCGACCTCGGGCAGGACGGGATCATCGGCATCAAATCGGGATCCGATTCGAGCGCGCAGGGCTGCTACCTCTTCGCAGCCCAACAGAACGTCGGCGGGAAAGACGTGACGGTCGTGGGCGCCGTCCTGGGCCAGCCCGGCGGGGCGCTCGGGCCCAACACCGCTGCGGTCGACGCCGGCGACGCGTTGGTGAAGAGCGTCTTCGGCGCCCTCCACGACTTCACTCTCTTCGCCCCGCGCCAGCACGTCACCGACATCGCTGCCGCCTGGGGTGCCACGGCGCCGGTGACCGTGGCGCAGCCGGTGAGCGTGATCGGCTGGCCCGGCTTGGTGGCGATGCTCACCGTTCGGCACGGAGCGCTCGACGGCGCCGTGCCGGCCGGAACCGGCGTCGGGACGCTGCAGGCGGGAGTGGGGCACGTCTCGACGCACACCGTGCTGCGGACAACGGGTGCGCTCTCGGGTCCCAGTGTGTGGTGGCGCCTCACGCGCTGAGCGGACGTGATCGGTGCTGCCGACCGGTCCATGCTCAGTGCACGAATTGCTTCGCTGCAGCGCGCGTCCGCATCGGCCCACGCGCTGCCTTCCCGCCTCGCGACCCGATCCACGACACGAGTGCGGCGAGGAGCAGCACCACACCGGCGAGGAGCATCGGAACTGTGAGCGTGAAGCCGGACGGCCGCGGACCGCCCGCCATCCGACCGCGCCGATCAGCGCGCCGCCCAGGACCGGCCCGGCCGCCACACCGACGCTCCCCGCAGCCCCCCATGCGCCCAGCGCCCGGGCACGCGGGCCGTGATCGGGATACTGATGGACGATCAACGCCAGCGAGCACGGCAGGAGCGCGGCCGCCCCGAGGCCCTGCACCACGCGTGCCGCGACCAGTACAGCCAGGCCCGGCGCGACGGAGCATGCCAGTGAGCCGATCGTGAACACGACGATCCCGACGATGAAGACGCGGCGCGCGCCCAGGCGGTCCGCCAATGCCCCGGCAGTCAGCATCAGTCCCGCCAAGGCGAGGGCGTAGGCGTCAACGACCCACTGCAGCCGAAGCAGTCCTGCGCCCAGGTTACGGGCGATGCTCGGGAGCGAGCTGGATGACGAAAAACCCCAGACAGATCGCCAACAAGGACACCCAGGTTCCCGTTCCCGCGCGGGTCGGGGCGACGCCACCCGTAGGGATGTCCACGAAGAACCCCTACCCACGCGTTCGGACGAGCCCAGTATCGACCGCGCGTCCAGCGCCCTACATTTGTGTCGGTGCAGTTCAGCAAGGAGTTACGGGGCGACGTCGCCGGGGGTGACATCACGGTGACCTTCCGGCTCTGGCGCCGTCCTCAAGTCAAGGTGGGCGGGCGCTACCGCGTCGGACGCATCGAGATAGAAGTGGACAGCATGGCGCTGATGCCGTTCGCCCGCATTTCGGATGCCGATGTGCGGCGGGCGGGCGAGCACGATCGCGAGTCGCTGCGGGCGCGCGCCGCCCACGCCGGTCCGATCGCCGACGAGACCCCGCTCTATCGGATTGCGTTCCACGTGGTCGGGTAGTAAACGGGAGCTGGCGGCGGCAACCCACGCTGGTGCCCGGCCGCACGACACGAGGAGGACCACATGCAACAACGTCCCATCGGCAACCGGACCGTCTCGGCCATCGGCCTGGGCGAGATGCCGCTGTCCATTGAAGGACGGCCGGACCGCCGCCAGGCGATCGCCACCATCCACGCCTCACTCGACGCAGGCGTCACCATCATCGACACCGCAGACGCCTACTCGCTCAGCGTGCGCGAGCACGGCCACGGCGAGGAGCTCGTCGCCGAGGCCCTGGCGGCCTACGGCGGCCCGACCGACGACGTGGTGGTCGCCACCAAGGGCGGGCACCGCCGTCCGGGCGACGGCAGCTGGACCGTGCACGGGGACCCGGCCTACGTGAAGGAAGCCTGCGAGGCCTCGCTCAAGGCGCTCGGCGTCGACGCCATCGGGCTCTACCAGTACCACCGGCCCGATCCGTCGGTCCCCTGGGCGGAGTCCGTGGGCGCACTGGCCGACCTTCTCGACGAGGGCAAGATTTTGATGGCGGGTGTGTCGAACGCCACCGTCGCCCAGATCGACGAGGCCCGGGAGGTGCTGGGTGGTCGACTGGCCAGCGTCCAGAACGAGTTCTCTCCCCGCTTCCGCTCATCGGAGGGCGAGCTCGAGCACTGCGAGAAGTTGGGCATCGCCTTCATCCCGTGGAGCCCGATGGGCGGCATCGGCCGCTCCGACCGGATCGAGCGGACGTTCCCGGCGTTCGCCGAGGTGGCGGGCGAGGTCGGCACCAGCCCGCAGCAGGTGAACCTGGCCTGGATGCTGGCCAAGGGCTCCCGCGTGATCCCTATTCCCGGCAGCAGCCGCCCTGAGACGGCCATCGCATCAGCCGCGGCCGCCGACATCACGCTGACGCCGGACCAGGTCGCGCGTCTCGACGCGTCCTGAGCAACGACGCGCGCACGAGACCACGAAGCATGAACGACGCGTGAGCGCCATCGCGGGCAGCGAGGTCACGGGGGCCGGCACCTGGAGCGCGGCGGACATCGGCGATCTCACCGGCCGGGTGGCTCTGGTGACGGGGGCGAACAGCGGCATCGGCTACGAGACCGCGCTGGCGCTGGCCGGGCACGGCGCACATGTGATCCTGGCCTGTCGCGGCGACGAGAAGGCCCGGCGGGCGCGGGACAAGATGGAGAGCGAGCTCGAGCGCTCGTCCCTCGAACTCCTCCACCTCGATCTGGCCGACCTCGTGTCGGTGCGCCGGGCGGCCGACGAGGTGCGCCGCGAGCACGCTCGGCTGGACCTCCTCGTGAACAACGCGGGGGTCATGGGCACTCCCTACCGCCAGACCGCAGATGGCTTCGAGCTCCAGATGGCGACGAACCACCTCGGTCATTTCGCTCTGACCGGGCTACTGCTCGACCGGATCGTGACGACCCAGCGCTCGCGTATCGTGACGGTCAGCTCACATATGCACCGGATGGGCCACCTCCGACCGGATGACGTCGCCGGTGCAGCGATCCACAGCACGTGGGTCGCGTACGGCACGTCCAAGCTCGCCAACCTGCTTTTCACGGCCGAGCTCAGCCGGCGTGTGCAGGCGGCCGGACTGCCAACGCTCGCCGTGGCCGCGCACCCGGGCTGGACACGGAGCAACCTCGCTGGGAGCGGTGCCGCGCTGGGGAAGAGCCGCGTGCGGCGCAAGCTCGCGCGTGCGGCCGGGTCCACGCTGGGGCAGTCGGCGGCCGCCGGCGCGCTCCCCATCCTGTGCGCGGCCACGTCCTCGTCGGTGGGCCCGGGTCAGTACATCGGCCCGGCGCACCTGTTCGGGCTGTTCGGCCCGCCTCGGGTGGCGCGACCGTCCCGGCGGGCGCGGGATGTCGGTGCGGAGGCGGCGCTCTGGGGGGCATCTGAGGAATTGACCGCCGTGCGCTACTCGGTCGACGCCCCGGCCTGAGCTTCCCCTGGCCGGGCACGGGCACTAGACCGTAGCCATGCCTGGCACGGCGACCACAGAGGATTCCGACAGCCACAGAGCGCAGCACGACCTGGCCCGATCGCCCACGCGGACCGACACCACGATTGCCGCCAACCTGCCCGAGAGCCGCCGCTACCGCGTCAAGCGCGTCCTCCTGGGCCCGCCACTGGTCAGCGACGACCTCCATGGCCAGCGCTTGGGCAAGCCGACGGCGCTCGCAGTGCTGTCGTCGGACGTCATGTCCTCATCGGCGTACGCCACCGAGGAGATGCTGCGGATTCTTGTCCCCATCGCGGGGTTGGCGGCCTTCGCCATTGTGACACCGATGACCGCGGCGATCCTCGCTGTCCTCGCCGTCGTGACCATCCTCTACCGCGACGTCGTGCGCTCCTACCCCAAGGCCGGCGGCTCCTATGTGGTCAGCCGCGACAACTTCGGGCCGAACATCGCACAGGTGGCCGGAGCCGCCCTGTTGATCAGCTACACCATCACTGTCGCCGTGTCTGTGGCGGCGGGAGCGGACGCGATCGTCTCGGCCGCGCCTGCGCTCGGGAAGCAGGCATGGGTGCCGGTGGTAATGAGCGTCGCCTTTGTCGTGATCCTGGCCTACGGCAACCTGCGCGGCATCCGGGAGGCGGGCCGTGTCTTCGCCATGCCGACCTACTTCTTCATCTTCAACATGGTCCTCCTGATCGTGTTCGGCTTGGTACGCGAGGTCTCGGGCGACCTCCCGCACCAGCCCTCGCACACTGGGACGCTCCCCATAGGGCACGCCAGCGGTGGGCTGATCCTCGGGGTGTCCGCCTTCTTCCTCCTGCGCGCCTTCGCCAACGGCAGCTCGGCCATGACGGGCACGGAGGCCATCTCCAACGGCGTCAGCATCTTCCGGAAGCCCCAGTCGGGCAACGCCCGGACGACGCTCGTGCTGATGAGCACGATCCTCGGGATCATGTTCCTCGGGGTGTCGATCCTGGCCGCTCTCACCCACAGCGTGCCGTTCGTGTCGGGCACGCCCACCGTGGTCTCGGAGATCGGCACGCTCGTCTACGGCTCGTCTCCCGCCGGGCAGATCCTGTACTACGCGTTACAGGCCGCAACTGCACTGATTCTGATTCTGGCCGCCAACACGAGCTTCACCGGATTCCCATTCCTGGTCAGCTTTGTGGCAGAAGACTCCTTCCTTCCTCGCAAGCTGACCGTCCGGGGCCACCGCCTCGTCTTCTCCAACGGGATTCTGTTGCTCGCGGGCGCTTCCATCGCCCTCCTCCTCGCCACCGGAGCGAAGGTGGCCGCACTCATCCCCATGTACGCCATCGGGGTCTTCACCGGCTTCACCATGGCCGGCGCCGGCATGGTGACCCACCACTGGCGCCATCGCGATCAGCACTGGCGCAAGTACGTCGTGGCCGATGGCTTCGCGGCGGTCGTGTGCGCCGTCGTCGTGGTCGTCTTCGCCGTGGCCGAGTTCACCCAGGGCGCCTGGGTGGTCGTCATCGTGATGCCGTTGCTGGTCTACGCCCTGGTCACCATGAACCGCGAGTACCGAGCCGAGGATGCGGTGCTCGAAGAGGGGGCCGCCGTCGAGGCGTGCGAGGCCAAGGTGTTGCGCCGGCACGTCGTGATGGTGCTGGTGGACCGCATCGACCTGGCCACGGCACGGGCCATTCAGTACGCGCGCGCACTCACGCCGGACGACCTGCACGCCGTGCACTTCAACATCGACAACGACCGAACTGACCTGCTCATCGAGCGCTGGCAACGTCTCGGGCTCTCCCGCCTGCCCCTCGACGTGGTCGAGTGCCCGGATCGCCGGATCGGGCGGGCCGCCCTCGAACTGGCCGCGGAACAGGCCGACGGCGAGACCGAGGTGAGCATGGTCCTGCCGCGACGTTCGTACGGCAAGACCTGGCGCCGCATCCTTCACGATCAGACCGCGGATCGCATCGTCGAGATCGTGAGCCAGCTCCCCCACGTCAACGCGACGATCATCCCGTTTCATGTCTCGGCAGGCTTGCAGGAGTCCGATCTCGAGCTCGAACACGAGCACGAGCACGAGCTGGTTCCCGCCGTGGACCGCGGGCCGGTTGCCGAGAACACGCCACGGAAGAAGGCGGTCGGACGGCCCTCCTCCCCGGTGCCGGGGGCGCAGCCGATCGCCTCGCTCCGGTGGCGCACCCGGGCGCGCGTGGCGGGCAGGGTCAAGACGATCCGCGTGCAGCCCCTCTCAGAGGTCCCGACGATTGAGTGTGTGGTCGCGGACGGCAGCGGCGAGGCCATTACGCTCGTGTTCCTCGGGCGACGCTCCATCGCCGGCCTGCGCAACGGCACCCAGATGGTCGCCGAGGGAATGGTCGGCAAGCACAAGGGCAAGCTGGCCATGATCAACCCCTCCTACGAGGTGCTGGTGTCCGGGTCCGGAGAGGAAGGCGCGTGACCGACAGGCCGACGCCTCTGGTCCAGCGGATCAGGGCGCTGCTCGGCACGTCGGGCTTCCAGTGGGCACTGGCCGTCGTGGCCCCGATCGTCGTGGCCCTTCTCCTCATCCCCGGCCGCAACCATCTCGACAGCGCGGACGACGCCCTCGTGCTCGTCGTGATCACGGTGGCCATCGCCTCGACCGGGAGCCGGATCCGCGCCTTCGTGGCGGCCATCGTGGCCGCGGCATCGTTCGACTTCCTCCTGACCCGCCCCTACGGCTCCTTTCGGATCAGCCGGTCGGCGGACATCACGACGGAGGTGCTGTTCGTCGTCGTCGGCCTGCTGGTGGGTGAGCTGGCCGCACGCGGCCAGCGCGACCGGCTGGCGGCCGCGCTGGGACGGAACGAGATCGCGCGCTTGCACGACCTCAGTCAGCGCATCGCGGACGGCGAGGATCCCGACTTCATCCTCATAGCCGTGGCGGGCGAGCTCCGTGAGCTCCTGAGCCTGCAGGACTGCAGGTTCGTGCGTGAGCAGCCGTCCGGCAAGGGCGCCTGGATCGCCGGCGACGGCACCGTGCGTCTCAACCCGCTGCGCTGGCCGGCCGGAGCCGTCGGGCTGCCCACGCAACACGTCGAGCTCCCCGTGCGCGGGGGAGGCCAGGTCGTGGGGACGTTCATCCTGACGCCGACCCCGGCCACCCCGATCAGCCACGAGCAGTGTGTGGTCGCCGTGGCGCTGGCCGACCAGCTGGGCGCCACCATGGCCACGCAAGGCACGGAGGGCTGATCCACACGCCGAGCCCCGGCCTCAGACGGCCTGCCGGCCCAGGAATTCGACATGGCGCGCCACCCGGTCGGGACGCAGTACCCGTCCGAGCGGGGCTATCACCGTCCGGGCTCCGGCGCGGCGCAGCGCGGCGGCGGCACTCTGGGAGCGCGCCCCGCTGACATAGGTGTCGTCCAGCAGGAGCGCCCGCGCCCCACGCACCCCGTCGCCGCCGGCCGGCGTCACGATGAAGGCCGCCGCGTGGGGCCACATGTGCGCGACGGGCGGCGGCCCGTCACGGAGTGCGGCGCGGTGCAGCAGGTCCGGAGCCCAGCGCGCCGCCGGGAGCGCGGCGACGACGTCGACGCCGAGTCCGGCCACGAGGCTGAGGGGAGCCGGGCCCGGGCGGTGCGTCGAGGGGACCACGGCCACCAGGTCGATCGGGCCGCCGAGCGCGGCCTCGAGCCGACCGGCCTGGCCGAGCAGGAAGTCATGGACGAGCGAGCGGACGATGCCGGCGAAGCGCCGTCGGGCCTCGGCCACCGGCGACTCCTTGTAGCCGAGCAGCACCGTGTAGAGCGGGCTCGGCACGGGACAGAAGCGTGCCGGCACCACGGGGGCGAGTGGAAGGCCCAGCCGGCGTGCCACCAGCCGGCAGGCGAAGCACAGAGGGCGGCCGCTCGACGCGGGGCCCCGGCAGACGCGGCAGACCCCGGGGCCGGGATCCGGCACGCGGAAAGGGTCAGGCGGCGGGAGCGGGGTTTGGTCGATGCAGGAGAAAGGTCCCCGTGGCCCGGCTGACCAACAGCCCTTCGGCATCGCGCACCGTCGCCTCGCCGTAGGCCACCTGCTTGGCCATGCGCGCCACCTCGCCCCGCAGCGTGAAGGTGTCACCCTTCATGGCCGGGCGCATGCACTCGGTCTTCATCTCGAGCGTGCCCCGGGTGCGGGCCTTCCCCGGGAGGGCGGCGTTGATGGCGAAGTTCATGCAGGCATCGAGCACCAGGGAGTGGACGCCGGCCTGGGTGATCCCGTGGGGGTTGCAGGCGATGTCGGTCGGCGTGAAGGTCCCCGCTACCCAGCCCAGGTCCTCGCCGTCGACCCCGTAGGCCGTGAAGGCACCCCCCACCAGCTCGATGATGGGCATCCCCCCGTCACCCAGCCAGCGATCCATGTCCTTGCCCGTGCGGCTCACCGGGGGCAGACCCTACCCGGGCCGTCAGGCGGCGCCGGGGGCTCCGGCCAGATCGGCCGCCAGGTGGTGCCGGGTAGAGTGTTCTCCGATCTGAACCGGTGTGGCGCCGATCGCCGCGGCCGGATTGGGAGGAGACACCATGACCACCGCCGTGATCGTCGACGCCGTACGGACGCCTGGAGGGAAGCGCAACGGGAAGCTCCGCAACTGGCACGCCGTGGACCTGGCCTCGGAGACCCTCAAGGCCCTGGCCGAGCGGAACCAGCTGGACCCGGCCCTGGTCGACGACGTGATCATGGGCTGCGTCATGCAGGTCTCCGAGCAGTCCCTCAACATCGGCCGCAACGCCGT
>DATAXG010000087.1:0-12736 GCA_036273055.1 Acidimicrobiales bacterium | reverse complement strand
GCCGAGCGCCCCGTGCAACAGGTCACGCGCCTGCGCACCCTGGCCGAGCACCCGGCCGTCGCGCTGGTGCGGGTCACGCCCCTCGTGGAGCAGTACCCGCTCAACGACAAGCTGTACTACCCCGTGTACGCCACCTGCGCCGAGCTCGGCCTGCCGGTGTCGATCAACGTCGGCATCCCCGGCCCCCGCGTGCGCTCGGCCTGCCAGCACCCCGAGCTCCTCGAGGACGTGCTCATCGACTTCAAGGGGCTGACGGTGATCGGTGCCCACATGGGGCACCCCTACGAGGGGCTGCTGATGCAGTACATGTTGAAGTGGCCGGACCTCTACCTGTCCAACTCGGCCTACCTGGCCAAGTACATGGACCCGGCGCTGGTCGCGTTCATGGACTCGACGCGCGGCATGGGCCGGGTCCTCTTCGCGTCGGACCACCCCTTCCTGCCGATGGAGCGGGCCGTGGCCGCCGCCCGCGATCTGCCACTCTCCGACGCGGCGGCCGAGGCGTACCTCGGCGGCACGGCCGTCCGCCTGCTGCACCTCGACTGAAGGGCGGCGCCTCCGGGTACGGTCGGGCCATGGACCTCGGCCGCATCGGCGTCTGGTGGAGCGGCTCGTGGCGGGACCCCGGCGATCCGGCCCGCAGCGTCGCCACCGAGCTCGAGTCCCTCGGCTACGGGGCGCTGTGGTCGTCCGGCCGCTTCGACCCCGGCCTGTCCTCGCACTTCGAGCGGCTGCTGGCCGCGACCGATCGCGTGGCGGTGGCCAGCGGCATCGTCAGCATCTGGACCGGGGCGCCCGAGGATGTCGGACCCTCCGTCGCCGCGCTCGAGGGCGCCTACCCGGATCGCTTCCTCCTCGGGATCGGCACCAGTCACGGGCCGATCGTCGCCGACTACACGCGGCCTTATTCGAAGATGGTGACGTACCTCGATGCGCTCGACGCGCTGGCCCCGCCGGTGCCGGCGGAACAGCGCGTCCTGGCCGCCCTCGGCCCGCGCATGCTCGAGCTGGCCGCGGCCCGCTCCGCCGGCGCCCATCCCTATTTCGTCCCGGTGGAGCACACGGCCCGCGCCCGGTCCATCCTCGGGCCCGGCCCGCTGCTGGCGCCCGAAGTCGCCGTCGTCCTCGAGACCGATCCGGCCCGGGCCAGGGAGCTGGCGCGCGGGTACGCCAGCACGTATCTCGGCCTGCCGAACTACACGCAGAACCTGCGCACGTTCGGCTTCGGCGACGACGACATCGGCGGGGGCGGCAGCGACCGGCTGATCGACGCGGTGATTCCGTGGGGCGACGCCGAGACGCTCGCGGCGGCGGTCCGGGCCCACCATGAGGCCGGGGCCGACCACGTCTGCGTCCAGGTGGTGGCGGGGCGCCAGGACTTCCCGCTCCAGGAGTACCGGGAGCTGGCGGCGACGTTCTTCGGCGGCTGAGGCCGCCCCGACGCCACGGCGGGACCCGGCCTCCTCAGGCGGGAACCGGCACCGACCCGGCCAGTTGACGGGTGGCCACGTTGATCCGGTTGAAGAGGTTGATCAGGCCGATCGTCACCAGCAACGACGCCAGGGCCACGTCGTCGTAGTGCCGGGCCGCCTCGTCCCACACCTCGTCGGGCACCGGATCGGTGCGGTCGCTGAGGCGCGTCACGGATTCGGCCAGAGCCAGCGCGGCACGCTCGGCGTCGCTGAAGTAGCCCGTGTCACGCCACGCCGCGACAGCGTGGAGCCGCTCGTCGGTCTCCCCGTCGCGCGTGGCGCCCTTGGTGTGCATGTCGACGCACACGGCACAGCCGTTGATCTGGCTCGCGCGCAGCAGCACGAGCTCCACCGTTCGTTGCGGCACATCGCCCTTGGCCGTCGACGCCGACAAGGCCAGTGCGGCTTCAAGGGCCTCCGGGAGAAGCAGGGCGGGATTTGTCATACGGGGTGTCATCACATCCTCCTCAGTGGGTCATTGGTCTGAGGTGGTGACCCGTGACGTCGCCGAGATGTGACGGGCGCCGACCTACAGGAGTTGCCCGCGGCGGCGCGCCAGCTCCCCAGCCAGGGCCCGGAAGGCGCGGCCGCGGTGCGACACGGCGTCCTTCTCCTCCGGTTGCATCTCGGCGAAGGTGCGCCCGTCCCCGCCGTCGGGCACGAAGACCGGGTCGTAACCGAAGCCGTTGTTGCCCCGGGGCTCGGCGGAAATCGTCCCGGGCAACACGCCCTCCGCCCAGACCTCCGACCCGTCGGGAAACGCGACCAACGCCACGGTCTTGAAGCTGGCCCTCCTGGCGCCACCGCCGTCCTCGCGCGCCTCCAGCTCGCGCAGCAGCTTGGCCACGTTGTCGGCATAGGTTGCCGACTCGCCCGCGTAGCGAGCCGAGTAGACGCCGGGCGCGCCGCCCAGGGCATCCACCTCCAGCCCCGTGTCGTCGGCCACCGCCGCCGCCTGCGTCGCGGCCGTCAGCGCGCCCGCCTTGAGGCGGGCGTTGCCGACCAGCGAGTCAGCGTCCTCCACCACTTCGGGGACGTCGTCGGGCCGCGGCAGCAGCTCCACCGGGAGTGCGGCGGACAACACGGCCACGATCTCCTTGACCTTGTCGGGGTTGGCCGACGCCAGCACGAGCCGGAGCGGTCCGTTCCCGCCCGGGCCGCTCACCGCTGCGGTGGCGCCTCGGCCAGCACGGCCTCCTGCATGCCGGTCAGCTCCTTGATGCCGCTCTCGGCCAGGCCCAGCAGCGTGTCCAACTCCCCCCGGGTGAAGGCCATCCCTTCGGCGGTGCCCTGCACCTCCACGAAACGCCCGGCCCCGGTCATGACGACGTTCATGTCGACCTCGGCCCGCGAGTCCTCCACGTAGGGCAGGTCGAGCATGGGCACCCCGTCGATGATGCCGACCGAGACCGCCGCCACCGAGTCGGTGAGCGGGTGCGTGCTGATGGTGCCGGCCTGCACCAACCGGGTGCAGGCGTCGTGCAGCGCGACGTAGGCGCCGCAGATGGACGCCGTGCGCGTGCCACCGTCGGCCTGCAAGGCATCACAGTCGACGGTGATCTGCACCTCGCCCAGGGTCACGAGGTCGCACACCGCACGCAGCGAACGGGCGATCAGTCGCTGGATCTCCTGCGTCCGCCCGGACTGCTTGCCCTTGGCCGCCTCCCGGGAGGCCCGCTCGGGCGTCGAGCCCGGGAGCATGGAGTACTCGGCGGTGACCCAGCCGCGACCGGTGCCGCGCATCCACGGCGGCACCCGCTCCTCGACCGAGGCCGTGCACAACACCTTGGTCCGCCCGAACGTCACCAGCACCGAGCCCGGTGCCATCACCGTGTAGTCACGATCGAGGCGCACGGGCCGTAGCTGGTCGATGGCGCGCCCGTCCTGCCGCGCCGTGCGGGGATCCCCACTCATGTCCTGTCCTCCCACTGCACTCCTCCCGGTTCGCCTGTCGTCCGAGTCACGCGGACCACCGTAGGCCACTCAGTTGCCGTGGGCGAAGGCCTCCGGGTAGGAGTGGCTCGAGATCTCGAGCGCGGCGTCCACGTCGCGGTAGGTCTTGAACTCAATCACGTTGCCACTGGGGTCGGCGATCTTGACTTTCGTCTGCTCGGTGGATCGTCCCTCGTCATCGGTCGAGACCGGGACCACCCACGCGACCCCGCATGCAGTGAGGCGCGCCGTCATGGCGTCGAAGTCGTCGCGGCTGAGCGTCACGCCGAAGTGACGCGAGCCCCCGGCCTTCAGGGGGGCCACCTCGTCGGGGCGGTCCTGCAGCGTGATCTGCAGGCCGAAGAACCACACGTCGGTGAACCCGCTCCGGGCCCGGGCCGCTTGGCACCCGAGAGTGTGCACGTAGAACTCACGTGCCTCATCGATGTCCCGTACCGGAATGGACAGGTGGAGGATGGGCTGCACGGGGCCAGCCTACGAGGGTCGCCTACGCGGCGCGCCCGCCCGCGAACAGGACACAGCGGGCCATCGTCATCGGCTTCCGGCGCTCGCCCGGCGTCGCCGCGTACACCCGGCACGTCGAGAGGGGGGTCCCGGTGACGGGCGGCGCCAGCGCCTGCCCCGGTTGCACCTTCCACACCCAGGCCCGCCGCTCGAAGACCGGCGCCGCGCCCAGCGCGGCCGTGAGGAATCCCGACGCGTAGACCGGGTCGCGACTGGCGCCGGTGATCACGACCTGGTCCACCCGCCAGGACTGCAAGGCGGTGCGGACGGTCGCCAACTGGGCGGGCGTCCCTGCCGGCAGGGCCGGGCCGGTGATGGTCAGGTCGGTCAATATCCGCCGGGCCGACCCGGGCGCACCGGTGCCGACCGGGCCGCCCTGCGCATCGGGCGTCTTGAGCGCGCCGCCGGCCAGCCGGAAGCGCATGCCCTGCATGGCCTGCCACAGCATGGGCTGGGTCGAGCCCGTGACGGCGAAGGGAACCGTGAGCACCACGCTGCCGGCCGGCGGGCGCGACGCCGCGTCGCGCAGGTAGGGAGGGGTGTGCACCCGCACCACCCGGAGTGGCGCGTCGAAGGTCGTCAGCACGGGCGCCAGCGCCACGACCGCCACCGCCAGGGTGGCGATGCCCGTCAGTGCGGCCCGGTGCCTGGTCATCCACGTGGCCGGGCGCCCGAACGCGCCGTGCACGGCATCGAGGCCCACCGCGAGCAGGAAGGCCAGGAACAGGGTCACCAGGGGGACGAACTGGTCCGGCAGGATCTCCTTCAGGACCGGCAACACGGAGAGCTGGCGCCACGGCAGCCACGGGTGCCCGAGCCACGCCGGTCCGCTGATGAGATAGGCCCCCAACGCCAACCAGAAGGTCGCGGCGGCCAGCAGAAGGAGCAGCCAGGTGAGTGGACGGCGGCGTCCGACGACGGCCGCGCCCACCCCGGCCAGGGCCACGCCCCAGCCCACGTAGTCGGGCGGAGGTCCGGCGCATCCCAGGTACCCGCCGAAGCGGATGAACTCGCTGGCGGGCGCCCCGTAGGCCCCCGGGACGAGCAGGCCCGAGAGCGGGACTCCCGAGATCGGCGCCAGGGCGAAGAGCACGCCGGTCACGGCCTGGGGCCCGGCCAGCCCGTACCAGGCGGGGTACGCCAGCACGAGCACCGTCACACCGCCGCCGAGTGCCAGCGCGGGAAGGGCGTGTCCGGCGCGCGACCGCAGTTGGCGCCAACCGACCACCATCACGGCCAGCAGCCCGACGGAGGTCAGCACAAGGCACATCACGAGGATCTCGGGAGAGATGAAGAACTGCACCACGAGCAGCGCGGCCAGGAGGAGTCCGTCGCGCCGGACCGAATGCTCCTGGCGGATCACGATCTCGTGCAGCGTGGTGAAGAGGAACGGTGGGATGACCAGGATGCTGACCGACACGTGCCCGAAGGTGAGCGAGGTGACCAGCGCCGCCGAGTAACCGAACACCAATGCCGCCGGGATGGCGCCCGCCTTCCAGCGCACGAGGGGGCGGGCGGCGGCGAAACAGGCCCATGCGCTGAGCGCGGGGGCCAGCGTGAGCGCGGCGTTGGTCGCCGTGACGGGGCCGAACAGCCAGGTGACGGGAGCGAGCACCACGCCCACCAGCGGTCCCGACGTGTTCGAGAGCAGATTGGCGCCGTGCGGGACGTTCACGGCGCCCGAGAAGACGACGCTGTGCAGGTGGCCGACGGCCCAGGCCGGCCAGGCCATGAACCAGACCTCCTGTGCCGGGTCGCCACAGCCGCAGGTCAGGGCGGAGGACGGGTGGCCCGACCAGACGTGCCACCACAGGACGATGGCGGGAACGGTGAAACAGGCGAGCGCCAGGAGGTGCAAGCCCACGGTGCGCAGACCCCGCCGCCCTCGACCCGATTCGGCCGGCGGGGTGGAATACGCCTCGTCCGGCGTCACGCCCGTCCGTCGGCGTCGGTCGGGATGGCGTCGTGCACCGGGTGCGTCGACACGTCCATCCCACTCGTCATCGTGGGGTGAGCGTACTGCGAGGCCCTGGCCGGCCGAGGGCGTGAACGGCTCGTCCGTATGATGCGACCCCGTGCCCGACAAACGCCGCTGCATCGTGGTCGGCGCCGGCCTGCTGGGCCTCTCCGGCGCGTGGTCGCTGACCCGGCGGGGCTGGGACGTGCGCGTCCTGGAGGCAGCCGCGACGCCCGGTCACGAACGCGCAGGGTCCAAGGGCAGCGCCCGCATCTTCCGCCTCGGCTATCCCGAGCCGCACTACGTCGAAATGGCGCGGCTCGCCCGCGCCCGCTGGCACGACCTCGAGGCCGCGACGGGCAGAAAACTGCTCCACGTCACCGGGCAGGTGACGTTCGGGGACGAATCGGCGCTCCGCGGCATCGCCGTTGCGCTCGCCGCCGCGGCGGCGCCCGTCGAGGAGATCTCGGCTGCGGCGGCGGCGCGGCGGTTCCCCGGGATCGCCCCGACCGGCCCGGTGCTCGTCGAACCGGCGTCGGGCGTCCTGGCCGCCGACGAGTGCCTGCGTGCACTCTGTCAGGCGGGCGGATTCGAGGTACGCACGAACACCAGAGTGACGTCGCTGCACCAGTCACCCGCCGTGGTGAGCGTGGAGACCGCGGACGGCGCCGTGCTCGACGCGGACATCGTCGTCGACACGGCGGGACCCGCGTCGCTCGGGCTCTTGGGCCTCGATTCCCCTGCGGCGGCGGCACCCTCGCTCCCCCAGGTGGCCTACTTCGCGGCACGACACGACGGGAGCGTTCCACCCGTCTTCATTGAGTGGGGCGACGACATGCTCTACGGCCTGCCGGTTCCCGACGGCGCCCCGCACGCTGGCACCTACAAGGTCGCCCATCACACGCCGGGACCGGTGCTGCAGGCCTTCGACCCGATCGACCCGGCGCCGTTCGGCGACGCCGACCCGGCGCTCCTGGCGCGACTCACCGACGCGGTGGCCCGCCGCCTCCCCTCGCTCCACCCCGAGCCGGTTGCCACCGAGCGATGCGTCTACGACAACTCGGCGGACTCCGACTTCATTGTCGACCGGGTCGGCCGCGTCGTCGTCGGGTGTGGCACCAGCGGGCACGGATTCAAGTTCGGGCCGCTCCTCGGGGACCTGCTGGCCGACCTGGCCGAGGACCGGCCCCCGGCCGTCGACCTCGCCCGCTTCAGCCTCACCCGCACACCGTCGGCCCCTGACGGAGGCCCATCGGCCCCCCGGTAAAGTTGCCGGGTGTGCCCCGCTACGTCGCCCTGCTCCGGAGTGTCAACGTGGCGGGACACGGACGCCTCGCCATGGACGAGCTCCGCGCCTCCTTCGACGCCCTCGGGTACACGAACGTCACGACGTACATCCAGACGGGGAACGTCCTCTTCTCGACGGAATCGAGGAGTGAGAAGGGTCTTGCAGCCGCCATCGAGCAGCGACTGGCCGACGACTTCGGCGACTCGCCGGCCGTGCTCATTCGGACGGTGACCGACCTGCGCCGCATCGGCGGGTCGAGCCCCTATGCCAAGGGCGGGGCCGACCCGTCGCGCCACCATGTGACGTTCCTGGCCGAGCTCCCTTCAAAGACCGCGCTCGACGCCCTGAATCTGCCGAAGAGCGGCCGCGACGAGCTCGTCGTCGACGGGAAAGAGGCGTACGTGCACACGCCGGACGGCTACGCCCACACCAAGTACACCGGCACCTTCCTCGAGCGGCGGCTCGGCATGGTCAGCACGACGCGGAACTGGAACACGGTGACCAAGCTCGCCGAGCTGGCCGCGCGCTGAACCGCGCACACCGGCCCGGGACAGCGGCCGGCCGGGGCCCCGCTACATCGCGTAGACGCTGCGGATGACCTCGGAGATGGTCGTGGTGTCCTGCACGACCAGGCTGATGGCTTCGTCGCGCAAGGAGCGCATGCCCTGCTTCTCGGCCTGCCGGCGCAACTCGTCCTGCGTCGCCCAGCCCACGATGAGCCGCTTGATCTCGGGTGTCATCTGGAGCAGCTCGTAGAGACCGATCCGGTCGAGATAGCCCGTGTGCCCGCAGTAGTTGCAGCCGGCTCCGATGACGAAGTCGGTCTTGGCCGGGCCCCCGCACTCCTCGTAGAAGGTCAGCTCTTCCCGGGTCGGGCTGTAGGAGGTCTTGCAGGACGGGCAGATCCGCCGCACGAGGCGCTGGCCGACGACGGCCAGGACGGACGACGCGATCAGGAACGACTCAATGCCCATGTCGAGGAACCGGTGGAGGGCCGAGACCGAGTCGTTTCCGTGCAGGGACGAGAGGACGAAGTGACCGGTCAGGGCGGACTGCACGGCGATGCGGGCGGTCTCGACGTCACGGATCTCGCCGACGAGGATCACGTCGGGGTCCTGCCGCAGGATCGACTTCAACCCGCTGGCGAACGTCAGGCCCGCTTGCTCGTTGGTCTGGATCTGGTTGATCTTGGGAAAGACGAACTCCACCGGGTCCTCGATCGTCATGACGTTGCGAGCGCGGTCGCTGACCTCGGAGAGGGTGGCGTAGAGCGTGGTCGTCTTGCCGCTTCCCGTCGGGCCGGCGCACAGCACCATGCCGAAGGGGGCCCGCACCAGCCTGGAGTAGGTCTCGTGGGTGTCGACGGGCATACCCAGGTCGTTGAGGCGGAGCACCGAACGGTTCTTGTCCAGGATTCGCAGCACGCACTTCTCGCCCCAGATGGTGGCGACCGTGGCGACGCGGACGTCGGTGTCCTTGCCGTCGATCGTCGTCGTGAACTGGCCGTCCTGCGACCGCCGCTTCTCGACGATGTTGATCTCGGCCAGGATCTTGATGCGGCTGATCAGCCCGACGCCCATGGAGCTCGGGAGCTCCAGGACGTCCTTGAGGGCGCCGTCGATGCGGAAGCGGACGTAGATCACGTCCTGCGACGGCTCAATGTGCACGTCGGATGCCCGGTCGCGCACGGCCTGGGTCAAGATGTTGTCGACCACCTGCACGACCGGCGCGTTCTCGGAGACAACCGTCGTCTCCTGGCTTTCGATGGCGGGGCGCTTGCGGGTGGTCTCTACTGCCTCGAAGGCCTGCACCAGCTTGCCGACGCTGTCGAGGGCCTGGTAGCTGCGGTCGATCGCCCACCGGATGTCCGTCATGGGCGCTATGGAGAGGCGGACCGAGTGGCCGCTGATGTCCGACAGCAGGAAGCGCAGGTCGTCGCTCGGCTGGGCCACCGCCACGTGCAGCCCGTCGTCGTCGACCCGGAGCGGGATGGCGAGGTTCTCGCGGGCGACCTCGGCCGGCACGAGCGCCAGCGCCGACGGCTCGGGGGTGTCACGCCGGAGGTCCGTCACCGGCATGCCGAAGAAGTCGGCCAGGGCTTCGGCCAGCCCGCGCTCGTCCAAGGCGCCGATGTCGACGAGGGCCTCGCCGAGCTTCTTGCCGGAGTCGGCCTGCGCCTTGAGGGCGGCGGCCACCTGGCTCTCGGTCACGACGCCGCGTGACACGAGCACGTGGCCCAAGCGCCCCTTCGTCGGCGACGTGTCCACCGCGGGTGCCTGGAAGGCCACCGGCTTGTCGACGACGTCGGTCTCCGAGAACGGCCTCAGTTCCGGCCCGTCGGCTCGCTCGAGCGTCAGGGTGTCGCCCTCGAGCTCGGTTGCGCTGTCTTCCTTGCGTCGAATTCTCATAGTGGCAGCACGGGTTCGAGACAGCGGCTCGTGTCGCCGGTTCCGCCCGCTCTCCTTGTGTCTCCATTGTCGGCGGGAAGCCCTGGACACTTGAGCACGGGAACCGGGGTGCTGGAGTGCCGATCCTGCCTGGAACGGCCGCCGGCGGGTCGCAGCGACGCGCTCGCCCGTTCGGACAGCCGCAGCAGTCCGTGCACAGAGGCGACGACGCGGCTGGAGGTCACGTCCAGCGGCCACCCGGGGCCGGGAACCGTCACGGCGGTCGCGGCCGACGCCGCGGTCAGGAACCGCTCAATCCCACGTCAGGGGTGGTGCGGTGCGCGCCGGCAGTGCGTCGAAGGCCACGAGTGGCTTCCGGCCGGGCTCCGTCTCCGGAGCGGGGACGTCCGTCCGCTCCTCGCTCTTCTCGGCCAGGACCTCGCCGATGCGCTCCCTGGTGATGGTGCCGTGCTTGGTGATGGTGCCGTGCTCGGTGCGTGTCGTCATGATTTTTTCAGCGAGGACGATGAGGCACGGGCCCGTGCCCCGCATCAGCCCGCTCTCCTTCCCTTTCTCGAATCGGCGCGAACTCGCTCACGCTTGAGCCCGGCGACCAAGGCCGGTGGGAGGACTCCTACGCCGTGACGTCCCTCCGGACGAACACCACGGTCGCCACGACCCCCGCAATGACGACGTAGACCGCGGAGAGGATCAGCGCACGGGGGAACCCCGCCGCTTCCTGCCCACCCGTGGCGATCGCCTGCAGGAGCTGACCCGGGAGCCAGGTCGCCGTGTGCGGCACAATCCGGGTCACGACGGCCTCGAAGGGAAGCAGGTAGGCGAACCCGACGATGATGGCGGTCACCGAGGAGCGGAAGAGCAGCCCGACCACCAGCCCGAAGATGGTGAAGCCCACCGTGGCCACCAGGAGGTCACCCAACGCCCGCGCCAGGTCCGTGATCCCCGCGCTCGACGTCCACGCCCCGGTCGGTACATGACGGGCGTGGGCCATGACGAAGGCGGCCACGGTGGCAACGAGCGATGCGAACACCACCGCACCGAGCATGAAGGCCAGCACGGCCAGGAATTTGCCGGCCAGCAGGACGGCACGCCGGGGTTGGCGCACGAGCAACTGGCGCAGCGTGCCGAGGCTGTACTCACCGGCGATCTGGGTGGCCGCGATGCCGAACGCCACGACCCCGAGGAGCACCGCCGCCCGGTTGACCCCGTGGATCAGGCCGTTCGGCTGGGCCAGCTGCGCCAGGCTCGGAAGGTCACCCCCGCCGCGGGCCGGGGCCTGCGCGAAGAGGAGGATTGCGAAGAGCGACGCCGCCAGGGCGAGCCCGGCATACGTGCCCACGAGGAGGTTCGGGCGTTTCAGCTTCACCCATTCGCTCCGAAACGCGGCCACGATCACTGGATCTCTCCGAGTGCTCCGACGGCCTCGACGTCTCCGGAGTGGGTCCCCGTGAGCGCGAAGTAGGCCTCCTCCAGGCTCCCCGCCCGTTCGGCCAGGTGGGCGACGACGATCCCGGCGTCGAACGCGGCCCGATTGAGCTCACCGGCGAGCGCAACGGCGTCGGACACCGACACCGACCCGCTGGCCTCCTCAATCTGCACCGCGAGCCCGCGGTCGCAGAGCAGCTGCGCCAGGTCGCCGAGCTGGCCCGGCTGCTCGGTTCGGATCACGAGCTCCGAGGTGCGCATGCCGTGCAGCTCGGCCACGGAGCCCTGAAAGACGCTCCGGCCGCTCCGGATCATCACCACGCGATCGCAGATGTGCTCAATCTCGGACAGCAGGTGGCTCGACACGAAGATGGTCATGCCCTCGTCTGCCAGCGACCGGATCAGGCTCCGCATCTCGACGATCCCGGCCGGATCGAGACCGTTGGTCGGTTCGTCAAGGACCAGGAGGGACGGGGCCGGGAGCAGCGCGGCGGCGATGCCCAGGCGCTGCTTCATGCCGAGGGAGTACCGGCTGAAACGGTCGCCGGCCCGATCGGCCAGGCCCACCCGCTCCAGGACGCCCGGAATGGCCGACGGGCTGAGCCGGCCGAGCCGGACGAGGGCGAGCAGGTTGTCACGCCCGCTCAGCTGCGGATAGAAGGCGGGCGACTCAATGAGCGCCCCGACTCCGGCCAGGTAGGACGCCGGGTGGTCGAGGTCGCCGTCCAGGACCCGGCCGCTGCCACGCGTGGGCCGGATCAGGCCCAGCAGCATGCGGATGGTCGTCGTCTTCCCCGCGCCGTTCGGTCCCACGAACCCGCACACCGAACCGCTCGGGATGGCCAGGTCGAGACTGTCGACGACGCGCCGCTCTCCGAACTCCTTGGTCAGTCCGGTCGTGATGACGGCAAGGCCCGAACTCATGCGCTCGACTGTACGGATGGAGCGCACGCCGGTCGACCGACTCAGGGATGATTCACGCTGCGCCGACTCACCCCAACGGCGCAACAGCGCGGCTGGCGCAGGCGACGAGCGCTAAAAATAGATGATCTCCCTGGCCCGCTCGGTGACCTCGTCGAGATCGTCCGTCCAGGCCCCGGTGGACAGGTACTTCCATCCGCCGTCCGCCGACACCACCACGATGGACGCCGGTTCACCTTCGGGCACCGTCAGCGCGCACTTGACGGCGCCGGCCAGGGCCGCCCCCGTCGAGATGCCGGCGAAGATCCCCACCTCGGTCAGGCGCCGCGTCCACTCGATCGACTCGCGGGGCCGCACGACCGTCTTGCGGTCCAACAGCTCGGCTCCCCCGAGGTTCTCGAAGATGGGCGGGATGTAGCCGTCGTCGAGGTTGCGCAGCCCGTCGACCATCTCGCCGGCCGGGGGCTCGACGGCCCAGATCTGCACCGCCTCCCCGAGCTTCTCGCGCAGGAAGCGCCCAACGCCGAGCAGGGTTCCCGACGTCCCCAGTCCGGCCACGAAGTGCGTGATGCCGGGGCAGTCGCGCAGGATCTCCGGCCCGGTCCCCTCGTAATGCGCCTTGGGGTTGGCCGGATTGCCGTACTGGTACAGGAAGACCCACTCGGGATGCTCCTCGGCCAGGGCGCGCGCCATGCGCACCGCACCGTTGGAGCCTTCGCTGCCGGGGGACTCCATGATCTCGGCCCCCCACAACTCCAGGAGCTGGCGGCGCTCGATCGACACGTTGGTCGGCATGACCACCTTGAGG
>DATAXG010000086.1:0-25765 GCA_036273055.1 Acidimicrobiales bacterium | reverse complement strand
CGACGGTGGCGAGCCGCTGCCCCCCTCGCCACCCAACCCAGCGTCCACGCCCGAACGGGGAATCGCTCGCCTCAGACCGTTGCGGATGGTCGCCCTTGGAAGTTCCGTCAATGGGAACACCGACATCTGTTGCCGGGCCTGGCACGATCTGGGCAACTCCTTCCTGCTCGTGGGGGCCGGCGAGAACAGCGAGAACACCGCGTTCGCGCCGCTCAGCACACTGGAGCGGGGAGAGTTCTTCGTCTGCGGAGGGCACATGGACTCCAGAGCCCTCCTGGAGCGGGTCGAGGCGTTTCAGCCGGACGCGATCATGAGTGGTGGGTGGAACATACCGTCGAGCTATCGGCAGGTCATGAAGCGGGTGCGGCCACCCGCCCTGCGGATCATGTTCATGGACACGGTCTGGCAGTCGACCGCCAAACAATGGGTTGGGCGCGGGATCCATCCCTTCGTGATCGACCCGCTCTTCGACGTCGCCTTCGTGCCGGGGGAGCGGACGGAGTTCCTGGCGCGCCGTCTCGGCTTCGGTCCTGACGACATCATCCGGGGCGCGTACACGGCGGACACCCCACTCTTCGACTCCGGTCCCCGCTCCGGAGAGGAACTGGCCTCGTGGCGCCGTTTCCTCTTCGTCGGCCGGCTGATGTCGTTCAAGGGCCTCGATGTCCTGGCCCGGGCCTACCGGCAGTACCGGGCCGTCGCACCCGAGCCCTGGGAGCTCCATATCGTCGGCATCGGTCCCGAACAGCGCCGTTTTGGCGGAGCCGGGGGTGTCACGATGCACGGCTTTCTGCAGCAGTCCGAGCTCGCCGCCCTCATGCACGAGAGCTCGAGCCTGGTGCTGCCGTCCCAGGGGGAACACTTCGGCATCGTCGTGCATGAGGCGGCGGCCGCCGGCCTCCCGCTCCTCGTCTCCGAGACAGCAGGGGCCGTTCCAGGCCTCCTCCAGGACGGGTACAACGGCTGGGCCGTGCCCGATGGTGATGTGGCCGCATGGGCGGGGTCGTTGCAGCGGATGTCGGGGCAGTCGCCCGAACGGCTGGGCGAGATGTCCCGCGTCAGCCGCGCCCTCTCCACCCGGCTCAGCCCCTCCGGTTGGGCGCGCAACCTGCACGACGAGATCGAACGCCGCCGGACCAACGGCCCTCCCTCGTCGCCCCGCGCCTTCCACCGTCCGAGCGGGTCGAACCCGCCACGGTGGTCGAGCTCTCGAGGTGGCGGCGACAACTAGTCGCGCGCCACCACCGCGTTGACCAGCAGGGCGGTGCCGATGCCGAGGATGAGGCCGAAGATCAGCGCGAGCACGGTCCATTCGATGGTCTTCGGCGACACCGGTTTGCTGGGGACGGTGGCGCTCGAGATGACCTGTCCCGCCTCTGTGGTGACGCCCTGCGAGGCGTAGAACTGGTAGTTCTGGGCCTGGTCCTGCAGGCTGGTCAGCTGGTTCTGCAGGATGCCCAGCTGCGTCTCCTCGGGGGTCACGTTGGTCGCGGCCGACGCGCCGTGGATCTGCGAGTTCAGGTTGGCGATGGCCAGTTGTACGGTGTCGATCTTGTTCTGCACCTGCGCCTGCGCGGAGGCGAAGGTGTCCGTCGTCTGATTCTGTTCGAACTGGATGTAGGAGCGCGCGTAGGCGTTGGCGGCCGTGGTGGCCAACTGCGGGTCCTTGGAGCGGACCGACACCTGGACCACGTTGGTCGTGCCCACCTGGCTGGCGGTCACCGACGGGGGGTGCGGGATGGACTTGGACACGAGGTCGGCGACGGACGCGCTCTCGATCACCTCGATCCCGTCGGGCACGTCGGGCAATGGTGCGACGCCGGATGCGGAGTTGGCCTCGATCAACGTCTGGGAGATCGGCGGCTCCAGCAGCACCGACGCCGTCGCCTCGTACGTGGGCTTGACCAGCACACAGTAGGCCAGGGTGAGACCCAGGCAGATGGCGGCCACCACCAGGACGGTCAGCTTCTTCTTCCACAACAGCTGGGCGTATTCGCGCAGCCCCGACGGCTCGTTGCGCCCCGGCCCGGAGGGATGGGGGATCCGGGCGTAATCACGCAACCCAGGTTGCTCAACGTCGAACTCCAGAGGATCACTCACAGAAGCGGAACGTGGCGCAACGGCCGATCTTGCTCGATTCATCCGATCACTCCCCGCGGAGGTCGCAGGGCAACTGACCCCGTAGGCAATCGGGGCCCTGGGTGTTTCCGTTTCGTGGGAACGAGGGTGAAGGACGACCTCTTCGTGGTCATGGCGCGCCGGTTCGCTTACGTGGGGTTGGTCTTCCTGCCGCTGCTGCACTACCGCGCCGGCACGGCGCTCGACCTGAGCGACCTCTTCTTCGTCGTGGCGGCGGGGTTCCTCATCCTGTCCCGCCGTCCGCCGGCCAAGGCGCCGCCCGCCCCGGCCTGGTACGTCGGTTCCTTCGTCTGGATTCTGGCCGGGGTCGTCGCGTCCTCGCAGGCCGTGTCGGAGTCGGGGTCCCTCCAGGTCGTACTCAACGCTGTGTTCGTGTTCTTCGTGCTGCAGTGGACGCTGCGCCAGTTGCTCGACTCGACCGCACGCATCGTGACCGGAATGACGTCGTTCATCGTCGGAGCCACGGCATCGGCCTTCGTCGCCTTCTTGCAGACGGAGTTCCACGTCCTCACCTACAACCACCAAGCCAGCCTCGAGGGTGCCCGCGCCGTCGGCCTCTCCAGCCAGCCCGACCTCGCCGCCGCCAGCTTCGCTCTGGCCCTGGTTTTCGCCGTCGGGCTCGCCGTCGAGTTCGGCCTGCGCCGCCGCTGGTACCTGGGAGTGTGCATCGCCCTGCTGGCAGGCGCCCTCATCTTCAGCGGAAGCGTCGCGGGAATGGCGTGCACCCTCTTGGGCTGCTTCGTCCTCTTCGTCACCCGCGGCTTCCGGTTGCGCACCATTCTGGGGATCATTGCCGCGCTGGCCGTCGTCTATGTGGTCGCGACCTCGCTGCAGTCGAGCGGAACTCATTTCGACCTGAACCCGATCGCCCGCATTGAGCAGACCACCGGGAACAACACCGGCTACAACACGGTGAATCCCCGGGTTGCCACCATCGAACACTCCTGGAGTGGCATCGTGCAGAGCCCGATCATCGGGCACGGTCTGGACCAGGGAACGATCGACGTGTACTTCGACCCCTCCGTCGGCGCGTACTACCCGGCCCACAATTTCATCATTCTCTCCTGGTTCTCCGGCGGGATCTTCATGGTGGCCGCTGCCGCTCTCATGATCGGCTCGTCACTCAACCGCCTGCTCTCCGGCCGCCGGCGCCGGCCCAAGAATCGCGACCGGGCCGTTCGTGACACGGTGCTCGCTGGCTGCGTGGTTGTGCTGTTCTTCTCCATGCAGTCCCCCGAGAGCGTCGACCGCTGGCTCTGGCTGCCCTTCATGCTCGCCCTGTGCTTCCGTGACGGTTCGGTCGCGTCCCCGCCGGGAGTGCCGGCGGCTGAGGCTGAGGTGGAGGAAGCGGCGCCGGACCGGCCTCGTTTCGACCCGGTCATGCCGCGTCGGGTCGTCGGGACGGTTGGCGTCAGGTCGGCACATACCCACCCACCGCCGGAGGCGAGCTGATGACAGGCGTACGTGCAGAAGGCGTCCCGCACCGTGACGCCGCAGAGACGCTCGGGCTGGGCGAGATCTTCGACGACCGCATCTTGGGCCTCGACAGCGCGCACGTCTTCATGGTGACTGCGCAAGCGCTTGCCGCCCGTTCCCGCGTCGTGGCGGAGGTCGGGTGCGGCCGCGGCGCACTGGTTTCCCTGGACCGGCCCGGCGGCCCCTGGCAGGATCTGCGGGGCGCGGGACGTGCCGTGATCGGCATCGACGTCGAGGACACGGGCCGGGAGAACCCGATCATCGACGAGTTTCGCCTCATCGGTGCTGACGGCCGTTGGCCGCTCGACGACGGATCGGTCGACTTGGCCGTGAGCGATTTCGTCCTCGAACACGTCACGGAGCCCGATCTTTTTGTCCACGAGCTCGCACGCGTGCTCAGGCCCGGCGGCGCGTTCGTCGCCCGGACGATCAGCCGCCGCTCCGTATTGGCCGCGGCGGCGCGGCTCGTGCCCAATGACCTGCATGCCCGGGCCCTCGAGCACCTTCAGCCCGGCCGTGAAGAGCGGGACGTCTTCCGCACCGCGTACCGGATGAACTCGCGGACCGACCTGGCGCGCCTGCTCAGCGACGACTTCGAGTGGGCGCTCGCCCACCGTACCGGCCTGGAGCAGTACTGCAAGCCCTGGCCCCGGCTACGCCGCAGCGTGGCGCAGGCCGAGCGCCACCTGCCGAGCTCCATGTGGATGGCGCTGGTCGTGTTCGCCCGTCGTCGAGCATGACGACGGCCGCCCGGGAGGCCCGGCATGTCGCGGCGGGCAAGTCGCGTCGGAGCAGCGCGTCGTCGCAGCGCGTGGTCACGCTCACCGTGGTCGACCAGGGGGCGTCGAGCGTCTCGAACTTCGCGCTCGCGCTCGTCGTGGCCCACTACAGCTCGGCCAGCGCGCTGGGGGTCTTCGCCATCCTCACGACCACCTATGTGCTCAGTCAGGGCCTGGTGCGGAGTCTCTCGAGCGACTGCCTTCTCACCCGGGCCGAAACCGACGGTCTGCAGCGCGCCAGGTACGAGCGGGCCGGATACCTCGCCGCCATCGTGCTCTCGGTCGTCCTGGCCGCGGTGGTCCTCGCCGTCAGCGGCGTCCTTCCGAGTGCGTTCACCGTGCCCTTCGTCGTCTTCGCCGTGTCCTTCCCTCTCATGGCCTGCCAGGACTATGCGCGCTATATCGGAATCAGCCGCTACGACCCCGCCTACGCCATCCGCCTCGACGTCGTTTGGCTGGTCCTCTTCCTCGTGGCCTACGTCGTCCTCCGCCATGCCGGCCTCACCACCCTGCCGTGGCTCTTCGGGGCCTGGAGTGGCGCCGGTGCGGTGGTCGGGCTGTGGACACTGCGGGCCCACCTGGCCCGCTCGGGCCGGCGCCGCCTGCTGCGTTTCTGGGACGAGAGCGAGCGGGCCGTGGGTGTGCGCTTCGCCGGCCAGTTCATGCTCGTGACGTCGTGGACCTACTTCATTTCGTACCTGCTGCTCTTCGTCCTCCCGCTCTCGGCCATCGGGGAGTTCAAGCTCTCCCAGCTCGCCCTGGGGCCCATCACCGTCCTGCTGGCCGGCGTGCAGTCCGCCCTCATCGCGCTGGCGGCGAAGCGGTTTCAGGTCGACACCCGGCGGGCGGTCCGCTTCCTGGCTCTCGTCGGCGTCGGGTCTTTCGTCATGACCCTCGCCTGGACGGCGCTCATCTACCTGGTGCCCGTGCACTCCATGACGGCCGTTTTCGGGCCCAGCTGGCCCGCGGCCCGGGCCGTCGTCCCGTACTCGGGGCTGGCGCTGGCCATGAGCGCCGGCGCCGGCGCGGCCACGTCGGGGCTGCGTGCCATGCGGGCTGCCGGCGAGAACCTCCGGCTGGCGTTCGTGATGGTCCCGTTCCTTTTCGTCCTGTGCATGGGCGGGGCCAAGCTCGGGGGCGTCCGCGGGGCGGCCGGCGGCCTCGCAGTGTCCGGAGCCATCTACTCGGTGCTCAGCTGGTGGCTGCTCACCAGGGTGGCGCGGGTGTTCGTTCCGGGCCGTAGCGAGGTCGTTGACGACCCCGTCGCCGAAATGGCCGAGCCGTGACGGCGCCTCGCTCAGCTCGAGCGGTAGTCGACCTCCACCTGGACGGGTGGCACGGCCGGCGCGCCGCCGACGGAGTCGAGGCGGGACCGCACCGCGGTGATGTCCCGGCACGCGATGACATTGAGCGTCGGTGGCGGCGCATCGGAGTGCCAGGGCGTCAGCTTCCCGTCGAGCAGGTGGATGCGGTACCCGAGCTCGCTCAGGAAGGCGCGCACCTCAGCCGGCGAGATCCCAAAGTGCGCGCCGTGCCCCGCATGCTCGAACAACAGCACCGGCGCGGTCCCCGGAGCCGACAGCAACCGGCGGGCGCCCTTCATCACCAGCAGCTCCGATCCTTCGACGTCGATCTTGATCAACGCCGGTGGATCGCCCCCGACGAGATCGTCGAGCGTCGTCACGGGCACGGTGATGCCCGCGCCCCCTCCAGGCCCGCCGGCGGCCAACCGGTTCAGCACGTCACGGTCGAGGACCTCGAACGTGGCCTCACCCACGGTGTCGCTCACGGCAGACTCCACGACAGTGACGTCCGTCTCCAGGCCGTTGAGCGTCAGGTTGCCGAGCAGGTCCTCACGGACCGGCGGGAACGGCTCCACCGCCGTGATGCGCACGCCGGGGATGCGCGTCCCGACGAGCGTCGTAAAAACGCCCACGTTGGCGCCCACATCGACGAAGTGGTCTCCGGGACGCAGGTAGCGCAGGCAGAACTGCAGCTCCTCCCACTCGTGCACGCCGTCGTAGACCGTCCACACCGCGCTGAACTGCTGCGGCCGCGCCACGAGCCGGGTCCGACCGTCCACCGTCACGATCGCCTCGCCGCTGCCGTCCCGCGTCCGCCAATGCCATTCGATGGCGCGCCGCTCGGCCGCCATCCGACCGCCCTTGTTGGCCGGGTGCCGGGCGATCGCCCACACCCAGTGCACCGATCGCTTCGCCCGGTGCGCCAATCGCCGCACCGCACCGGTGTCCTGATTGCTCACGCCCGCTGTCTAGCAGAAGGCACTGCGCGGTGACGAGACTGCCCGGCGCGCTGCGCCCGCTCTTCCCGTGGATCAAGACGGGCGTGCTCCACGCCACGCAGGCGCTGAGCCCGTTGACCCGCCGCCTGCCCGGCGGGACGCCCCCGCGCCACGTCGCGCGCTCCGCGGCCGACTACGCGCGCACCCACCCCGATGGTGGTGTCGAGGTGGCGGAGGTGGCCGCCGCGCTGGATCTGGATCGACCGCTTCCGGCGGGGCTCCCCGCCCACCACCCGCAATTCGAGGCGCACCATCACATCGCACCGAACGTCGTGGCCACCGTCCGCAACGGCCGCGTCCTCGCTCCCTACGGCGCGGTGATCACGGAGGACGACACGCTCCTCTTCGACCTGTCGCCCTATTACGGCGTCGCCACGCCGTCGCAGCACCCGGTCTTCCTGCGCTGCCGCCCGCCGGCCGTGGCGGATGTCGCCGGCTCGGTCGGCGTCCTCACGACGCGCGGGAGTGAGAACTATTACCACTTCCTGACGGACGTCCTGCCCCGGCTCGAGCTGATGCGGAGGGCCGGCGTGGAGCCGGACGCGTATCTCGTGAACCGCTCGACCCGGTTCCAGCGCGACCTGCTCGACCATCTCGGCCTGACGGCCGACCGCTGCCTCGGGGAGGAGAAGTACCCGCATGTGCGGGCCGGCGAGCTCGTCGTGTCGTCCCTGCCCGACGACGACCTGCGCACGCCTCCCTGGATCGTCCCCTGGCTGCGCGCCCAGTTCCTCCCCGACGACCGCCGCTCGCCCCACCGCCGGCTCTACGTCAGTCGGGGTGCGGTGAGGCACACCCGACGCGTCGAGAACGAGGCGGAGCTGGTGGCAGCGCTGCAGCCCATGGGCTTCGAGGTCATCGACCCCGGGGCGCTGTCGCCGGCGGACCAGGTGCGCGCGTTCGCCGAGGCCGAGTACATCGTCGGGCCCCACGGTGCGGGCCTGACCAATCTCGCCTTCGCCCCGCCCGGTGCCGCCGTGGTCGAGCTCTTCGCCCCCGACTACGTGAACGAATGCTTCTGGGCCCTGGCCTCGACGGTCGAGGGTCTCCGTTATCGCTACCTGGTCGGCGACGGCTCCCCGATCCGATCCCGGCGGAACCGCGGGGTGGCCTCCGACATCACGGCGGACACGTGCCAGGTCCTGCGCCTGTTGGAGGAACTATGACCAGCCGCATCGTGGTGCACGACTACTCGGGTCATCCAGGGCAGGCGCAGTTGAGCCGGGCGTTGGCCCGGCGTGGCTACGACGTCACGCACCAGCACTGCCCGTCGTACGCCACGGGGAAGGGCTCGCTCCAAATCGAGCCGGACGACCCGCCGACCCTCTCCTTCGAGCCGTGCGCCATGGACGGCGCCTTCGCCAAGTACTCGGCGCTCACGCGCATCCGCCAGGAGTTGTCCTACGGGCGGCGCGTGGCCCGGGTGATCGCAGCCAAGGACCCCGGGGTGGCCGTCATCAGCAACGTGCCCCTGTTGGCCCACTCGGTCCTGGCCCGGCACCTGGCGCGCCGCGGTGTGCCCATGGTCTTCTGGCATCAGGACATCTACTCGGAGGCCATCGGCTCCGCGGCCCGCCGGCGCCTGCCCGTTGTCGGCCCGCTCATCGCCCGGGTGGCGGAGCGCCTCGAGCGGCGGATCGCCCGCCGCAGCGACGCGGTCGTCGCCATTTCGCCGACCTTCTTGGAGCGGCTGGCCGTCTGGGGCGTGGCGGACAGGTCGGTCGTCGTGCCGAACTGGGCCCCCATCGACGAGCTACCCGTGTGCGAGCCGGACAATGCGTGGCGTTCTCACGCTGGGCTCTTGGAACACCCGGTCGTGTTGTACTCCGGCACGCTTGGCTTGAAGCACGACCCCAGCATCTTGGCGCTGATCAGTGAGCGGCTGCGGTCGTCGCACCCCGATGCCCGGGTGGTGGTGATCTCCGAAGGCAAGGGCCGCGACTGGCTCGAGGGCTGGAAGCGCGAGCAGGGCGAGTCGGCCGACAACCTGGTGCTTTTGGACTTCCAGCCGTACGCCGACCTCCCCGCCGTCATGGGGAGCGCCGACCTGCTGGTGGCCGTGCTCGAGCCTGACGCGTCGCGCTTCTCGGTGCCCTCGAAGGTGTTGACGTACCTGTGCTCCGGGCGGGCCATCGTCGGCGTGCTGCCGCCCGAAAACTCGGTCGCCGAAGTCCTCCTCACGAACGGCGCCGGCCTCGTCGTCCGGCGCGACCACGTGGCCTCGGAGGTGGCCCGGCTCCTCGACGACGAGCCGGGTCGATTGGCGATGGGGCGGGCGGGCCGGCGCTACGCCGAGGGGGCCTTCAGCCCCGAGACGGCCGCTGACCGCTTCGTCGAGGTCTTCAATGACCTCGTGGCCTCCCCGGATCGACCGCCGGTTACCGGCAGACAAACAGTGCGTGACCAGGGTATGTCCTGGTCGGGCGACAGGTTGGTCGGTGCCACCCCGTCGTCCGGCATGCGTGACGCGGCCAGGTCGGACAGCGACAACAAGGTGGCAGCGTCTGGGCCGTTCCCCCATCACGTGAGGTAGTCGAGGGTAAGGGAGGAACATTTCGATGACGAGCGTGTTGGTGACCGGGGCGGGGGGCTTCATCGGCGGCCACTTGGTAGCCCACCTGCGCGAACAGGGCGTCGGGAACATCCGCGGTGTCGACCGGGTGCCGTTGCACGAATGGCACCGGCGCTTCGACGACGTGGACAGCCGGTGCGCAGACCTGCAGGAGATGGCCGCCTGCCAGAGTGCCTGCGAGGGGATCGACGTCGTCTACAACCTCGCCGCCGACATGGGCGGCATGGGGTTCATTGAGAACAACAAGGCACTGTGCATGTTGTCGGTGCTGATCTCCACTCACATGCTCGAAGCGGCCCGCCAGGCCGGCGTCCAGCGGTTCTTCTACTCGTCCTCGGCGTGCGTCTACGCCGCCGGGAAGCAGGAGTCACCCGAGGTCGAGCCTCTGCGTGAGGCCGACGCCTACCCGGCCATGCCCGAAGACGGGTACGGCTGGGAGAAGCTCTTCAGCGAGCGCATGGCCCGTCACTACTACGAGGATTTCGGGCTCGAGACCAGGGTGGCTCGCTACCACAACGTCTACGGGCCGAACGGGACCTATGACGGTGGCCGTGAGAAGGCCCCAGCCGCCATCTGTCGCAAAGTTGCCGCCGCCGTGCTCGATGGGTCCGAGGCGATCGAGATCTGGGGTGACGGGAAGCAGACGCGCAGCTTCACCTATATCGACGACTGCGTCGAGGGCACGTTGCGCCTGACGGCCAGTGACGTGCGGGAGCCGCTCAACATCGGCTCCGAGCAGTTGGTCACCATCAACGAGCTCGTCGACATGGTCGAGGACATCGCCGGCATCTCGCTGAAGCGGAACTACAACCTGTCGGCGCCCCAGGGGGTCCGGGGTCGCAACAGCGACAACAAGCTGATCGAGGAACGCCTGGGCTGGGTGCCATCGGTCAGCCTCCAGAATGGCCTGCTGCACACCTACCGCTGGATCTTCAATGAGATGTCCGAGAGTGCGGTCCGTCGCGTCCGCCCGGGTGGCTGACGCGCGTCGGCCGGAGCGCGACTGAGTTGCGGCTCGTCTACGCCTACGTCTTCGCCTTTCTGCCGATGCCGCTGAAGCGGCTCGTCGGGAAGTGGGTCTACCGCTGGGACATCCACCCCACGGCCTACATCGGGCCCAGCGTGCTCACCATCGGTCATCTCTCCATGGGGCCAGGCGCCTCCATCGGTGGTCGCAACACGATCACCAACGTCAACGTGCTGCGGATGGGGGAGGGCGCCACCATCGGCTCGGGCAACATGGTCAAGGGCTGGTGGGATCACCCGGATCAGCCGTTGCCCGAGCGCGACCCCTCACTCGTGCTGGGAGATCACGCCCAGATCGCCTCGTACCACTACATCGACTGCGTCGACACCCTTGAGCTCGGCCCGCACGCCGCCATCGCCGGCTTCCGCTCGACCGTGCTGACCCACTCCATCGACCTCATGCGGGACAAGTACGTCGCCGGCCCGGTCATTCTCGGTGAGTATGCGGTCGTGATGTCCGGCTGCATGCTGCTCGCCGGCACCCGGGTACCCCCCCGCAGCATCGTCTCGGCCGGTTCCGTGGTCGACACGAAGCTGTCGGGCGAGCTCACGCTGTTCCGCGGCAACCCGGCGGTGGCGGTGCGGGACCTCCCGGAACGGCTGGGTTTTTTCCACCGCGGCCGGATGCCGAGCGCCCGCTGAACCAGATCGGTCCTCCGTCATCAGGTCCGCCCATGTTGGGGGGCCGGACGGAAGTTAGTTCGTCTGGTCGCCTTCGCCGGCTGCCCGCATCGCCTCCGGGCGCGTGACCCTCGTCCAGCGCGGGTCGGGACGCGACACCATGACCCGGCCGCTCGGGCCGACGATGGTGAGCTCGTCGTTCGCATTGCCCGTCATGGACCAGCCCTTGCGATGGACGACGCCATGGTGATGTCGGCACATGAGCGCAAGGGTGTCCAGATCGGTCCGACCGCCGGCTTTCCACGCCACGATGTGGTGGACATTGGTGAAGGTCGCCGCGCTGCAGCCCGGGAAGCGGCACGCGCGGTCTCGGCGGGTGACCTCCCGGCGTTGGGCGTCGCTCGGGAAGCGCCGAGCCCGGCCCTCGTACATGGTGTGCCCGACGTCGTCGTCGACCCCGATGACGATGGTGGCGTCACAGGCGAGGCGCCGGACGGTCTGGACATCGATCAGGCCGCCGCTCTCGAGCTCAGCGACCAGGTGGTTCGGCTCGCCTGACTCCTCGACGAGGGCGTCCAGGGGGACGTGGGCCACGACGACATACGGGCTGCCCGTCGTGGCCCGGCTCGAAGCGCCGGGGAACGAGGAGGCGATCACCTCTGAGAAGGCATCGCAGAGGCGCTGGTCCCACGCGGTGCTCTCCTCGGCGCGGACCGCCTTGGCCCGGGCTTCGAGACAGGTCTTGGTCTCGGCGTAGGACTCGTCCGGGAGCTGGACCGACATCGTCCGCCACTCGTCGTTGAAGCGCAGATAGCGACGATCGCGCTCGGAGCGGGAAGCGGATGTGGAGGGTGGGACCGAGCGGGCCGTCATGCGGGCGACCTCGGCCAGCTGGCGTACCGAGCATTTCTTGGCCTGGTCGCACAGATCTCGGTCGGTCTTCGCAGTGGCCACGTCAGACACGGCGCGCACCTTGTCGAAGGTGATGTCGCCCTCGCAGAGTGCACCCACGAGGTGGGGGCACTCCCGGGCCTTCTCTCCTACCTGCGCCAACGCCCGGGCGGTCGTCGTCGAGACCCCGAAGCGTTCGGCGACCCACGCTCCGGTCGACGTGGCGCCCTCGTCTCGGAACGCCTCGCGCCGGGCGACCTCGCCCAGGCGCTCGAGGATGCGCCCGTCCACGGCCGCCCGTTCACGAAAGAGCTCGTCGAGCTCCGCCCGGAACTCCTCGTTGGACAGCCCAGCCACACCGCCGGCACCGAGCGCTGACGCCGGCGGTGTGGTGTCCTGGGCCATCGCCCGGAGAACGGTCGTCGTCCCTCGGCGCGAGCGTCATCAATTCGCCTATTCGACTGCGGACAAGGTCGCGTGGGCCAGGTTCCCGTTGGCCCGCAGTGCCGACACGACCCCGGCGCCCAAGGCGACCGACGCCAGGACGTAGGCGGTCACGGTGAAGGCGTGTTGCGCGCCACCCGTCCCGCCGGCGCCGCCTCCGGCCACCACGAAGATGGTGCCGGTCACCGCCAGGCCCAGTGCAGTCCCCAACCCGCGCGTCATGTTGAGGACGCCGGAGGCCATGCCCGCCTGCTGGCCCGGGGCGGCGCCCATGATGGAGGCGTTGTTGGGCGACGTGAAGAGGCCCAACCCCGCCCCGATCACGGCGAGCAGGAAGAGGAACCAGAGGGTCGGAGGGTGGAGGGCGCCCAGCAGAATCAAGCCCAACCCCACGAGAGCCATCCCGCCGACGGTGAGAGGTCGGGCCCCGACGCGGTCCGCGAGGCGCCCCGCCAGCGGGGCCACGATGCCGAAGGCCAGCGGCATGGCCATGAGCTCCAGGCCCGACCGGGCCACCCCGAGACCGAGTCCGCGTTCCAGGTAGAAGGGGACGAGCAACAGGACACCGAACATGACGAGATAGGAACCGACTCCGCTGGCGATCCCTGTCGAGAAGCGGGCACTGCGGAACAGCCCGAGGTCGAGCATCGGGTCGCTGTCCCGGCGTTCGTGCCAGATGAAGCTGCCGATCAGCACAGCGGCGGCCGCGAAGAGGCCGACGATCGGGCCTGAGCTCCAGCCGAGCTCCGCCCCGAAGGAGATCGCCGAGACCAGAGCCACAACCGCCGGGAAGAAGATCCCGAGCCCGGTCCAGTCGAAGCGCACGCGTGCCATGAGGTCTCGGCTGCGGGGGACCAGCAGGATCGCCGCCACGGCGCCGAACAGTCCAAAGGGGACGTTGACGAAGAAGATGAGGCGCCAACCGCCGGCGGCGAGGAGCAGGCCTCCGATCGTCGGGCCGAGGGCGAGGCCCAGCGCCTGGGCCGCGCCCTGGAGCCCGATGGCACGGCCCAGCGAGCGGGCCGGGACGACCAGCACGATGATGGCCAGGCTGTTCGCCTGCAACATCGCCGCGCCGATCGCCTGCAGCGCCCGGAACCCGCAGAGCGCAGCGAGGCCCGGAGCGAGACCGCAGAGCACCGAGGCGACGGTGAAGATCAGGAAGCCGTAGACGTAGAGCAGCTTGCGGCCCCACATGTCGGCGAAGCGCCCCACTGCGATGACGGTCGCGACCAGGACCAACAGGTACGACAGGCCGACCCAGGTGACGGCGCCGACGGAGACGCCGAAGGTGTGCTGCAGCGTGGGGAGGGCGACGGTGACGATGGACGCGTCGAGCTGACCCATGAATGCACCGATGCACACAGCGGCCACGGCGAACCAGTGGGCGTCGTCGCGCTCCCGGATGACAGCGGGCCGCCGCGGCTCGACCAGCAGCCGATCCCACGTCAGGGTCCATGGTCGGTCGCTCGTCACGAAGCCGGAGGGTCACCCCACGTGACGACGGCGCTGGCCGCAATGTCATGCGACGACCTGCCCACCAGCACCTCGTAGCGGCCGGGGTCGGAGCGCCAGGCGTGCGTGTCGACGTCCCAGTAGCGGAAGGCGTCGGCGCCGAGGGGCACATGCACCGTCGAGCGGGCGCCGGCGTCGAGGACGACTTTGCTGAACCCGGCCAGCTCGCGATCCGGGCGGCGGACGAGTGACTCCGGTGCCCGCACGTAGACCTGCACGACCTCGGTGCCCCGCCGCTCCCCGTTGTTCACCACCGTGACCGAAACCCCGTCCCCGTCAGCGGCGATGTCGTCGATGACGAGGTCCCCGTAGGAGAGCCCGAAGCCGAACGGGAAGAGTGGCGCCCCACGAGCCGTCTCGTAGAAGCGGTAGCCGACCAGGACACCTTCGCCGTAGACGACCTTGCCCTCGACACCCGGGTAGCGGTCGCCCTCGACCCCCAGGCCGGCCGGCCCGTCCTCCACCCGGGCTGGGAAGGTCACCGGCAGCCGGCCAGACGGCTCGGCCAACCCGACCAACATGTCGGCCAGCGCATCCGCGCCCTCTTCGCCGGGGTACCACGTCATCAGCACGGCCCCGGCCTGTGCCGCCCAGGGCATCTCGACGGGGGAGCCGGCGTTGACGACCACCACGGTCTGGCGGTTGGCGGCCACCACCGCTTCGACCAGCTCGCGTTGGCGGCCGGGCAGCGAGAGGTCGGGCCTGTCGTGGCCTTCGGACTCCCATTGCCCGTTGGAGCCGACGACGACAACGGCGACGTCCGCCTCCGCCGCCGCGGCGACGGCGCGCTCGAACTCGTCGCCCGTGTCCGGCGGCGACGCCCCGATGCGGGCACCCATGATCGGCGACGAGGTCGAGCGCGGCCAGACCTCGACCGCCAGCTCGTAGGAGCGGCCGGCGGCGAGGTCGATCGTCACCTCGACCGGCTCGCTGCCCGCCCCGTAGAAGCTCGATCCCCGCGCGGGCTCGGTGTTGTCGACGACGACGTCCCGGTCGAGCCGCAGCACGGCCCGGCCGGCGCTCTCGAGCCCGAGCCGCCAGGCACCCGACACCTCGGGCACGAAGGTCGCCGACAACCGGATGGAGCAGGCGCCCACAGTGAGCTCGGGCAAAGGTGGTCCGATCCACAGGACGCGGGCGGTGTGCGCCGAATCCGTCGCCACCGGCTCCCCGTCCAGGTCGGCGTTGCCGAAGTACTCCACGCGCAACGTCTCGTCGGCCAGCAGGCGCATGTCGATGGCCGGCAGCCCCTCGTCGATCCGGCACCCCACCTCCGACGTGACGGATGTACCGGGCAGCCGTTCCGCCAGCGCCTCGTCCACCCGGCGGCGCCGGTGCGGCGTCACCTCGGAGCTGCCGCCACCCATGGCGAGCTGCGCGGCGTTGGGCCCGATGACCGCCACGCTGCTGACGCCATCGAGCGGCAACAGCCCGTCATTGACCAACAGGACGGTGCCCTCCGCCGCCACCTGGCGGGCCACCGCCCGCCGCCCGGGGTCGTCGGCCTCCATCTCGTCGGGGCTCGTGGGGTCGCCCCCGAGAATCCCCACGCGTCCCATGAGCCCCAGCACGTGGCGGACCTGGCCGTCGACCACCGACTCGTCCACATCGCCGGAGCGCACGGCGGCGGCCAACGTCGGCCCGAGCCAGGCCGAGGGACCGGGCATCTCGAGGTCCAACCCGGCCCGTGCGGCCGCCGCAGTGGAGTGCGTCCCGAACCAGTCGGACATCACGAGCCCGTCGAAGCCCCACTCGCTCCGCAGCACGCCCCCGATCAGGTCCGGCTGCTCGCCGCAGTACACGCCGTTCACCTTGTTGTAGGCGGTCATCACGGACCAGACTCCGGCCTCCTGTACCGCGTGTTCGAAAGCGACGAGGTGGATCTCCCGCAAGGTGCGCTCGTCCACTTCGGCGCTGATCGTCATCCGCTCGTGCTCCTGGTCGTTGCAGGCGAAGTGCTTGATGCAGCAGGCGACCCCACCGCCCTGCACGCCCTCGACGTAGGCGCCGGCGATGCGGGCCGTCAGCAGCGGGTCCTCCGAGAAGGACTCGAACGTCCGCCCGGCCAGCGGCGTGCGCACGATGCAGACCGTCGGGCCCAGCAGCACGTGCACGTTCTTGGAGCGGGCCTCGGCCGCCAGGACGGCGCCCATGTCGCGGACGAGGGAGGGGTTCCACGTCGACCCCACGGCCATGCCGCAGGGGAGCGACAGGGAGCGCCGGCCGATGAGGCTGTCGCCCCGGACGCCCGACGGGCCGTCGGACACCTTGAGCGCGGGGATCCCCAGGCGCTCCACCGGCGGCAGGTACCACATGTTGGCGCCGGCGGTCAGGGACGCCTTCTCGTCGAGGGTCATGGCGCCGATGAGGCGCTCGATCCCATCGTCTGCATCAGTCGTCATCTCGTCCTCCATCACCATGTGTCCACGAAGGGTCGATTGCCGCCCCCACCCATCGCCGCCTCGAGAGCGGCCACGAAGCGCCGCCGGGTCGTCGACGGGTCGATCACGTCATCGATCTCGAAGTGCTCCGCCACGTGCACGGCCTTCCCATGCTCGTAGGCACGAGCCACCATGGCCTCGAAGGCGGCCGCCCGCTCGTCGGGGTCGTCTATGAGGTCGAGCTCACGTCGGAACCCGAGGCGTACCGCCCCCTCGAGGCCCATGCCGCCCAGCTCGCCCGTCGGCCAGGCCACCGTGAACAGCGGCCGGCGGAAGCTGCCGCCCGCCATCGCCTGCGCGCCCAGCCCGTACGCCTTCCGCAGAATCACGCATGCGAATGGCACGGTCAGTGACGACCCCACGACGAACATCCGGCTGACATGGCGCACCAGCGCCGTCTCCTCGGTCTCGGGCCCGACCATGAACCCGGGCGTGTCGCACAACGAGAGGACGGGCAGCCCGAAGGCCTCGCACAACTGCAGGAATCGGGCCGCCTTGTCGGCGTTGGCGGCGTCGATGGCGCCGGCCAGGTGCATCGGGTTGTTGGCGATCACCCCGACCGCCCGTCCCTCTATGCGGGCCAGCGCCGTGACGAGGCCCGGGGCGAACGACGGCCGCAGCTCGAGGACGGAACCCTCGTCGGCCACGAGCTCGAGCGCCCGCCGGATGTCGTAGACGCGGCGCCGGTCCGTCGGCACCACGTCCCGGAGCCGGTCCTGGTCGGGTGCCACCCACTCCCGCACGTCCCCCTGGAAATACGACAGGTACCGGCGGGCCACCTCGACGGCTTCCCTCTCATCGGCGCAGAGGACATCGACCACCCCGTTCGGCACCTGCACCGAGACCGGCCCGATGTCTTCGGGGCGGTACACGCCCAACCCGCCACCCTCAATCATGGCCGGGCCACCCATGCCGATGTTGGCGTCGGGAGTGGCGATGATGACGTGGCAGCATCCCAGGAGCGCGGCGTTGCCGGCGAAGCAGCGACCCGAGACGACGCCGACGAGCGGCACCTTCCCGCTCAGCCCGGCGAACAGCGCGAAGGCCTCCGTGTCGAGCCCGGTCACGACGGCCATGTCCGTGTCGCCGGGTCGGCCGCCGCCTCCTTCCGCGAAGAGCACCACGGGAAGGCGCAGACGTTCCACCAGTTCGAAGAGGCGGTCCTTCTTGCGGTGGTTCATCTGGCCCTGGGTCCCGGCCAGGACGGAATAGTCGTACGACAGGACGGCGCAGCGATCGCCGTTGACCCGACCGATGCCGACAACCAGGCCGTCGGCCGGCGTGTTGGCGACGAGGTCTTCGGTGCTGCGGCGCGCCCGCTGCGCCGCGATGACAAGGCCGCCGTACTCCTCGAAGGAACCGGGGTCGCACAGGTCCTCGATGTTCTCCCGCGCCGTCCGGCGCCCACCGGCGTGCCGGCGCTCGGTCGCCGCCGTCCGACCGGTGTCGAGCGTGCCCTCCCGACGGGCCATGAGCTCGGCGAGCTCGGGACGCACATGAGCGTCCGCTGTATCCACCCCGGAGCCCGTGACAACGCCGCCGTCGTCGGCCGGCGCCGCGTCCTCATCGATGAGGAGCACCACGTCCCCGGCCTGCACGGTGTCGCCCGCCGAGACCGCCACGGCGCCGACGGTGCCGGGCGCGCCCGCCTCCACGACGTGCTCCATCTTCATCGACTCGAGCACGACGAGGGTGGCGCCCGCCCGAACCTGGTCGCCGGGGACGACTTCCACGCGGAGCACGGTGCCGGCGAACGGCACCGTGAGCTGGGTCAGCCCTCCCACAGGGGCGTTGGCACCTCGAAGCCGACCTCGGTGCCCCAGGTGTTGCGGTAGGCGACCTCATGGACCGGGCGGCGCTGGGCGACGCCCCAGGTGCCGGTCGGGTAGCCGAAGCTCACCGTGCCCGACAGGATCCACCCTTCGTCGTCGGGCACGCCGAGGATCTCGAGGGTCTCGGTCGGGTGGAAGAACTGCAGGAGCGCGGTCAGGCAGCTCCCGACGCCCTCGGCCCGGGCGGCGAGCATGGCGTTCCAGACGGCGGGGTAGATGGAACCGCCCGTCGGGTCGTACTGGCAGAAAGGGAACAGGTAGAGCGGCACCGTCTCGAAGTTGTCGGCCAGCCACTGGGCCGAGCGCTGCACCTTGAACATCTGCACGGACTCGGGTGCGTCGGGGTCGGCGTGGGCGGTATCGAGCTGGTCCTTGTAGACGGTCTTCCAGAGCTCGCCCATGGCGTGCTGGTAGAGCGGGGCGAGGGCCGCCTTCTGGGCGGGGTCGTCGACCCAGAGGAAACGCCAGTTCTGCTGGTTGCCTCCAGAGGGGGCGCGGATGGCCGCATCGAGGATGCGGGCCTGGACGTCGTGCGGGATCGGGTCGGGCCGGACCCGGCGCATGGCCCGGGTCGTGTACAGCGCTTCGTGGAGATCCATATGCCCGGCACCTTACGTCGCCCTGCCTCTGTCAGTCATGGACATACACAGTCCCTGGACTAGCCGACGGCGGCCTCGCAGATGCTCGGCGTGATCGTGATGTCCTGCCCCTTGTTGTACGGGCCGTACGCCCCAGGAGGTGCGACCCACACCTGCCCGGCCGCGTCGTACTCAATCACGTACCACGTCGTCTTGGGCGCGCTGTCCATGAAGGGGCCGCCGTCGCCGGCGGCAGTGAGGGGCTGGTAATTCGTCGCGTAGCTGGCCGCACTCCACGGGGCCGGCGGCGAGGGATAGGCACCGTGCTCGGCCTGGTAGGCGGCGAGAGCGGTCCCGACACCGTCGGCATCGGCCGTGCAGGCCGCGATCTCCGCCGGGTTCTGGTTCGGCAATGTCACCGATGACGTCGTTGTCGTCGCGACGGCGTCCGGGGTCGTTGACGAGCTGCACGCCGGGACGACAATCAGCAACGACCCGAGGCACAGGCCCGCGAATCGTCTCCGGCTTCGATTGCTGTCTCCCATGCCGCAAAGAGCATGGCATCGATGGTCAGGCGGTGGCGCCCTCGTTCATCGCCTGCAGCCGATCCAGCGCATCGACATAGTCCTCGACCATCCCGAGCACGACGTCCTTCGTCCGGCGCACCGACGTGGCTGCGCCGATGATCTGGCCCGCCGGGTTGAAGTTCACGTCCCGGGCCTCTTCGGGGTAGGCATGCCCACGCGACACACACTCGATGGCCACCATCATCTGCAGCGGCATGCCGAGCGGCTTGGGGTTGCCCGGCGCCTCCCAGGCGTCCGTCCAGTCGTTCTTCAGCAGCCGGCAGGGCTTCCCGGTGAAGGAGCGGGAGCGCACCGTGTCGCGCGACGTGGCCTTGAGGTACGACTCCATCTGCTTCGGCGGCACGTCGGCCTCCTCCACGGTGAGCCACAACGACCCCGTCCAGACGCCTGCCGCGCCCATGACCATGGCGGCCGCCATCTGCCGTCCCGAGCCCACGCCGCCCGCGGCGAGCACCGGCAGCGGAGCCACCGCGTCAATGACCTCGGGCCACAACACAATGGAGCCCACATCGCCGGTATGGCCCCCGCCCTCGGAGCCTTGGCAGATGACGATGTCGACGCCCGCCGCCTTGTGGTTCAGCGCGTGCTTCACGGACCCGGCCAGCGCGGCAATGAGCATGCCGTGGTCGTGCACCTGCGCGATCACGTCGTCGGGCGGCGTCCCGAGCGCGTTGGCCACCAGCTTCACCTTGTCGTGGCGCAGGATGACCTCGACGAGCGGCGCTGCCGTCGCGGCCGTCCAGCCGAGCAGCTCGCGCTTGGGCCCACCCTCGAGCTCGGGCACGCCGTGGTCGGCCAGGATCTTCTTGGCGAAGGTGCGGTGCTCCTCGGGGATCATCGCCCGGAGCTCCTCTTCGAGCTTCACCGGGTCCAGCTCGCCCATGCCCTCGTACTTGCCGGGGATGACGATGTCGACGCCGTAGGGGCGGTCGCCCACGTGCTCGTCGAGCCAGGTCAACTCGACCTCGAGCTCCTCGGCGCTGAAGCCGACGGCGCCGAGGACGCCTATCCCCCCGGCGTTGCTCACCGCGGCCGCGACGTCACGGCAGTGCGTGAAGGCGAAGATCGGGAACTCGATACCCAGGCGTTCGCACAGCTCGTTGTGCACGGGGATTCCTCCTACTAGGCGACCGGTTGCCCGGGGCGTCCCCGGGAACTAGAACAGATTCTACTTTTGATGGGCCGGTCCTGCAGGTCCGGGCCGCCGGGACGATCCCGCAGACATGGGGGAGGAGAAGCGAGCAATGCCCATTCGCACCGATCCGGTGCTCCCCGAGGAGAACTGGCAGCTTCGCCTCGACGCCCCCGAGGACGGTTCGGGCGTCGGCACCCTCACGCTGAACTACCCCGAGAAGCTCAACATGTGGTCGTGGGAGGCCACGCGCCAGCTCGGCGTCCTGGCGGACCGGGCCCGCTTCGACGACCGCATCCGCGTCCTCCTGGTCAAGGCCGAGGGTCGGGCCTTCTGCGCCGGCGTCGACCTCGGCATGCCCGAGGACCGGGTCACGGGCCGCTCGCCGGCCGAGAAGGTGCGCAACTACTACGAGGGCATCCGCTGGGTGCACGAGCGCTTCCGGGTCTTCCATGACCTGCCCCAGCCCATCGTCGCCGCCGTCCAGGGCTACTGCCTCGGCTTCGGCTTCGAGCTCGCCCTCATGTGCGACATCCGGGTGGCGGCCGACGATGCGCTCTTCGCGCTGCCCGAGGCGCAGGTCGGCGTCTCCATCGACGCCGGCGGGGACCTCCGGCTGGCGCACGAGATCGGGGCCGGCCACGCCAAGCTGTTGGCGCTCACGGGCCGCCGCATCGATGCCGCCGAAGCGGAGCGCCTCGGGATCGTGCAGCAGGTGACGACCCGTGACGAGCTGGTTCCGACGGCCGCCGCCATCGCCTCCGAAATCGCCGCCAACGCCCCTCTCGCCGTGCAGTCCATCAAGCGCACCATCGACGCCTTCGCCTACCGCGGCCTGTCCGAGGCGTTGCGCTTCGAGGCCCTCAGCGCGTCGGTCGAGTTCGTGAGCGACGACATGCCGGCCGGCTACGCGGCGAAGGCCAAGAATCAGCAGGCCGAATTCGAGGGGAAGTAACCGCGTGGGACTGCCCGAGCCGCCGCCGGCGGGGTCACCGTTCCTCCCCGCCGACACCTTCGCCGGCACGACGGCCATCGTCACGGGCGCCGGCACCGGGCTGGGCCGGGCCATCGCCGTCGAACTGGCCCGCGCCGGCGCCGCCATCGGCGTGGTGTCGCGCTCCGAAGAGCACCGCCTGGCCGGCGTCGCCGCGGTGGAGGCAGTGGGCGGCCGGGCCGCGCACGCCGCGGCCGACATCCGCGAGCCCGAGCAGATCGCCGAGGCGTTCGAGTCGGTGGAGGACGCGCTCGGCCCGGCCACCGTGCTCGTCAACAATGCGGCGGCCAACTTCCCCGTGCTGGCCGCATCCATGCGGCCCAACGCGTTCCGGTCGGTGACCAACATCGTGCTGGACGGGACGTTCTTCTGCAGTCAGGAGCTGCAGCGCCGGCTGGCCACACGGGGTGTCGGGGGCGCGATCGTCAACGTCCTGGCCACACAGTCCTTCACGGGCGGGCCCGGCATGGCGCACAACGCCGCCGCCAAGGCGGGCGTGGGCAACCTCACCAAGTCGCTGGCGGTGGAGTGGGCGCCCGACGGCATCCGCGTCAACGCGCTGGCGCCGGGGCTCTTCCCCCACGAGGACATGCGCGACGACCTCAAGGCACTGCGTCCGGAGGGCGAGTCGGTCGACGCCCGGAGGAGCCCGGCGGGTCGGCTCGGTCGGCTGCACGAATTGGGCTGGGCCGTCACGTGGCTCTGCTCGCCCTATGCGGCGTTCGTCACGGGGCACACGCTCGTGGTGGACGGGGCCAACTGGTTGCGCCGCGACTTCGTGATGCCCGAGTTCACTCCCGTGGCCGACCAGCTGGCACAGGTGCTGCGCCCCACCGAGTAATCACATGCCCGCCGACTGGGTCTCCTCTTCCTGGTCGGCGAACTGGGTGCGGTAGAGCTCGGCGTAGAGGCCGTTCTCGGCCAGCAGGCTGGCGTGGGTGCCGCGCTCGACGATGCGACCGCCGTCGATCACCAACAGCTCGTCGGCCTCGCGCACGGTGGAGAGCCGGTGCGCGATGACGAGCGAGGTGCGGCCGGCGAGTGTCTCGCGCAGGGCGCGCTGCACCGCCGCCTCGGACTCGGAGTCGAGGTGGGCGGTGGCCTCGTCGAGCACGACGATGTCGGGCGCCTTGAGCATGAGGCGGGCCAGGGCGACGCGCTGCTTCTCACCGCCCGAGAGGCGGTAGCCACGCTCGCCGATGACGGTATCGAGGCCGTCGGGCAGCTCGCCGACGAGGTGGCCCACCTGGGCCTGGGCCATGGCATCGAGGAGGTCGGCTTCGGTCGCCTCCGGGCGGGCGTAGAGGAGGTTGGCCCGCAGCGTGTCGTGGAACAGGTGGGGGTCTTGGGTGACGACGCCGACGACGTCGCGCACGGAGGCCATGGTGGCGTGGCGCACGTCGACGCCGCCGAGGCGCACCGTGCCCGCCGTCACGTCGTAGAGGCGCGGGACCAGCATGGAGATCGTCGTCTTGCCGGCGCCGGACGGGCCCACCAGTGCCACCATCTGCCCGGGCTCCACGGTGAAGGAGACGTCGTGGAGGATCTCGTTGCGGGCGCCCGATTCGAGGACCGCCACCGATTCGAGCGAGGCCAGCGACACCTCGTCGGCGCTCGGGTAGGTGAAGCTGACGTGGTCGAAGGCGATGGAGCCCTTGTTCCGGGGCACGTCGACGGCGTCGTCGTCCTCCTGAATCATCGGGACGATGTCGAGGACCTCGAAGAGGCGCTCGAAGGAGACGAGGGCGGTCATCACATCGAGGTTGACGTTCGACAGCTGCGTCAGCGGCCCGTACAGGCGGGTCAGGTAGGCGGTCAGGGCGACCAATGTGCCGATCGACAGCGCTCCGTCGATGGTGGCCACGCCGCCGAAGCCGTAGACCAGGGCGGTGGCCAGCGCGCCGGTCAGCGTGAGGGAGACGAGGAAGAAGCGCGAGTAGGTGGCCTGGGAGATGCCGATGTCGCGCACCCGCCCCGCCTTGGCCTCGAAGGCGCCGGCCTCGGTCTCGGGGTGCCCCAAGAGCTTGACCAGCATGGCCCCGCCCACCTGGAAGCGCTCCTGCATGACCATGTTCATCTCGCTGTTGAGGTTGTAGCCCTCCTTCGTGAGCGAGCCGATGCGCTGGCCGACGAAGCGGGCCGGGATGAGGAAGAGCGGCACCAGGACGAGCGCGGCCAGCGTGATCTTCCAGCTGAGGAAGAACATGGCGGCGAGGACGATGACCACGGTGACGAAGTTGCCCACCACATTGGACAGCAGGTCGGTGAAGGCCTGCTGGGCGCCGATCACGTCGTTGTTGAGCCGGCTGACCAGCGCTCCGGTCTGGGTGCGGGTGAAGAAGGCCAGCGGCATGCGCTGGATGTGGCGGAAGACCTTGGACCGCATGTCGTAGATGAGGCTCTCCCCGATGTAGGCCGAGATGCGGCGCTCCGTCAGGACGAGGCCGGCGTCGACGACGGCGAGGACGGCCACCAGGACGGAGAGCCAGATGACCAGGTCGGCGTCGTGCTTCTCAATGCCGTTGTTGATGATCTCCCGCAGGATGAGCGGGGTGACGGCACCGACGGCGGCGTCGATGATGACGACGGGGAGGAAGACGGCCAGGATGGCCCGGTAGGGGACGGCGAAGGTGAGCATGCGCCGGGCGGTGCCCTTGGCGACCCGGTGCTGCAATACGGCACGGTCCTGGCGCATGGAGCGCATGCCGCCCCAACCCCCGCCGCGACCGCCTCCCATGGCGTGGCCCCGCATACTCATGCCTGCAACCTACTGTCGGCGCCTCCATCAGGCGCCGTCGTGCCGCGTCAGGCGACGGTGATCCGGCGGCGGATGAAGGTCACGATGAGAAAGGCCACGGAGGAGACGGCCATGACGCCCACGATGGCGGCCATGACACCGCTCCCCTCAATCTGCAGTCCCGCCGGCACGGCGTGGGAGACGTGGCTCGCCAGCTGAGCGTGCACCGTCCCCGACCGGAGCCTCGTGGTGGCCGAGGCCACGGCGGACCCCGCGGTGACCGACCAGAGGAACGCACCGACGGTCGCAACCCCGACCATCGCTGCCAAAGCCAAATTCCGAAGTTGCCGAACGATCACGCTCGTCTCGCCTCCCTGCTCGGAGGCCAGCGCGCGCATGGGTCTGCTCGGTTGAAACCCGCACGCTCTGGCCAGTTGATTTCATTCACGAGGAAAACGGCGGTAGCCGGGCTCTCTTTCGTTCGAGATTGTCTGCAACCCCCATGAGGGCTGAAACTGCCAGGTGGCCCGCGTCCGCTGGGTGAAGCAACCGAGAATCAGTAGGCACCGATGCCCCGGGCCATGGTCTTGGGCGTCTCGAACATGATCTTGAGGTCCCACCAGAGCGACCACGACGCCACATAGAGGTAGTCCAGCTGCACGAGGTCGTTGCGGGTCAGGTCGTTGCGGCCCGAGACCTGCCAGAGCCCCGTGATCCCGGGGCGCACCTCGAAGCGCCGGGTGGCCCAGCCCTCCACGTTGGACTCGCTCGGGATGAACGGCCGAGGACCCACGACGGACATGTCGCCCTTGAACACGCTGATGAATTGGGGGATCTCGTCGATCCCGGTGCGGCGCAGGAACGCGCCGAAGCGGGTGACGCGGGCGCTCTCGTCCTTTTTGTTGCGCACTTCGTGCAGCGGGCGATCGGGTTCCTCGTCCTCGATGGCGAGGTCCGGCCCGGGGACAAAGGAGCGGACGCCCTCGGCTCCGATCGTCATGGACCGGAACTTGGTCACCGTGAACGGCTCGGTGGCGCGCCCGAGGCGCACCTGGCGGAAGAACACGGGCCCCGGTGAGCTGAGCTTGACCCCGACGGCCACGACGAGCAACAGGGGGGCGGTGACGAGCAGCACCGCCGAGCTGATGCACAAGTCGAAGGCCCGCTTCATGAACTGGTCCCAGGGGCTCTGGTGAGGCTGGGCGATTTCGAGGAAGGGCAACCCGGAGAGGTCCGTCAGGCTCGAGCGCCAGCTGATGAGCTCGTAATAGCGCGGCACCATGGCGATGTGGACGAAGTCCTGCAGCTGGCGGTAGACGTCCATGGCCTCCAGGGAGAACTCGTCCCGGGCGGCCACGAGGACGCGGTGCACGTCGAGCTGCCGGCAGAGCCGGGGGAGGTCGGCCACCTGCCCGAGCGCCTCGACGTCACCGTCGTCAGCGATCCGCCCGACCAGCGTCATGCCGGCGTCCTGGCGCACGTTGAGCATGATGCGGTCGGCCGTCGTGCCCGCACCGACCACCAGGACCCGGGTCGTGGTGAGGGTGCGCAGGAAGTAGCGCAGGACGATGCGACCGAGCGTGATGGCCCCGATTGTGACGATCACGGCCATGACGAGCTGCGTGGCGTACGGCTCGGACGTGGCGAAGAGGACGTGGAGCAGTGAGCCGACGGCGAGGGCGAGCACGCAGCCCTCGCC
>DATAXG010000085.1:0-22109 GCA_036273055.1 Acidimicrobiales bacterium | reverse complement strand
CGCGAGCGAGGCCGGGTCGATCGCCAGCTCGTACTGGGTGACGGGCACGCCGTCGACGGTCGCTGTCCCGACTTCTGTCGCGCTGGTCACGGCCGGTTGCTCGAGGTCGAGGTATCCGGTCGGGCTCGCCATTCCCATCATGGCGACCGCACCCTCCCGCTGGCCGAGCGTGCTCTCGACCAGGCCCGCAAATCCGGCCAGGGCACTCCCGCCCCCCTCGCTGTCTTCGGGGGTGAGGCCGTTGTCCGAGTCAGAGACCTCCCACACCGTCGTGGAGTCCACCCGCACGCCGACCTGGAGCCCGCTCACCCCGTTCGAGCTGATGGCGGCCGAGGCCGCCATCGCCATGGGGTCGGTGTCGATCGTGCCTGATCCCTGCACCTCGGTGCTCTGCATGGTGGGAGTCGTCGGGCACGCCGGTCCGGCGCAGCTGAGCGATCCTTGCGATGAGTTGTTGGTGTACGGCGTCTCGTTCAGCTGGTACGTGAAGGCAAAGTTCCCCGAGTCGGTCGTGGCGCTGAGGGCGGCGAGCACAGACCGCTTCGCCAGGCCGCCGCTCACGGTGACGTGATGCTGCCGGGCTGACTGCGTGGCCGGTCCGGGCCCCGCTGCTGCGAGAAGCCCGATCGGCACGCCGATCAGCGCCACACTGGCCGCCACGCCGAGCACGATGCCGGCGCGACGGCGGTTTGCGTGAATCCGTGCCGACCCCGGACCTTCGTCGATCCACAGGCCGCCCCCGTCCGAGGTCTGGTCCGCTCCGTGCGCCAACGTCCCATCGTCCATTTCGGCACCCCCTTCGTCGACCCGGGGCCGACCGTGGCGCTTGGACCGCCTCACATGCGGGTTCAACGGCCATCGTACCGAGGGTGCGAACGTGCGTCCAGGGTCCGATTGCGAATCCGTAAAATTCGTTACGGGATCCCTGACCAGGGAGAGGTCGGTTCGTCCGTCCCGGAGGAGTCCGGCCCGCCCTGCCGACTCGAGCAGAACCCGGGCGGTCGTCCGGGATCTGGCGGCGTCCTCCCCGAACCGGGTTTCGAGCACCCGGGCGAGGGCGTCGACGTCGCCGAGATCCTGTCCGGGCGCATCCTCGAGCACACGGCGGAACAGGGGCACCGCCCGCCAGGCCTCCGCCAGGGCACCCGTGCGCACCCCGGGGTCGTCCGAGAGGCAGCGACGCCCGAGGTCGGTCAGCACGACCTGGCCCGATCGGCCGGCCACGAGCCCGAAGAGCCGGGCGTTGGCCAAGCGGCTCAGGAAGGCCCCGTTTCGGACGCCGCTGTAGGACAGGGCCGCGGCGAGAGTGGCCGCGTCGGTACGGCCGCCCGATCCGGCCACGGTGCGCGCCAGGGCCAACGAGGCATCGAGGCCGTAGGTCACGGAGCGGTAGAGGGATCGTGCCACTTCGTGAACTACGGCGCTCCGGCCAATGAGCTCATGGATGCACGACTCCTTCCGCGGTGCGGACCACCCTAGTTTTCCAGTCTCTGCGCCCCGTCGACCACACCTGCGCCGTGACAAGCCCCTATCCTCTGGCCCGTGCAGGCCACGGGCTCGGGGTGCCGGTCGTGAGAGTGCGGTGACGTCCACGGTGCAGGACGGGGACGGACGGCGCGCCGATGGGTCGGAGCTGACGCCCGACGCAGCTGAGCAGCTCGGCGCCCTCTACGCCCAGATCGTGCAGTCGGTGCAGAGCGTCCTGTACGCCGACGACGAGATGGTGCAGCTCGCGGTGGGGTGCCTGCTCGCCCAGGGCCACCTCTTGGTGGAGGACCTCCCCGGACTGGGCAAGACCACGTTGGCGAAGGCGCTCGCCCGCTCGTTGGGGCTCGACTTCCACCGGGTGCAGTTCACGGCCGATCTCCTGCCGGCGGACGTGACCGGGGCCATGGTCCTCGATCGGGATCGCGGTGAGCCCATATTCCGTCCGGGCCCGATCTTCACCAACGTGTTGATGGCCGACGAGCTGAACCGGGCGTCGGCCCGGTCCCAGTCCGCACTCCTCGAGGCGATGGAGGAGCGCCAGGTGACCGCCGACGGCACGACGATGCCCCTCCCCCAGCCCTTCATGGTGCTCGCCACCCAGAACCCCTACGACGCGGCCGGAACCTCACCTCTTCCGCAAGGGCAACGCGATCGATTCCTGCTTCGCCTGTCGATGGGCTATCCGAGCAGGGCCCACGAGGACCGCCTCCTGGCCCGCGTCGGTCCGACCGCGCCGGTTGACGCGCTCGGTCCCGCGCTGACCCGGCCGGACCTCGACGCGCTGCTCGGTGGCGTCAGTGGCGTGCAGGTCTCGGACGCCATACGGGCCTACATCCTCGACCTCGTGGCCGCCAGCCGCGCCCATCCCGCCCTGGCCGTCGGCGCGTCGCCTCGTGGCGCCCTCGCGCTGCGACAGGCCTCGAGTGCCATGGCATTGGCGGCGGGTCGGCACTACGTCGTTCCGTCCGACGTCCAGCGCGCCGTCGAGCCGGCCCTCGGCCACCGGCTCGTCCTCGTGCCGGGCAGCGAGCGGTCCGGCACCGGTGTGCACGAAGTCGTGGCTGATCTCGTCCAGCAGATCCCCGTTCCGGGCCCCGAGACTCTGGCTGACGCCCGAACCCGGACCTGAGGCCATGGCCCGCGAGACCATCACGCGCGCCGACTCCGCCCCGCCTCGACACGACCCGTATGGCAGGTCCGGCATCACTCGTCTCCGACCGACCTGGCGGGGCGTCTCGGTCGCCGCCCTCGCCCTCACCCTCGTGGCGGTGGAGGTGATCACCGGGGATTCGGCCCTCCTGCTCGTGCTGGTGGTCGTGGCGCTTCCCCTGGTCGTCGCCCCCGTCGTGGTCCTCTGGCGCGCCCGGCAGGCTGCGGGCTCCGAGATCCACCTGATGGTCGACCCGCCGCTCGTCCCCGTCGGTGCCCCGAGCGATCTCCTGGTCCACTTGGTGCCCTTGGGCAACGCTTCCTTCCCACCGTGGAGCCTCGAGCGGCCTTCGGCACACCGGCGTGCGGGACCGCCGGACCCGCCGGGTCCAGTGGAACCCGCACCATCGCGCGGCATGCTCGCCCCGGACACGGGCCGCCTGATCCGCTCGGATCGAGTGGGGTCCGATGCGCGTGCCTCGTCGACGGTGCCGCTGCCGACGAGGCGGCGCGGCGTGTTCACGGTCGGCCCGCTGCGTCTGTGGGTGCACGATCCCTTCGCCTTGTTCGGCCTGACCGTCGCGACGGCCAGGCCCGTGCTCCTCGTCGTCCATCCACGCGCCGTCGTCGGCCTGACGCCGCCCTCGGTTCGTCCCGACACGAGCGGGTCGACGCAGTTCAGCGACGGGCCTGCCGGCGTGCACACCGATGATCCCGGAGGCGAGTGGAGCGGCTTGCGGCCGTACGAGCCGGGAGACCGGCTGCATCTGCTCTCCTGGCAGGCGGAAGCCCGTTCCGGGGCCTTGCTCGTGCACGACTTTCGCCCGGACTCCGAAGAGGTGGTCGCCATCGTGTTCGATGACCGGGCGGGCGTACACCGGAGTGATGCCTTCGAAAAGGCCCTGGGCTTCGTCTACGGGCTCGCCTCGTCCGCAGAAGGGCCCGCCACCGAGTACGACGTGTCAACACTCTCGGGACGCCGGGTCCACGGCTCGACAACGCCGGAAGGGCTGGTCGCCGTGTCGACCTTCCTCGCCGAGGTCCAACCCACTCGGTCGAGCCGCGTCGCTGCGTCGCCGGCATCCGCACTCCCGAGTGACGCCTTGTTGATCACGACGCCGACCGCGGCGGGGTCCCTTCCGCCCTCGCTCGATCCGAGCTCGGTGGTGGTGGTCGAGTGATGCCCGTGCTGCGACGTCTCGGTCCCGATGTCTCGTTGCTGGCGGCATCGGTGATCGCCGCCGCTGCGGTGGGGCGACTTTTCCAGGGCGATCTCGGCGGACGGGTCATCGGACCACTGCTCATGTCGGCGGCCGTGGGGTCTGCGGTGCCGAGCGTCCTGGCCGCCATGCGTGCTCCATTGCCCATCCGCGCCGTGGCCGGCACGGTCGCCGTCATCCTCACGAGTCTCTGGGCGGCCATCGGGGCTGCCACCACGTTCGGCCTCACGACCGGCCATACGTGGCACGTGCTCCAGACGGACCTGCGCGCGGCGCGGCCGTTGCTGAGCCAATTCGCCGTCCCGTTTCCACCAGCCCCGGGTCTGGTGTTCCTGGCGGCGATGGCCTGTGGGGTCGTGGCGCTCCTGGCATCGGTCCTCATGCGTGCCAGTGACTCTCGAGAACGCCTGGACCCGGGGCTTGCGCTCCTGTGCCCGCTGGGCCTTCTGGCCCTCGCCTGCAGCCAGAGCACGCCGGGCTCCATGGCGGTCCTCGTCATCCTCTTCGTCGCCGCCGGAGCACTGACCCTGCTCACGGCGCGCCCGGCACCGGTCCAGCCGTCGGAATCACACCGACTGCGCAGGTGGTCCGCGGCCGCCGCGCTCACCGCGTGCACCATGGCGGGAGTCTTCCTCGTGGCGTTCCTGGTGGGCCCGAACGCCGGGGGAGCCGGGTCCGGTGGCCCCGGCGTCGCGCCGGCGGTGTCACTGAGCGCGGAGTCGTTGACCTCGAACCTGCTCTCCATTGAAGTGCACGACGCCGATGACGTGTTGTTCCAGGCCAGCAGTCGCTACCGCACGTATTGGCAGGTTGCCGTATTGAACGTCCTGCGCAACGGCGTCTGGGTGCCCGATGCCCACACCGCAGATGCGGCCCATGGCTCCACCAAGGGGGCTGCGGTGGTGCCGGCGCAGCCCGGAGCCACGTCCTCGGGCAGAGGAGACTTCACGTCCGCTGTCCGGATTCAGGACCTGGCCAGTCGCATCCTCCCGGTCCCGCCGTCGACGGTTGCGATCTCGGGCACCGCCGCCACGCTGACGGGCGTGGGTGCGGTCGCGCCGGCGCCGACGACGTCGGGACAGCAGTACACGACCCTGTCCGCCCCTCCGGTGACCGAGCCGGAGTCTGTCGGCGGCAACGCACCCGTCGCGACCGACCCACCGGCGCTGGTGCAGGGCGCCACCGCGCTGCCTGCGCTTCCCCCGAGCATCGGGGCTCTCGCCCGCTCCATCACGGACGGAGAGCAGCAACCGCTTGCCGAAGCGGAGCTGTTGACGAACTGGTTCCGCTCGGGCCAGTTCCACTACACGTTGAATCCGCCCGCAACCCCTCGCGGCACGGACCCTCTGGTCGACTTCCTCACGCAGACCCGATCGGGTAGCTGTGAGCAGTTCGCCGGCGCGTACGTCGTGCTCGCCCGGACCCTCGGACTGCCCAGCCGAGTCGTCGTCGGCTTCACGGCTGGTCGGTACAGCGGGCCGGGTGAAGTCAGCGTGCAGGGTGCGGATGCGCATGCGTGGCCGCAGGTGTACCTCGGCCCGAAGGCCGGGTGGGTGTCCTTCGAGCCCACCCCGCAACAACCACGAGGCGAAGTCGCACCCGATGGCGTGATCGGGCCGACCGGCGTCACGAGGACGGGTCCGGTGGCGCCACCGACGACCGCGCCGTCGGGGACGACGCCGTCCTCGGCCCCCACGACCGCTCCGGCCCCGGCCACGGCCCCGGTGGGGTCGAGCGGCAGCTCGTCGCCGGCGACGGCGGCGCCCAGTGGCGCGGGGTTGGGAGCCCTCGGGTGGGCGTTGGTGGGCGCGGCGGCTGTGCTGACGATCGTCGTCGTGCTCCTCCTCGTCCGGCGTCGCCGTCGCTGGTCACCGGTCGGTCGCTCACCCGACCAGCTCGCGCTCCTGGCGCAGGCCGAGGTCGAGCGGGCGTTGCGCCAGGCGGGGGTCGAGCGCCCGCTGTGGCAACCGCTCGATCTTCTCTTCGAGGACCTGCGGCCGCACGGCGCCGACCCGAGCGATCGCGCCGCGTCCCTGCTCGCCGATGGCATCACGGTCGCCGCGGCGGCCGACGATGCGCTCTTCAATCCGCTCGGCACGTCGGAGGAGCGAAGTCGTGCGGCGTATGACGCGGCCCTCCGGGTGCGGAAAGAACTGAAGAACGTGGCCGCCTTTCCGGCAGGTGTGACGGGCCGCGTCTAGCCGTCAGGCCTCGAGGCAATCCGCCAGGGACACCGCGCGGCTGCCGTCGCGGTGCTGGGGGAGATGCCTGGAGGAGTAGGCGTCGGCGTTGATCCGCACCGAGTCCGGGCTCACCGCGCCCTCCCTGATGCGGGCGGGCACGCCGAGCGCCATGGCGCCGGCGGGGACCTCCGTTCCCGGAGCCACGACGGCCCCCGCGCCGATGAGGGAACCGGAGCGACAGGTGACTCCTTCGAGGACGACCGCACCGGACCCGATGAGCACGAGGTCCTCGAGCACGCAGCCCTCCAGATGGGCCAGGTGCCCGATGACACAATCGTCCCCGACCCGCGTCTGGCGCACCAGCTGGGTATGGATGACGGCGCCGTCCTGCACGGACGTTCGGGCGCCGATCACGATCGGACCGTTGTCGGCACGGATGATCACGCCGGGCCACACGCTCGAGTTCGCCCCGACGCGGACCTCGCCGATCAGAACCGCTTCGGGGTGGATGTAGGCATCAGGGTGGATCCGCGGCCGGTCGTCGCCCAGGGCATAGAGAGTCATGGCGGCCATTCAAACAGCGCGGCGGATGCCCGAAGCCGTGACCGGGCGCCCGGTCTGGCGGCAGCCGTCGAGATGCGCCCTTCCCTTCCCGGTGAAGTGGTTCTATTATCGCTAGGACCATGCTGGAACTCAACGTGGACCGCTCCGAAGCTGTCCTCCTGCATGACCAGGTCGCCGCCGAAATTCGCAGGGCCATCACCGAGGGTGAGGCGGGCCCGGGAGAGAGGTTGCCGTTGGCCAAGGACCTAGCCGCCGTGCTCGGGGTCAACAAGAACACGGTGCTCCGCGCCTTCCATCTCCTTCGTGACGAGGGTCTCCTCGACTTCTCGAGAGGTCGGGGAGTGACGGTGTCGGGCACTCCCCAGCGCGGCGCCGTGCTGGGCCGCGTCCGAGATCTCATCGAGTTCGCACGCCACCAGGGGTATCAGCGGGAGGAAGTCATCGGCATGATCGAATCGCTCCCGTGAGTGCGACGACGGAGCGCACGGCTGCATCGCGTCCGCTCGCTCAGGCCGGGTTGCCCGCACCCGCCGCCGACCCCGAGGCGCTCTTCAGGGAGGCTCGGCGGCGCCGCCGACACCGGCGTCTCGTCGTTCTGGCCGTGCTGGTGCTCGTGGCCGGCGGGACCGCGACGGGCATCGCGTTGGGCCAGGGGAGCGCGCATGGCGGATCGGGCGGCGCACACCGGCACGGAGCGCCGACCGCACCCCGGACCGCGCCGCCGGCCGCTTCGGTGGCGAGGCCTTCCGGCGTCGCGCTCCCGTCGTCCGGCTTCTTCAACCAGATCGCAGTGACCCCGAGCGGGCTCCTGCTGACGGGCGTGACCCCGGCGACCGCGGGCAGCCCGCTCCCGGTCTGCGTGTCGGCGCCCGTCGATCCGCTGACGCTCGCCGTGGGCAGGCTCGAGACGGGGAATTGCGGGGACCCCCGGATGTTCGGCCAGACCATCGAGGTCGTGAACAGCCCGATCCTGCAGACGAACAACGCCGGCATCTCCATCAATTCGCTCGATCCCGTGTCGGGCCGGGTCGACTACGGGCCTGTTGTCATGACCTATTCGTCGTACTCGGACACCCGACCGGTGACGAGCTCGGCCGGGCCATGGCTCTGGATCTATGACAACGACACGACGAAGGGCTCCGTGCTCCTGCAGATTTCGGAGCAATCGGGCGCCGTCGTCGACACCATCCCCGCGCCGGTGCTCTACAAACCGCTCCTGGCGGCGGACAGCGGCGGTGTCTGGATCGCCAACGCCATCGGAGGTTCGCCCGCCCCGGCCCTCTTCTACGCTCCCGCCGGGTCGTCCGCCGCGCACGTGGTGGTGTCGTCGACGGTGACCCCGATCTGTTGGATCGTGGCCTCCGGGACGGGCGCCTGGGTCGGCGCCGGAGTCCAGGGCTGTGGCACGCAGGACGTCCGGCGCTACGTGGACGGCTCCGACGCGCCCGTCTTCTCCACGGCCGGCACGACGCTGCCCTTCACCGTCATCGGGAACGAGTCGGATGGCCTCTGGTCGATGCAGTACGCCACGCCCACCGAGGAAGAGATCGTCCACATCGACCCGGGCACGGGAGTGGAGTCTGTCGTTGCCACGGTGCCGGCGGTGGCGCTCCCGAGCTCCCTGACCGACGGCGGGCTCGTGGCGGGGCAGGGCGCGTACTTCGACGGGCGCCTCTATCTCCTGGAGCCTCCGTTCCACAAGAACGGCTACCTGGGGTACGAGTCGATTGTCGGTGTGCCCGTCCCGGCCGGGGGCTGAGCGGATCGCGGAGCGATTGTCGCGGAGGTGTCACGGGCGCGCCTAGTAGTTGAAAACGAGGGCGCCGCCGGCGGTGTAGTCGTAGACCGAGGGCATTCCCGCCACCTCGACGTTGTCTCCCCACTCGGCGTCCTGCATGTTGCGCACCTTGACGCACACGGGGCAGGCGTAGAACCGGCCGCCCTTGGCGGTGTACTCGTCGTGCAGGTCCGCGATGGAGGGCGCCCCCGGAACTTCGAGGGTCTTGGCGAACCCCGGAGTCGCCACATGGATCGCGTCCTTGGTCAAGAACATGAGGGCCTGCTTGCCGGCACGGAGCGCCTCGACCCCCACCAGATACGCGATGAGGACGTTCTCGGGCTCCTCGGCACCATGGGTCAGGCAGACGAGGACCTTGCTGTCGGGACCGGCGGTTGTCGTTGTCACAGTGACGCTCCGTTTCGTAGGTGAAGTTGTGAGGGTGAGGTTCGGTCTGTGGCCTGGCGCTCAGGACGGCGCCCGATGGGGCCGCCCCAGACGGACGGGCAGCCGATCGAGTCCCCGCAGGACCAGGCCGTCGCCGTGCGACCACCGGAGCTCGTCGCGGTCGCCCGCGAGACGGAGGCCGGGGAACCGGCTGAAGAGGCTGGTGAAGGCGATCCGGCCCTCGAGCCGGGCCAGCGGGGCCCCGAGGCAGAAGTGGATGCCGTGCCCGAAACCGAGGTGCCGCGGGCCCGTGCGTGCCAGGTCGAGGTCGTCGGCAGCGGCATACACCGAGGCGTCGCGGTTGGCCGAGGCCAAGCTGATCAACACCTGGCGGCCGGCCGGGATCTGGACACCCCCGATCTCCGTGCGGTCCGTCGTGACGCGGAATGTCGCGTGGGGCACCGGCGCCGAGAAGCGGATGAGCTCCTCCACTGCGGCCGGCATCCGGGTCAGGTCGTCGAGGAGCCAGCGCAGTTGCCCGGGGTTGTCGAGGAGGTCCACGACGCCGTTCCCGATCAACGAGGTTGTCGTGTCGTGGCCGGCCACAATGAGTTGAAAGAGACTCGACAGGAGCTCCTGCTCGGTCAGGGCATCCTCCTCGTCGCTCTCAGCCACGAGGAGGCCGACAAGGCTGTCCCGGTGCGCGGTGCGATGTATCGCCACGAGGTCCTCGAGCGTGGTGACGATGGTGGCTGAGGCGGCGACCGCCTCTGGAGGCGGCGAACCGCTCCAGGGACGGAAGAGCACGCGGAACGACCGGTGCAGATCCGGCCGGACCTCCCGGGGCACTCCCAGCAGCTCGCAGATGACGCGGAAGGGGAGCGGGTGGGCGAAGTGTTCGACCAGGTCGACCTCGCCATCTGGTCCCAAGGCCTCCAGGTCGTCCAGCAGTTCGTCGGTGAGGGTCTCTATGGAGGGCGCAAGGGCATTGACGCGGGAGGGGAGGAACGCCTTCGCCAGCAATCGTCGCAGCCGGGTGTGGTCGGGTGGATCGACGGCCAACATGTGACGCGCGAACGCAGGGCCGGGGAGGCCCTCGTCCGCCACCTCCGGATTCTCCGCCAGTGCGGCCAGCATGTCCTTGGAGAGCCGCTTGTCCATGAGCGCACGGGCGGCGGCATCGTGACCGAGGACCAGCGCAGCGTCGTGACCGTCGGCCAGCCGCACGTCGTGCACCGGGCACCGCGAACGCAACGACTCGAAGAGGGGGTAGGGATCGGCCGCGGTGGCGTCGTCCCAGCCGCCCCAGGTGATCGTCTCGTCAGGCACCGGTGTGCTCCTGAAACCCCGAACAGACGAGCGCGCAGTGCTCTATGAGCCCCGACGCCGCGGTGGTGGCAAAGACGTGCTGCTCTATGACGAGTCGATCGCCACCTCGCCCGGGCTTGCGCACCAGCAATCGCCAACGCAGGTGCAGCACCGGCCCGACGTTGCCGATTGAGGCGTCGTCGACCCCGAAGTCCTCTGCGTCGCCGAACCAGTCCTCGAACGCGGTACGGATCTCTCTGGCGCCTCGGCATGTCCGCAGGCCGCTCGGGAGGAGGGCATCCATCCTGCCGTCGGGTTCCACGCCGGAGACCAGGCGGGTGAAGTCGCGCGCCGCGAGCGCCTCGAGTACCAGTGCGGCCGCGGAGAATTGGGGCGGGGAATGGATCTCGGTCGTGTTCACGGGTCAGTTGTACGACAGCTCAGCTCAGTCTCACATCGGGCAACTACCCTAAAAACGACCACGAGACGAGGAGCGGAGGCGAGTGGAGGAGTCCTCGGAGCCGGGCCCCGACCCTTCCGCCGCGGGTGGGCCGCGGGCCCAACTGGGTGCTGAAGGGCGCGCGGTGCGGCAGCCGTCACCGGTCAAGCTCGCCGAGCTGATCGCCACGCTTTCGCTGGTCTCGGACCTCGGCATGGGTCGGCCGGTCGAGAGAGTTCTCCGGCAGACGCTGATCGCCATGCGGCTGGCTCGGTTCGCCGGCTGTGACGACGACGTCCGGTCGGCGACCTACTACGCATCGCTCCTGACGTGGATCGGCTGCGCCGCCGACACGAGCGACCTGGCAGAGCTCTTCGGCGACGAGACGGAGCTCTATGCCGACACGCACCAGGGCGACCTGGCCGGGATGTCCATGGCCGTGTTCATGGTCCGCCACCTGGGGCGGGGGAGCTCGCCCATCAGGCGGTTGAGCATGGCCGGCCATTTCATGGCCACCGGGGGCCGGTCGGTGCAGAGCGTGATGATGGCGCACTGCCAGTCCGCCGGTGCGTTGGCGGATCGCCTCGGGCTGGGCGATGACGTGAGCGTGCCGCTGGTGCAGGCCTTCGAGCGGTGGGACGGCCGCGGCGTACCCGGTGCCGTGGGGGCGGAGGAGCTTTCTCTGGCGGCGCGGCTCGTCCAGCTGTCCGACTCGGTCGAGGCCTTCCATTTTGCGGCGGGCACAGAGGCGGCGCTCGACGTGGCGCGCAAGAAGCGGGGGACCCACTTCGACCCCGCTCTCGTCGACGTCGTGTGTCTGCACGGTGCAGAGATCCTGCATGGCCTCGACGACGTGTCGGCGTGGGACGAGGTGATCGCCCTCGATCCTCGCTTGGGAAAACAGCTCAGTGACGATGGACTCGACCGGGCGCTCGAGGCGATCGGCGATTACGCGGATCTGAAATCGCCCTGCCGGACCGGGCACTCACGCGGCGTCGCTGCCATAGCGTCCGAGGCCGGCCGCGCGCTCGGATTGGAGCCCGGGGAGGTGACGTCGCTCCATCGTGCCGCTCTCGTCCACGACGTCGGCATGATCGGCGTGCCGAGCAGCGTGTGGGAGGAGACGAAGCCGTGGTCGCTCGGTCAGCGTGAGCGGGCGCGCACGCACCCGTACCTGCTGGAGCGCATGCTGGCCCACACGCCCCTGCTCAGTGAGATCGTGCAGTGCGCCTCCATGCATCACGAGCGTCTGAATGGATCCGGCTATCCCAGGGGTGTGGGGCGTGAGGCGATCACACTGCCCGGCCGCATCCTGGCGGTGGCCGATGTCTTCCAGGCCCTGCGCCAACCCCGGCCCTATCGCCCCGCTCTTGACGCCCGGGAGTCGGAGAGGGTGCTGGTGGAGGAAGTGCGTGCCGGTCGTCTGGACGGCGATGTCGTCCACGCCGTCCTCCACGGCCAGAACGGGACGGTGCGACGCCGGATCGAGACGCCCGGAGGCCTGACCAAGCGGGAGGTGGAGGTCCTGGTGTCATTGGCCCGCGGCCGGTCGAACCCGCAGATCGCCGAGGACCTCTCCATCTCCCGCAAGACGGTCTCCGCGCATCTCGAGCACATCTACACCAAGCTCGGGATTGCGACGCGCACGGAGGCCGCTCTGTTCGCCATGCAGCACGGCTTCGTGGAGGCCGCCCCGGCGCGGTGACCGCCGCTGTGGCCGGATCAGGCCCGCTCCACCGCCAGCACCTGCCACTCGTCCGGCAGGCCCTTCAGGTTGTGCCGGCCCCGGTCGTCGAAGACGATGCCCGAGCCGACCACCAGGTCCCGCACCGTCCCGGTGACCAGCACCTCGCCCGGCCCCGCCATGGCGCTCACCCGGGCGGCGATGTGCACGGCCAGCCCGCCGATGTCGTCGCCGCGCAGCTCGACCTCGCCGGCATGCAGTCCGGCCCGCAGTTGCAGGCCGGCGTTGGCCGCCGCCCGCACCATGGCCCGGGCACAGCGTACGGCCTGCGCCGGCGCGGCGAAGCGGGCCAGGATCCCGTCGCCCGTCGTCTTGACCAGGGTGCCGTCGTGTCGGGCCAGGAGCCGGCCGACGTTGACGTCGAACTCGTCGAGGACGGCGCGCCATTGACGGTCGCCGGCTTCGGCCGCACGCACCGTCGAGTCCACGATGTCGGTGAAGAGGACCGCGGCGAGCAGCCGCGTGGCGGCATGCACGCCGCGCTGCCCGGTGACGAATTCCTCCATCTCGTCGATGATGGAGTCGAACTCGCCGGCCCAGGGCAGTATGTCGGGCCCGGTCGTGGTCACGAGGCGGGCGCCGGCGATGTGCTCGGAGAGGTAGCGGCCGTGCTCGCTCAACTGGGCGTAGCTGTCGAGGCGGGCGAACACGATGGTGGGGCAGGTGACGGCGGGGAGGCACCAGCGGACGTCGGCGGAGAAGGTGACGAGGTTGAAGGCCTGGGCAGTCGCGGGGCTGGCGCCGCGCCGGGCCGCCCGCCCCCACCACTCCTGGAAGCCGACCCGGTGGGCCAGGCTCGGGGCGAAGATGGCGATGTCCCTGGGAATGTCGTCCTCGGTCATGACCACGTCGATGCCCGAGCCGGTGGCGACCTCCTCGTCCGACGCGCCGAACCCGTAGTCCTCGGCCTGGCCCACCCGGGCCGTCACGTTGACGATCACCAGCGAGATCACGCGTTCGGGGTGAGTGGCCGCCATCCACAGGGCGGCCATGGTGCCGCCGGCCGAGGCCAGGACGACCGCGCTCTCGCACCCCGCCGCGTCCATGACGGCGAGCGCATCTCGCCCCCATCCCTCGATGGACGGGTCGGTCCCGGTCGGCAGGGGATCGGACAGCCCCAGGCCGCGGGCATCGAAGCGGATCAGGCGGGAGAAGTCGGCGACCCGTTCGGTGTAGCGGAGCCAGTTGGGCTCGTCGACGGTCTCGTCGATGGAGATCATGAGGCCGCTGTTGAACTCGAGCACGTCCGGTAGGTCCGTCGCGGCCCCGTCTCCGCCGGCAGCGGGACCGCCCCACACCTGGTAGCCGATGTGGACGCCGTCGCGAAGGGCGTACTCGGTCAGGGGCGCCTCCATACGACGTGCAGTCTGCCGTGCCGGGGGCCCGGTCGGAGCGGGAGAGAGCGGAACGAGGTGGGCGGGCCGGCCGGGTTCAGCGGGCGCCGCGCACCAGGCGGCCCGGCAGGGCGCCGGTCGGCTCGCCGTGCTCGAACGTCACCGTGCCGGCCTTCAGGGTGGCCACGTACCCGGACGCCTTCTGGAGCAGCCGGCGCCCGCCTGCGGGCAGGTCGTTCGCCACGAACGGCGCACCGAGCGTCAGGGCGCCGTAGTCGATGAGGTTGAAGTCGGCCAACGCGCCGGGCTCCACCGTGCCGCGGTCGGTCATGCCGTAGAGCCGCGCCGTGTCGCGCGTCTGCTTGCGCACCACGTACTCGAGCGGGAGCCGCTCGCCCCGGCTGCGGTCGCGGGTCCAGTGCGTCAGCATGAAGGTCGGCATCGAGGCGTCGCAGATGGTGCCGGTGTGGGCGCCGCCGTCGGCCAGGCCGAGCAGGCCCTGCGGGTGCAGCATCATCTCGTGCACGTGGTCGAGGTCGCCCAGGGCGTAGTTGAGGATCGGGATGTAGAGGAGGCCCTGCCCGCCGTCGCGGGCCATCTCGTCGTAGGCCACCTCCAACGGAGTCCGGCCGGTCGCCACGGCCAGACCGGCCAGTGAGCGTTCGGGTCCCGGCTCGTAGTCGGGCGGGTTGCCGAGGATGAAGGTGCGCTCGTAGGCCTTGGTCATGGCGTCGGCCTGGGCCGGCGACGACGGCGTCCACGACACCACAGAGCGGCGGACCTCGGGATCGGCCAGCGCCGTCGCCAGCTCGGCGGGCGATCCGCACCGCTCCCGCAGCTCCATGTAGGCCGGGGAGTCGGAGAAGAGACAGAGCGTCGTGTGATGCCCCGACAAGATCCCGGTCGGGCGCCCGGCGATCTGTGGGAACAGGCGGGCACCCTCGGCACAGGCCTCGAGCGAGGCGGCCAGCTGCTTGCGCCACAGCTCGGGGTCGTCGTCGGCTTGGAGCAGGACGTAGGAGACGGGGCGGTCGATGGCGGCCGACAGCCGGCGCATCCAGTCGACCTCCTGCCAGGCGTCCTCGAGCATCTCGCCGGCCGACCCCAGCGGGGCCAGCTCGAAGACGCCGGCGCCGGCCTCACCCAGCGCGGAGCCCAGGCCGAACAGCTCGTCCTCGGCGGCAAAGGTCCCGGGCATCAACTCGCCGTCGAGGGCGCGGTGCCCCAGGGTGCGAGAGGTCGAGAAGCCGAGGGCACCGGCGCGGATGGCCTCGAGCACGATGACTCGCATCGCCTCGATGTCCTCGGCCGTGGCCGCCTCGTTGCGGGCTCCCCGCTCACCCATGACGTAACCCCGCACGGCCGCGTGGGGCACCTGGGTGCCGACGTCGACCGTCCAGCGCCGCTTCTCCAGCGCGTCGAGATACTCGGGGAAGGTCTCCCACTCCCACTCGATCCCCTCGGCCAGCGCCGTGCCGGGGATGTCCTCGACCCCTTCCATTAGGGCGATCAGCCAGTCGTGGCGGTCGGGTCGCGCCGGCGCGAAACCCACGCCGCAGTTGCCCATCACGAGTGTCGTGACTCCGTGCCACGAGGACGGGGCGAGCTCGCTGTCCCAGGTGACCTGACCGTCGTAGTGCGTATGGACGTCGACCCAGCCCGGGGTCACCAGCAGGCCGTCGGCCTCGATGATCCGGGTGGCGCCGCCCTGGACCGCGCCCACCTCGGTGATGCGGCCGGAATCAACCGCGACATCGGCAATCTGCGCCGGCTCGCCGGTCCCGTCGACCAGCGTCCCACCCTTGATGATCAGGTCATGCACGAAGCAATGGTCTCACGCCAGCCGGCGGCCCGCCCACAGCTGCTGGCGTGAGACCTCCCGGATGGTGCGGCTCAGACCTTGGCTTTGCCGAGGATCCGGTTCATCTTGGTCCCGCAGGTCGGGCAGGTGCCCTGTGCGGCGCGGCGGCCGTTGGCCAATTCCACTTCCTGGCCGTCGAACTCACGCTTCTCTCGGCACTTCACGCAGTACCCCTCGTAGTTAGCCATGGCAACTCCTTCGGTCGGTGATGGCCTTGGACGGGAGTCGAACGTAGCGGCACGGTTCCGGGGAATGGGGGATGGTCGGGCATTTCCAGGCACGGGACGGGGGTAACCTCGCCCTGATGGGCGACAACGGCGCAGGTCAGGACGGCGACACGCTTCGGCGTGGAATTCGTGCGAGAGGTGCGCTGGAGGAGACCTGGAGGGCGTTGGCCGACGTCTGTGCCGATCTCTCCGAGGCCGAGTGGGCGCGGCCCACCCCGTGCCCGGGTTGGGACGTCAAGGACCAGCTCTCCCACCTCATCGGGGTCGAGCGGGCCATCATGGGCGATCCGGCGCCCGAGTGGGAGGGGCCCCTCGGCGCGCACGTGCGGAACGACTTCGCGGCCACCAACGAGCCCTTCGTGGCGGTGCGCCGGGCCGAGTCCGGGCCTTCCGTGCGGGCGGAGTTCGTCGAGGTGACCACGACCCGCCTGGCGCAGCTGGACGCGCTGGGCGCGGACGACTGGGCCGCCGTCGGCTGGAGCCCCGTGGGTGAGGTGCCGCGTGCGGAGTTCATGACGGTGCGCGTCTTCGACAGCTGGGTCCACGAGCAGGACGTTCGTGACGCTCTCGACCGCCCCGGCGGGAGCGGGAACGTGGCGTCGGAGATCGCGCTGGACCGCGTGCAGGGCGCCATGCCCTTCGTCGTCGGGAAGAAGGCCGGGTGTGCCGAAGGCACCGCCGTCCGCTTCGACATCAGCGGGCCGGGTCGCGACGCGCGCGCCTTCACGGTCGCCGTGTCCGGCGGACGCGCCCGCCCGGCGGGCGACGACGTGCCCCCGACGGTGATCCTGTCCATGTCGGGCGTCGACTTCATGCGGCTTGGCTGCGGCCGGACGACGGCCGCGCGGGTGGAGGCGGCGGGTGGGCTCGGCGTGGAGGGTGACGACCTGGTGGGACGGGCCGTGCTCGGTGCCATGAACTTCATGTTCTGAGCCGGCGTGCGCCCGGGCTGCAGGGCGGCCGGTAGAGTGATCGACCCGTGATGCGTGCGACAGCTGAGCCAATGGAGGGGAACCTCGTCCGCCTGAGTGTCGAGGTGGATGAGCCCGAATTCGACAAGGCGCTCGGTGACACCGTGCGCGCCCTGGCCCAACAGGTCCGTGTGCCCGGATTCCGGCCCGGCAAGGTGCCCCGCAAGGTCCTCGAGGCCCGCATGGGCGGCGCCGGCGCGCTGCGGGCCGAGGCGCTGCGCGAGTCGCTGCCCGACTTCTACGCCCGCGCCGTCCTCGACACGGAGCTCGATCCCATCGCCCAGCCGGAGATCGACATCACCGGCGGCGAGGCCGACGGCGCCGTGTCCTTCGAGGCCGTCGTGCAGGTGCGCCCCGTGGTCGCCATCCCCGGCTACGACGGGCTCCACGTCACGCTGCCCGGTCTCTCGGTCGGCGATGAAGAGATCCAGCGCCAGCTCGACCGCCTGCGCGAGAACGACGCCGAGCTCGAAGTCGTGGATCGGCCGGCCATCGACGGCGACCTCGTCACCATCGACCTGCACGGCAACGACGCCTCGGGTGCCGAGGTGGTCGGCGTGGACGACTATCTCTACGAGGTCGGTTCGGCCTCGGTCGTTCCCGAGCTCGATGCCGAGCTGCACGGTGCGAAGGCCGGTGCCATCGTCGCGTTCGACACGGCCAGCCCGGACGATCCCGACGAGCGCGTCGCGTTCCGGGTGCTCGTCAAGGAGGTCAAGGTCAAGAAGCTGCCCGAGGCCACCGACGAGTGGGCCGCCGAGAGCTCCGAGTTCGCCACCGTCGCCGAGCTGCGCTCGGACATCGCCACGCGCATCGGGCGCGTCAAGCTCATGCAGAGCCAGATGGCGCTGCGCCAGAAGACCATCGAGGCCCTGGCCGAGCTGGTCACCGACGACGTGGTGCCCGAGGTCCTGGTCGACTCGGAGGTCAACGAGCGCCTCCACGACCTCCAGCACCGCCTGGAGGCCCAGAAGCTCGGGCTGGCCGAGTACTTCCAGGCCACCGGCACAACCCCCGATGAGCTCCTGGGTGCCGTCCGCGTGGATGCCCAGGCCGCCGTGAAGGCCGACCTGGCGTTGCGGGCCCTGGTGGAGGCGGAGGAGTTGACGCTCAGTGACGAGGAGCTCCTTGCCGAGATAGTGACCATGGCGGAGCGGATGGGGACCACCCCGGCTGAATTGCGCCGCCAACTCGACACGGCCGGCCGGACCGGCGCGGTACGCTCGGAGCTGCGCAAAGGCAAAGCGCTGGAGTGGCTGCTGGACCACGTGGATCTCTTCGACGAAGAGGGGAACCCGATGTCACGGGACGACCTCAAGGTAGATGCCTCGGGAGAGGGCGAAGTCGAGCAAGACGAGGAGAGCGAGTGAAGATGCAGAGTGCGGGGAACCCGATGAAGGCCTACAACTATCTGGTCCCGACCGTTATCGAGTCGTCCAACCGGGGCGAGCGGGCCTACGACCTGTACTCGCGGCTGCTCCGTGAGCGCATCATCTTCCTCGGCACGCCCGTCGACGACGCGGTGGCCAACCTGGTGTGCGCCCAGATGCTGTTCTTGGAGTCCGAGGAGCCCGACAAGGACATCCACCTCTACATCAACTCGCCCGGCGGTGAGATCACGGCGCTGTTCGCCATCTACGACACGCTGAAGTTCATCAAGGCCGACGTCTCCACTTTCTGCTTCGGGCAGGCCGCTTCGGCGGCGGCTGTCCTGTTGGCGGCCGGGGCCAAGGGCAAGAGGTTCGCACTGCCGCACGCCCGGGTGCTGCTGCACCAACCGTGGGGCGGCGTCGAGGGTCAGGCCAGCGACATCGAGCTCCAGGCCAGAGAGATCCTCCGCATGCGGGACCTGCTCTCGGGGATGTTGGCCGAGGACACCGGGCAGACCCAGGAGAAGGTGGCCCAGGACACCGATCGCGACTTCATCATGACAGCGGACGAAGCAGTGACCTACGGCGTGATCGATGAGGTCATCACAGCGCGGACGGTGGCGCCACTCGAGGCCATCGGCGCCGCATAGGACCAGCAGGCACGGACGGGAGAGCGATCTGGTGGCGAAGTTCGGAGAGGGCGGGGATCTCGTCAAGTGCAGTTTCTGCGGCAAGACGCAGAAACAGGTCAAGAAGCTGATTGCCGGTCCGGGTGTCTACATCTGCGACGAGTGCATCGACCTCTGCAACGACATCATCGCCGAGGAGCGTGACGAGTCCACCGAGCTGAGCTTCGAGGACCTGCCCAAGCCGCGGGAGATCTTCGACTTCCTCAACGACTACGTCGTGGGGCAGGAGTACGCCAAGAAGATCCTGTCGGTCGCCGTGTACAACCACTACAAGCGCGTGCAGGCCGGCCCTCCGGGGGGCGAGGACGGGGTCGAGCTGGCCAAGTCGAACATCCTCCTGCTGGGCCCCACCGGCTGCGGCAAGACCCTGCTGGCCCAGACGCTGGCCCGCATGCTCAACGTCCCCTTCGCCATCGCCGATGCCACGGCGCTGACCGAGGCCGGCTACGTCGGCGAGGACGTCGAGAACATCCTGCTGAAGCTGATTCAGGCCGCCGACTACGACGTGAAGCGGGCCGAGACCGGCATCATCTACATCGACGAGATCGACAAGATCGCCCGCAAGAGCGAGAACCCCTCCATCACCCGTGACGTGTCGGGCGAGGGCGTGCAGCAGGCGCTGCTCAAGATCCTGGAGGGCACCACCGCCTCCGTGCCGCCGCAGGGCGGGCGCAAGCACCCCCACCAGGAATTCATTCAGATCGACACGACCAACATCTTGTTCATCTGCGGCGGGGCTTTCGCCGGGTTGGACAAGGTGATCGAGTCCCGCATCGGCAAGCGCGGCATCGGCTTCCGGGCCGAGGTGCACCGCAAGGACCGCGAGGACGGCGAGATCCTGCGCCACGTGCTCCCCGAGGACCTGATCAAGTTCGGTCTCATCCCCGAGTTCATCGGCCGGCTTCCGGTCGTCAGCGCCGTCTCGCCGCTCTTCAAGGAAGCGCTGGTGCAGATCCTCGTCGAGCCGAAGAACGCCTTGACCCGCCAGTACGAGCGCGTGTTCGCGCTGGACAACGTGGAGCTCGAGTTCACCCCGGACGCGCTCGAGGCCGTGGCCGAGCAGGCGCTGTTGCGAGGCACCGGCGCTCGTGGCCTGCGTGCCATCCTCGAAGAGGTCCTCCTCGACGTCATGTACGACCTGCCGAGCCGGGACGACGTGGGCAAGTGCGTGGTGGACCGCTCGGTGGTGCTCGACCGCGTGGCGCCGACGCTGGTGCCGCTCGGAGGCGCGCCGGTCAAGTCGACCCGCTCGCGCCGCGCCGCCTCCTGACCGAACCGGAACCCGTCGCCGTGGACGAGCCGGTGGCGCCACCCTTCGACGGGGTGGCGGACGCGTTGGCCTGGCTCGACGGCCATGTCGACTTCGAGTCGAACATGCCGCGCCGTCGCGCCGTGCCGACCCTGGACCGCATGCAGGCGCTCACCGCACTGCTCGGCGAGCCTCAGGAGTCCATTCCCTCAATCCACGTCACAGGCACGAACGGCAAGGGGTCCACGTCGGCCATGGCCACCTCGTTGCTCATGGCGAAGGGTCTGACCGTCGGCACCTATACGAGCCCGAACCTGCATGTCGTGGGCGAACGCCTGGCCCACAACGGGGAGCCGATCGACGACGCGACGCTCACCGAGCTCCTCACGGAACTGGCGCTCCTCGAACCTCTGCTCCCCGAGCGCCCGACCCGTTTTGAGCTGCTCACTGCGGCCGCCTTGTCGTGGTTCTCCACCGACGTGGTCGACGCCATGGTCGTCGAGGTCGGTCTCGGCGGGACGTGGGACTGCACCAATGTCGTGCACGGCGACGTGGCGGTCCTGACCAATGTGAGTTTCGACCACACGGATGTGCTCGGGCCCACGCTCGAGGGGATCGCCACGGACAAGGCCGGCATCATTGAGGCTGGGAGCAGGGTCGTGGTGGGGGAAATGGCCCCTGAGCTGGTCGAAATCGTGACCAGCCGGGCACATGAGGTCGGGGCAGCCTCGGTGTGGGTGGCCGGTCGTGACTTCGGCTGCGAGTCCAACCGAGTGGCTGTTGGTGGACGCGTCGTGACGCTGTGGACCCCGGGCGGCCGTTACGAGGACATCCTCGTGCCGCTGCACGGCGCGTACCAGGGCGTGAACGCGTCAGTGGCACTGGCGGCGGTGGAGGCGTTCTTCGGCGATCCGCTCGACGTCGACGTGGTGGAGGAAGGCTTCGCCGCGGTCCGCGTGCCCGGACGTCTCGAGGTGTTGGGTCGTCGCCCGCTCTTGCTCGTGGACGGCGCGCACAACGCGGCAGGGATGGCCGCGTTGGCCGACGCGCTGGAAGAGGAGTTCGCAGTCGACGGGACGTCGGTGGCGGTGGTGGGAATGCTGTCGGGCCGCGATCCGTCGGCCATGCTCGCGCCGTTGGCCGCAGGCGGCATCTCCGCGGTCGTCGCCTGCGAACCGGATTCGCCGCGTGCCATGCCGGTCGCCGCCGTCTCCGAAGCGGGTCGCGCGCTCGGGCTGTCCGTGTACGAGGAGGCGGACGTCACCGACGCAGTGCGCGTAGCGCGCGGCATGGTCGACGCCGACGGGCTGGTCGTGGTGGCCGGGTCGCTCTACGTGGTCGGCGCCGCCCGGGCCGATGCATTGGCCGCGTCCGTCCCGTGGGAGGAAGCCGGGCGCTGACCGCGGACGGGCACGTCCTCGGGTTGTGTAGTGTCCACCCCTCGTGGACCGTACCCTCGTCATTGTGAAGCCCGACGCCGTCGAGCGGGGCCTGGCCGGCGAAGTGCTCGGCCGCCTCGAGCGCAAGAAGTTGCGTCTGGTGGCCGCCGAGCTCCGCACCATCACCAAAGAGGTCGCCGAGACCCACTACGCCGAGCACGCCGAGCGGCCCTTCTTCAGCGACCTGGTCGCCTTCATCACCCGCTCGCCCGCGCTCATCATGGTGGTCGAGGGCCCGAAGGACACCTACGCCGTCGTGCGGCTGATGATGGGCACCACCAACCCGGCCGAGGCGGCCCCGGGCACCCTTCGTGGTGACTTCGCCATCGAGACGACGGAGAACCTGGTGCATGGCTCCGACTCGCACGAATCGGCGGCGCGGGAGATTGGGCTCTTCTTCCCCGGACTGGCCGCCACCGCCTAGCGATCAGGCGCGACGCCGGCCAACGCCGGTGTCTCTGCGGGCGGGACGGGCGTCCTGCGACGTCCGCCTTGTGGACCCCTTCGCAGTCCCATAGCCTGTGGTCGCATCATCACGGGCGCCGGCCATCGTCGGCGACCAACGGGAATTCCTCGGGAGAGCTCCAACTATGGCCGAAAATCGTCTTTCCCTTCTTGGTCGAGACATGGCTGTCGACCTCGGCACCGCCAACACGCTGGTGTACGTCCGCGGCCGCGGCATCGTGCTCAACGAGCCGTCCGTGGTCGCC
>DATAXG010000084.1:0-2634 GCA_036273055.1 Acidimicrobiales bacterium | reverse complement strand
CCTCGAAGATTCAACCGTCGGGTGGAGAGAGACTCCACCCCCGGACGGTGGTGGCCGGCGCCAGACTGACCGATCCTATGGACATGACCAAGCTCATGGCTGAGGTGGCAGTGCACAGCATTGAGGCAGTGGGCGTCGTGTGGCTGCTCACGGCGATCTGGTTCGCGGCGACGCTGCGAGGAACGCTCCGAGCCAAGGTGTGGCACTTCCTGAAGACACTGCTGCCGGAACCGTGGATGATCGCGGGCATCGTGGTCCTGAACGTCGGGCTGCTCTTCGTGCCCGCCGGCGTGTGGCGCCCGGTGACGCTCCACAGTCACGTGCTGGACGATCTCGGGTCGCTGCTGATCATCGCGTCCTCGTTGCTGATGGTGTGGGCGCGGTTGGTGCTGGGCAACATGTGGGCCGGGCGACCGATGGTGCAGGAGGGCCACGAACTGCGGACCGGTGGCCCCTACGGGCTGGTCCGACACCCGATCTACACCGGCATCATCGGCCTCGTGCTGGGGCTGACCATGCTCGACGGCTTCGGCGGCGTGATCCTGGTCCTCGCGTTCGTGCTGGTGTGGCTGCTGCGGCGGGTGCGCGTTGAGGACGGGATGATGCTGGCGACCTTCGGCGACGAGTACCGCGCGTACCAGCGACGTGTCCGGGGCCTGATACCGCTGCCCCGCCTGCGGACCGGCGACGCGGGACGCCCGGAGGCGGCGAACTGACCGGTTGAACGGTGGGCCTGGACTCCTGGCTCGGCGATCGAGGCCCGTGGGCAGGACCGGCGAGCGAGGATGCGACAGGCCGGGGGCGGCGGCCCGGCGACGTGAGGTCACTCTCCAACCGGATGTGGGCCGTCCAGAGTCGTATTTCCCGTCGGGCATGGCCGTCCCACGGTTCCCTGTCGTGATCCCGGGCGCCCTCGCCGCTCGCGCGGCCGCGTGTCAACGCTCTCGGCGAAGGGAGGCCAGTTCGGTTGCGCCGGGTCCGGACTCCGTGCTCCAATTCGAGTTGAATCGGTTGGGCCGGCCTGGTCGGCCGGGCGCGATGCGAGCAATACCCACGGGTCGTGGCCGCCGCGGGACCGGCGTCGACGGCTGATCAGCCGGTCGCGGGACCGCGGAGGGGATCCAGATGTCTCGGACGCTTCTGTACCGGGTCGCGGCGGTGGCGCTGGTCGTCGGAGCCGTGTTGAGTGCGGCCGGTAACCTGCTCGCGCCGCAGGGCGACGCCAGGGCGGCGGTCGCGAGCGGCACCTACTACCCGGCCGCCGTGGCCGTGCTGCTCGGCAGCGTGCTGGTGATGGCCGGCTGGCCGGCTGCCTACCTGCGCCAGCGCGCGCAGAGCGGCATCCTCGGGTTCGTGGGCATGGTGGTCGTGTTCGCCGTGGGGATGGTTCTGACCGTGGGCTGGTCCACTGTCCAGCTCCTGCTCTTCCCCTGGGTCGCGACGACGGGCATCTCCGACAAGGCCCTCGACGCCGGGCCGCTGTCGTTCACCCTCTTCTTCGCTGTCTCGAGCGCCCTCGTGTCGCTGGGGGGCATCCTCTTCGGAATCGCCACCGTCCGCGCTCGTGTCTTCTCGCGTCAGCTCGGTGTCGGCCTGATCGTTCTCGCCGTGCTCAGCGCCGTTCTCGGGTTCCTGAGCCTTCCCGGAGGCGGCGGCATCTCCATGTCGTGGTGGTGGGGGACGACGGGAACCTTCGGGGTGGTCGCCTACATGGTCGCGCTTGGCTGGTATGGGGTCGAGCTGTTCCGGAGGGTCGGCGGCGGGTCCGAGGACGGGCCGCCAGCGCCGTAATTCAACCGTCGCGCTCGGCGGAGGTCTCCGGCCCGCCCGCCGGTGCTCCGCGACATCGCGGTCCCGACCAGCCCGACCACCAGCATGATCACGGCCGATCTGGGAGCACGACCTCGCGGGCGGCCTGCGAATGCTCCGCCTCGGCGTGGACACGCACCTGATCACGAGTGCCAAGGCGATCCCTCTGCTTATGCGGTCCGGCGGCGGGCTGATCATCGAGGTGACCGACGGAACCTCGACAGCCAACGCCAAGCCCCGGCCCGGGGTCAGCTTCTACTACGACTTGGTCAAGGCCAGCGTTGATCGGATTGTCAAGGGCCTGGCCCAGGAGCTCGATAGGTACCCTGTTACCGCAGTGGGCGTCACTCCTGGCTGGCTCCGATCGGAGACCATGTTGGAGCTGTTCGGGGTCACGGAGAACAACTGGCGAGAGGCCTGCAAAACGGTGCCGGGATTCGCCATCTCGGAGACGCCCAGGTACGTGGCCCGGGGCGTCGCCGCTCTGGCTGGCGACGCCAAGGTCTCGAGGTTCGCCGGCCAGGTGCTCTCCTCACGGCAGCTGGCCGACCTCTACGGCGTTACCGACATCGACGGCTCGAGGCCCGACTGCTGGCGGCTCGTCCACATCTGTGGCTTCCAGCACGGAGCTCCGGACGACATCGATTCCTTCCGCTGAGCGTTGGCATGGGTGTACCTGCAACCGCCTAGAAGTCCTGAGAACGACGATATGGCATTTCCAGTTCTGAAACAGGCCGTCCACCACAGGCCGCCTAGGTTCCCCGGCCATGCCCATCTCGGCTGTCGTGGTCGCCTGAGTCCACCATGGACCATCGGGGTTGGCGT
>DATAXG010000083.1:0-12601 GCA_036273055.1 Acidimicrobiales bacterium | reverse complement strand
GCCGGCCGGCGCGGTGCCACGGGCGGAGTATCCAGCATCGCCCAGCGCGAAGACGCCCCCGTCGGACCCGAGAAGCCAGTAGCCCTTGCCGTCGATGGTGGCGGCCAGGCCCGTCACCGGCGCCGCCAGGTGATAGGTCGCCGCCGAGCCGTAGAAGGTGGCGCCCGAGCCGTAGGAGAAGACACCGCCGTCGGACGCCACGAGCCAGTAGCCCGTGCCACGGGGTGTCGCCGCCATGCCGACCACGGGCGCGGCCAGGTGCAGCGTGGTCCCCGAGCCGTAGAAGGTCGCGCCCGAGCCGTAGGAGAAGATGCCGCCGTCGGAGGCGACCAGCCAGTAGCCCGTGCCGCCCGGGACGACCGCCATGCCGACCACGGGCGCGGCCAGGTGCAGCGTCGCGGCCGAGCCGAGGAAGCGTGCGTCGCCGTAGGCGAAGATGCCACCGTCGGCGCTCACGAGCCAGTAGCCCAGATTGTCCGACGTCGCCGCGATCCCGACGATCGGCGCGGCCAGATGCAGCGCCGCCGCCGACCCGAAGTACGACGCGTCGCCATAGGCGAAGACGCCACCGTCGGAGCCCACCAACCAGTAGCCCCTGTGGTTCGACGTGGCCGCCATCCCCACGATCGGGGCTGACAGGTGCAGCGTCGCCGGCGAGCCGAGGGACGGCGCGCCGCCGCCGTCGGTCACCGTGCCGTCCGAGGCGGCCAGCCAGTACGTGCTCTTGAGGAACACCGGCGCTGCGGTGACGGCGATGGACAGCGCTGCGGTGGCCTCTTCCGGAGTGGGCGTCGACGAGTCGGTCACCATCACCGTGACGTTCGAGGCACCCGCGGCAGTGGGCGCGCCCGTGATCTGTCCCGTTGCGGGACTGAGCGTCAGGCCGGGCGGCAACGAGCCGGCGGAGACGGACCAGGAGTTGGGCGCGATCCCGCCGATGGAGGTCAGCGTGGCCGAGTAGCTCTGGCCGACCGTTCCGCTCGGCAGGGACGTCGTCGTCACCGCGAGGGGGACGATGCTGGCGGTGCCGAAGAGGTCGGCACCGCCGGTCGTTGCCGTGAACGCCGAGCCCGTGCCGCCGAAGCCGCCGTTCCCACCCGAGCCGCCTGCGCCACCGAATGCCCCCTCACCGGTGCCCGCTTGGCCCCCGGTGCCCCCGGCGCCGGGCAGACCGGGGCCGCCGGGGCCGATCGCCCCGGCCGTGCCGCCCCCACCTCCCGACGCGCCAGGTCCGCCGTCGCCGCCGGCCCCGCTGTCACCGCCGATGCCGCCGGTCCCGCCGGGACCTCCCAGGCCGCCGTTCCCGCCGCCACCTCCCCCGGTCCCGTCCCCGCCGGTGACCGAGTTGCCGCTGTATATGAGGTCGCTCACGGCGAGCGTGCCCGTCCCGTCGAGGTTGAAGATGGCGCCGCCGAAAGCGCCGCCGCCCTGCGCTCCGGTGCCGCCCGTGCCGCCGTTGCCGCCGGTGCCGCCGACTCCGCCTGAACCACCGGTCGTCCCGCCGGCGCCCGATCCGCCGGTGCCGCCCTGCCCAACCAACGTGCCCCCACCACCGAGCGCGCCCGGCCCGGCGAAACCGCCCTGCCCGCCCGACCCGCCGTTCCCGGTCAACGTACTGTTCACGATGGTGGCGGACCCCGCGTTGTAGACGGCCCCACCCTGGGCGGTTCCTCCGAGCGCACCGTTGCCGCCCGCGCCACCGGGACCGCCGACCCCAGCATCCCCGCCGGCCCCACCCGAAGCACCACTGCTCGCGCCGCCCCCACTGGCATTGCCCGGGTCGCCCCCGGCTCCCCCCGCGCCGCCGCTGCCACCCTGGCCGGCCGTGACGAGATCCCCGCTGAAGGTGCTGTCATTCACCATGAGCGTGCCCGCGTTGTAGATCGCTCCCCCCTGAGCCGCTCCTCCTGCGCCGCCGTTGCCGCCGAGGGCCCCCGTGCCGCCATCGCCACCGTTGGACCCCGGGTCCGCGGGCAATGCGGGTCCGCCAGGGCCGCCCGCACCACCGTTACCGCCGAGGCCACCCGTGCCGCCGCTGCCGCCGACCGCTGTGTCGTTGCTGAAGGTGTCGTTGCTGAGGTCAGCACCGGCTCCCGCGTCGACGAGGAGCGCGCCACCGTTCGCCGTCCCACCCGCCTGCCCGGCGGTGCCCGTGCCCCCGATGCCCCCGGTGAGCCCAGTGAGACCGGGATTCCCCGCGAGGCCCGCAGACCCGGCGCCACCGGGGGTCCCAGCTGTCCCAGCGGCGCCCAGTACCGACGCGCCCGTGAGCTCGAGCCCGCTCAGGGTGAGCGTGGCAGGTGACAGGACCTCGAAGATGCGCGTCATCCCGCTGCCCGTGGTGATGGTGGCCAGGGAGCCGTCCGGAGTGGCGTACTCGACCGTCGTGTCACTGGTGACAACGATCGGGGCGTCGCCGATGTCGATGGTGACGGGAGCGGTGCACTGGCTGAGGTCGATGGTGCCGCCCGCGGCCACGGCGGTGTCGAACCCCGAGCCCGTGCAGTACGCGGGCGGTGACGCGCCTGCGTCGGCTGACGTCCCACCGACGACCCCGACGACAGGTCCGGCGACGAGACACATCGCTGCCGCTGCAAGCACCAACATCTGCCGACGAACTCTCATGATTGCTCCCGCCCTTTTGCCGCACCTTTGGACTCTGGCGCCTACGTATCTAGCAGGCCCGGCGCATGGTTTGGGGGTTCTTTGCTCCGGCGTTGTCGCACATACCGATTGCAGACGCGACCTCTGCGCGTGCGTTGTGTATCTGCAGCCGCCGTTCAGGATTCGGTGCGATCGACAGCGCGTACGACTGAGGCGCGCACGACGGCGCCGACTTCGCGTCGGCAGCGGACTGCTAGAAGCCGGCGAGGGATGTCATACCGACGAAGCCGACGAATGCCATCAGGCCCGCCACGACAAGGCATGCCGCCGCCGCGGCGAAGATCAACGACCGGCGACGCACCCTCATTCCCACCATGTGGTTCAGTCGTCCCCGAAGAGGTGCGCCTTGAGTTGCCGGCGGTTGCGGGCCGGTTGATCACCCGGCCGGCTGCGCAGGAACGCCGCGGCCGTCCGCCGTCGCGGCCGTCCGCCGTCCCGGCCGGCCGCCGTCCCGTCCCACAGCCGCAGGTCAGGCCACGTAGACCGTCTTGGCGTTGGTGAACTCCTTCAAACCCAACTCAGACAGCTCGCGCCCGTAGCCCGACTTCTTGATACCGCCAAAGGGCAACTCGGGCATGGAGGCCACCATGGCGTTGACGAAGACCGCGCCCGCCTCGATCCGCTCCACGCACGCCGCGATCTCGCCCTCGTCGGAGCCCCACACGCTCGAGCCCAGCCCGAACGACGTGGCGTTGGCGGCGGCGATGGCGGCGTCGACGTCGGGGACCCGGATCACCATGGCGACGGGACCGAACATCTCGACCTTGGCGATGGGCATGTCGGTGGTCACGCCCGACAAGACGGTCGGCGCGAACCACCAGCCGTCGCCGTCGGGAACAGGAGCGCCGGCGTTGACCGTCGCCCCCTGCGCCACCGCGTCGGCGACCTGGCCCACCAGCTCGTCACGCGCCGACTCGCTCACGATCGGCCCGATGTCGGTGGCCGGGTCGAACGGGTCGCCCACGACCAACGAATCCATCGACTCGATGAAACGCGATTCGAACTCGTCCGCCACCGCGTCGACGACGATGAACCGCTTCGAGGCGATGCACGACTGGCCGTTGTTCTGCACGCGGGCGGTCACCGCGGTGCGCACCGCCGCATTGAGGTCGGCGCTGGCCAGGACGACGAACGGGTCGGAACCACCCAGCTCGAGCACCGTCTTCTTCAACGCATCGCCGGCGGCGGCGGCCACCGACATCCCCGCCGGCTCGCTGCCGGTCAGCGTCACGGCGGCAATGCGCGGGTCGTGGATCAGCGCGGCGACGTCCTTCGACGGCACGAACAGGTTGGAGAAGGCGCCGTCGGGCAGGCCCGCCCGCCGGAACAGGTCTTCGAGGGCCAGCGCGGTCTGCGGCACGTTCGACGCGTGCTTCAACAGCCCGACGTTGCCGACCATGAGGGCGGGCGCCGCGAAGCGGATCACCTGCCAGAGCGGGAAGTTCCACGGCATGATGGCCAGCACGGCGCCGAGGGGCTGGTAGTGCACGTACGACCTGGAGCCGTTGGTGGCGATCGGCTGATCGGCCAGCAGCGCCTCGCTGTTCTCGGCGAACCAGCGCAGGCCGGCCGCACACTTGGAGACCTCGCCTTTGGCGGCGGCGAAGGTCTTGCCCATTTCGGTGGTGAGGATGCGGGCGACGTCCGGGACCTCGCCCTCGAGCAGCTCCGCCGCCGTCAGCAGGTGGCGCGACCGTTCCTTGTAGGAGGTGGTGCGGTACTCGGCGAAGGCGACCATGGCCTGCTGCAGGATGGCCTCGACCTCTTCGGGCGTGTGGGCGGGGAACTCCTTCTCCGTCTTTCCGGTGGCCGGGTTGATGGTGGCGAAAGGCATGCTGCAGTTCTACCCGCTGCTCAGGCCGACAGCTTCAGGCGTCGAGGCCCAGGTGTTGCGCGACGGCTCGGCGCATGAGCTTGCCCGTTGCCGTGTGGGGCAGGTCGGTCGTGGCGAAGTACGACTTGGGGCGCTTGTAGGGGGCGAGGCGGGCCGCCGCCGCCGCCCGGAGGAGCTCCTCGGACGACCCGATCCGGCTGCTGCTCAGGCTGCTGCTCCGGCCGCTCGGACGGTGGCCGTCGGTGACGTAGGCGGCGCAGACGCGCTGGCCCCACTGCTCGTCGGGCAGCCCGAAGACCGCCACCTCGGCGATGCCGTCCACGGCGGCCAGCACGTTCTCGACCTCGGCCGGGTACACGTTGACGCCCCCGCTGATGATGAGGTCGTGGCGCCGGCCGGTCAGGTAGAGGAAGCCGTCCTCGTCGACGTGGCCGACATCGCCGACCGTGCAGGCCGAGCCGTTCCAGGCCGCCGCGGTGGCCTCGGGGCTCTCCCAGTAGGTGAAGCGGGCGAAGTCGGGCATGTCGCACCAGATGGTGCCTTCGGCGCCGGGATCTGCCGCGCCGGGATCGGTGGCGGCGGTGCCGATGGATTCCGTGTCGGTGACCGGGACGATGTGCAGGCCGCGGCCCGGGCGGGCCCGGCCGACGGTGCCGGGGCGCTCGAGCCAGTCCTGCGGTGCGCACACCGAGAACTGGGCCTCGGTGGAGCCGTAGAACTCCCAGACGCCGCCGGGCCGGACTCGTTCCATGATGGCGCGCTTGACCGTGTCGGGACATGGCGCCCCCGCATGGGCGAGGAGGCGGAGCGAGTCGAAGCGCTCGTCTGCGCCGAGGTCGGGGTGCTGCAGAATCCGCTGCAGGTGCGTCGGGACGAGGAACGACGTCGTGGGCCGGTGGCGCCGCAGCGTGTCGAGGGCGGTGGCGGCATGGAAGCGGTTGAGGATGGCCAGCGACCCGCCCGCCAGGAGTGTGCAGCCGGCGAAGCGGATGGAGACCGTGTGGTACATCGGCGAGCACACCATGTGCAGGTCGGCGGCGTCGAAGTCCCAGACGGCGGCCTCGTCCTCGAAGACCGCCCGGGCGGTGGCCTCGTCCCACAGGCCCGTGGTGACGCCTTTCGGGGTGCCCGTCGTGCCCGACGTGTAGTGCATCGGGCGGGTCAGCGGGTGCGGGGCGAGATCGGTCGGGCGTCCGATGCCCCCGTGTACGAGGTCGTACAGGTCCGGTGGGGTGAAGACGCGCACGGCGGGCTTGGCGTCGGCGGCCAGCTCGTCGCGCTCGGCCGGCGTGAGGGTGGCGTTGAGCATGACCGGGATGAGGCCGATGCGGGCCGCACCGAGGGCTGCACATATGAGGTCGGCGGACGAGCCCAGCGCGAAGGCGACCCGGTCGCCCCGGCTGCAGCCCTTGGCCAGGAGGGCGCCGGCGGCCCGGCGCTGGCGGTCCTCGGCGTCCGACGCCGTCAGCAATTCGACGGAGGGCGTTGCGGCTGGGGTGGCGGCGTCCCCGGGCACCGGGGCAGGTTACGCCCGCACGCCCGTACGATCTCTCCTTCGTGGGCGCGACCTCATATAGCGATGACGTGGCGCGGGCCCGGGCGCTGCTGCAGCGGGCGGGGCGCGTCGTGGTGCTGACGGGCGCGGGGATCTCGACGGATTCGGGCATCGCCGACTTCCGGGGGCCGCAGGGCGTGTGGACCAAGGACCCCGAGGCCGAGAAGCTGGCGACGATCCAGGCCTACATGTCGGACCCCGAGTTGCGGGCCCGGGCCTGGCAGAACCGTTTGGCCTCTTCCATGTGGTCGGCCGAGCCGAATGCCGGGCATCGCGCGCTGGTCGACCTGGAGCGCAGCGGGCGGGTCGATCTGCTCGTGACGCAGAACATCGACGGGCTGCACCAGAAGGCGGGCAGCGACCCGGACCGCATCGTCGAGATCCACGGCACGTCGTTGGAGGTGATGTGCCTCGACTGCGGCGACCGTCAGCCGGCCGAGCCGGTGCACGACCGGGTGCGGGCCGGTGAGCATGACCCTTCCTGTACGGCCTGCGGCGGCATGTTGAAGCCGGCCACCATCAGCTTCGGCCAGAGCCTGGTGGCCGAGGATCTGCTCCGGGCCGAGCGGGCCGCCGCCGGGTGCGACCTCTTGTTGGCGGTGGGCTCGACCCTCGCCGTCTTCCCGGCCGCCGGGCTCGTCCCGACCGCGGTGCAGCACGGGGCGGTGGCGATCATCGTGAACGGCGAGCCCACCGAGATGGACGGCCTGGCCGACGTCGTGCTGCGGGAGCCCATCGGCGAATGCCTGCCGGCGCTTATGGAGGGGCTCAGCCCGCTGAGGTAGACCCGCCCCCGCTCCCGCCGCCGCGCTTCGCCTTGCGGCGCGGCTTCAGCGCGAACCACCAGATGCTGGCGATCGTCCCGAGCGTCACCGCGGCTGCAGCCACGGGCTTGACGACCTTGTGACCACCGCTCTTTGCCATGGCGGGCACCTTACCCGGCGGGACTGGGAACGACCCGTGAGGGTCCGAAGGGTCAGGCGGTTAGACCGTGGCCGAGACCGACCGTTGCTCCTTGTACTCCCGGGCGGCCCCGACCAGGGCGTCGAACGGGCGCTGGTCCATCGCCTCTTCGGGGTGCCACTGGACGGCCAGGACGAAGCGGGCCGACGGCAACTCGACCGCCTCCACCACGCCGTCGCCGGCACGGGCGGTGACCACCAGATCGCGGCCCAGGTCGTTTATGGCCTGGTGGTGCGAGCAGCGGACGGTCGTCGACGGGCCGAAGACGCCGGCGGCCCGGGTGCCGGGCACCGTCGCCACGTCGACGTCCTCGAAGACCATGGGCTTCTTGCGGTGCTGGAGGTTCCCGACGACGTCGGGCAGGTGCTGATGCAGCGTGCCGCCGAGCGAGACGTTGAGCACCTGGCAGCCCCGGCAGATGGCGAGCACCGGCAGGTCGGCGTGGAGGGCGGCCGCGAGGAGCGCCCGCTCGCTGGCGTCGCGGTCGGGGTCGACGCCCCCCACCTCGGGGTCGGGCTCCTCGCCGTAGGCGGCGGGGTCCACGTCGCCCCCGCCGGTCAGGACGAGCCCGTCGAGCACGGCGATCACCTCGGCCGCCCCCGCCTCGGGGCCGCCGGGCGCGGTGCTGGGCGGCGGGATCAGCAGTGGCCGCCCGCCCGCCGCCGCCACCAGTTCGAAGTACGACTCCGGCAGGACGGCGGCCCGGCGCTCCCACGTCGCCCAGGCCACGTCGGCCACGTAGGTCGAGACGCCGACCAGGGGAATCATCTCCCCAGCGTACCGACCTACTGGACGCTCGCCGGTTGCGGGGTCAACATGGCGCATGCCCGGACCAGGACGTGAGCTCATTCATGCCGCCATCGCCGACGGGTCCGTCGACACGGTCGTGGTGGCCTTCCCCGACATGCACGGCCGCCCCGTCGGGAAGCGGGTGACGGGAGACTTCTTCACGGCGCACGTGGCCGAGCACGGGATCGAGGCGTGCGACTACCTCCTGGCAGTCGACGTCGACATGAAGCCGCTCCCCGGCTACCGCTTCACCAACTGGGACACCGGGTACGGCGACTTCGTCTGCCGGCCCGACTACGACACGGCGCGCCTGATCCCCTGGCTCGAGGGCACCGCGTTCGTCATCGGCGACCTCACCGACGGGCACGGGACGCCTGTCGAGGTGTCGCCCCGCCGCATTTTGCGACGCCAGTTGGAGCGGGCGGCCGAGCGCGGCCTGCGGATCTGCAGCGCGACCGAGCTCGAGTTCTTCCTCTTCAAGGACTCCTACGAGGAGGCCGACGCCAAGGGCTGGCGTGACCTGACGCCGCACGCCTCCACCATTGAGGACTACCAGCTGCTGCAGACTGCCCGCGAGGAGTACGTCCTGCGTCGCATCCGCAACGAGATGATCGCCGCCGGCATCCCGGTCGAGACCTCCAAGGGTGAGGCGGGGCGCGGGCAGCACGAGGTGAACGTCGTGTGGGAGGACGCACTCATCACGGCCGACCGGCATCTCGTGTTCAAGAACGGCATCAAGGAGATCGCGGCACAGGAGGGGCGCGCCGCCACCTTCATGGCGAAGTGGACGATGGACGACGTCGGGTCCTCGTGCCACGTGCACACCAGCATCTGGGACATGGAGCGCGGCAAGAACCTGATGGACCCGGCGTCGGACGGGACGGGCGGGTCCGGCGGGTCGGGCGGCTCCGGCGGGTCGCACCCGAGCGGCCTGTCGAAGATCGGCCGCCACTTCCTGGCCGGCCAGCTGCACGCCGCCACGGAGCTGGCCTGGATGGCGGCGCCCACGGTGAACTCGTACCGGCGCTACGTGCCCGGGAGCTGGGCGCCGACGGCGGCGGTCTACGGGGAGGACAACCGCACGTGCGGCTTCCGCCTCGTCGGGCACGGGGCGGGACGGCGGGTGGAGTCGCGGATTCCGGGGGCGGACGTGAATCCGTATCTCGTGCTGGCGGCGGCCATCGCGGCCGGCCTCTACGGCATCGACCACGGGCTCGAGCCCGGCGACCCCTACCCGGCCAACGCCTACGAGGCCACCGACGTGCCGCGCATCCCCGCGACACTGGTCGAGGCCATCGCCGCGCTGCGCGACTCGCCCGTCGCGCTCGAGGCCTTCGGTCCCGACGTGCACCACCACCTCCTCAACACCGCCGAGCAGGAGTGGCTGGCGAGCAACCGTCACGTGAGCGACTGGGAGCTGGCCCGGAACTTCGAGCGGATCTAGGCATTAGGCCGGGCCGGGCGGCCCGGTAAGGTCGCCCGGTCATGCTGCGCTCGCAACTGTGCTCGGCCGAATCGCTGCGCTCGCCGGCTCTGCGGGCCTGGGCCGAGCGGCTGCGGCCGATGTGGGCGGCCGGCGACGACGCCCGGGACGTCATGCTCCACCGCAAGATGTGGGAGTGGCTCTTCATCGCCGAGGCGCTGCGGGAACGGGGCGTGTTGGCCGCCGGGCGGCGCGGGGTCGGGTTCGGCGTGGGCAAGGAGCCGCTGGTGGCGCTCTTCGCCGACGCCGGCGCCGACGTCGTGGCCACCGACCAGCCGCACGAGTCCGCCGTGGCATCGGGCTGGACCGACTCAGCCGTGGAGTGGTCGGGCGGGCTGGAGGGACTGAACGACTTCGGGCTGTGCGCGCCCGATGCGTTCGCCCAGCGGGTGTCGTTCCGGGCGGTGGACATGAACGCGCTGCCGGCGAACCTGACCGGGTTCGACTTTGCGTGGTCGTCGTGCGCTCTCGAGCATCTCGGGACGCTCGACGCCGGGATGGACTTCGTGGTCGCACAGATGTCGTGCCTGCGCCCCGGTGGCGTGGCAGTGCACACGACCGAGTACCTCGTGTCGTCCGACGACGAGACGGTGAAGGCAGGTGGGACCGTGTTCTACCGGCGGCGTGACATCGAGTCGCTGGTGACGCGGCTGCGCCGGGCGGGCCATGACGTCGACATGGACTACACGCTCGGTTCGGGGCCCGAAGACGTGCACGTCGACGTGCCGCCCTATACGGACGTGCACCTGCGCACGGAGTTGGCCGGCTACGTCACCACCTCGCTGGCGCTGGTCGTGACGGCGGGCTCCAGGTCGGTACGCCGGAATCTGTTGCGACGGATCCGAGGCTAAAGGGTGGAGCAGCTTTACCCGAAGGGGACGGTCACCGGACCGGGCGTCGGTCGGTAGACGGCAAAGAAGTCACGGTCGTCGGGGACGAGGTAGCGATCGGGTGACTGATTCGGGTTGGGCCCTACCATCGTCGGGTTGAGACCGGGGGGGTTGTAGGTGTTGAGCGAGTGCCATTCCGGATTGATGTCGAACTCCATCGCTCGCACTGCTCCGACGTGCTGGAGGATCTGCGCGATGCTGACCACTGTCTGATCGTCAGCGGCGACGTAAATAAGGTTGCCCCGAGCGTCGATGCCAACTCCGGTGCGCCAGACGCGAGTGACTCCGCCGAGCGTGTATCCCCATTGCGGGCTGTTTGGGTCGGTGTTCAGCGTGGGATTCAACTGGCCATTCCAGACGATCGGAGCCAGGCTCTGCCGGGCCCATGCGACGCCGGGGCCGGGATTCGGGCCGCCGCTCCAATTCACGATGTCGACGCGGCCATCCGTATAGCCGATGACCGTCGCGTTGCCGTCCTTCAGCGGCTCGTTCGTCTGGCCGTTGTCCGCGGACCCGTTGTCACCATCGACGTAGGTAAACCCGCCATTGAAGGTCGCGAGCAAGCGAGAGCGCTGGCTGGAGGGGACCATCGTCGGACCGCGGACGGCCGCGTTCGGTGGCTCGTAACGGCCCGGGTAATAGCCGAGCTCTGTCCTTGCATGGTCGAACCAGGCGACGTACGCCACGATCTGCGGGTAATTGGGGTCAGGGCGATACGTCGTGAGCTCTATGGGTGCACCACCATCGACTGTCGGCCCGGTCGGCTGCCAGACCCCTTCGCCGGGAAGTGGGTCGGAGAAGACCGGAGTGATCGCCGGCGGCCATGCGGTTGCCGCAGTCGTCGCCGGAGTCGTGGGGTGTCTCTCCCCCACCTTCGGCAGGGTCTGCAACTGCGGCCCACCCTTTCTGGGTGCTTGGCTGCTGTAGTAGGCCTGCTCGACGTGGTCGGCGGCCCAGTTGCCGATGCCGAAGGGGACGTTGTACCGCACCCATTCAACGCTGTTCACGCTCCATGAGAGGCTCGTGGGCCGCAGCATCCAGACCGTATACGAAGCCGTCGCCCACAACAGCACGACGACGAGCGGTGCCACGATGCAGACGCGTACGAATTTGCCCCGACGAGTGAGCCCGCGCCTTCGCCTGTGCGCGGGGTCGCGCGCTTGCTCGGGGGTTTCCGGAATCTGAGAAGGTGTCTCTCCGTCGGGTGAAGCACCGGAGGTGGACGTAGGGTCGGCGAATTGGCGGCGGGGTGCCACTCCTCAAACCTATCGATCGCCTGTCGAAGCAGCGAGCACCATCCCTCCGCCTATCGGATGATTCGGGTTCGGGGACGGTCACCCTCCGGCAGAGTCGCGAAGTCCGACGCCATTGTGCGCCCGCTCTCGGATCGCTGCATCCCCGAGCCGGCGAACTGGGCGCCCGTCACGCAGTCAGAACCAGCGGTCCATCCTTGGTGACGACCATTGAGTGCTCGAACTGAGCAACGAGGCTCCCGTCAGCGGTTCGAAGCGTCCATCCGTCCGCATCGTCAACGACATGATCCGCGGAGATGGACAAGAAGGGCTCAATAGCGAGAACCAGGCCTTCGCGAAGAACCATCCTCTGGCCATCGTCGACACTCGGGACGGACGGCGCCTCATGGAGTCCCCGCCCGATGCCGTGGCCATTGAGATTCTTGATGACACGAAACCCGTGGCGGCGTGCTCTCCTTTGGACCGCCCGACCGAGATCACGAAGCCGAGCGCCCGGCTGAGCGGCGTTCATGGCGTCGCGTTGCGCATCCGCGGTGGCCTCGAGCAGCCGGGAGGCCAGAGGGGAGACCTCGCCGACGGCAACGCTGATCCCCGTGTCGGAGAAGTAACCGTCCAGCTCGGCAGACACGTCAAGGTTTACGAGGTCGCCATTGCGTAGTTGGCGCTTCAGGGACGGAATGCCATGGGCCGCTTCATCATTGATGCTGATACAGGTAGAACCCGGGAACCGGTAGGTGACCCGGGGTGCGGAGCGAGCTCCGTGGCGTCGGAATACCTCTCTGCCCACGGCGTCGAGTTCGCCGGTGGTCGCGCCGGGAGCGACTGCCTCCACCATGGCCTGGCGGGCTTCGGCGACAACGCGACCGGCACGAAGGAGCGCATCGAGATCTTCTTGCTTGTCGATCGTCATTGACCGATTCTACGCCGGACCGTGATGCGCTCCCGTCACCCGGGATGACGAATTTTCGGGTGCGATGGCCTTGAACGCCTTTGGGGCCGGCCTCGATTTGGAGCTTCTCAGGCGGCACGTAACCCAACATCATTGGCGTTCGGCTGGGCCGCCTCCGAGGAGGTCGCGACGGAAAACGGCGCACCCAATCGGCGTCAGGGCGATGGCCCTTGAACCCTCTAGCTCGGCATTGAGCAACTCGAGAGAGCTGTGAAACTGCG
>DATAXG010000082.1:0-3715 GCA_036273055.1 Acidimicrobiales bacterium | reverse complement strand
TAGCGCCAGACCCAGCTGCCGTCCTCGCGCTGCACCGCGTTGTGCAGGATGCCCCGGCGCAACGACGACTCCGAGCGGCCCGGGTTGTGCTCGATGGTGCGGGCCAGCAGGTCGTCGAAGCTGTCGAAGCTGGCCGGCCCGTTGATGAAGTTCGTGATCGGCGCCGCCTTCTCCTGGTTCACGCCCGGCGTGACGTCGACCAGCACGAGGGCGCGCACGAGGTCGGGCGCCAGTGCGGCCAACGCCAGCGACGACATGCCGCCGAGCGACATGCCGACCACGCCCCGTGCGTCGGGGGCCAGCTCGGCGATCACCGTGGCCAGGTCGCGGCCGTTGCTGGCGGCCGAGATGGAACCGTCGGGGCCACCGTCGGAGTGGCCGTGCCCCGGGAGGTCGACGGCCAGCAGGGGCCGGCCCAGCGCCATGGCGACGGTGTCCCAGGTGTGGGCGTTCTGCGCCCCGCCGTGCACCAGCACGAGCTCGGGGGCGCCGCCGCCCCAGACCAGGCTGGACACCGCCCGACCGGGCGAGACCTCCACGTCGACCCGCCGCACCTCGGGCGGCCCGCCGTAGGGCAGGCCGTACTCGGCGGCGTTCTCGTGGAACAGCCCGAACTCGTCGTAGGGCTCGCGTCCCGGCACGCCCACGAGTGTCCCATACGCACGCTCGGCAGTTCGGCGGGCTAAGAATGCGCGATGCCCGAGCGCCGTCTCTCCGCCGTGGTCCTGGCCGCCGGGGAGGGGACCCGGATGCGGTCCGAGCGCCCCAAGCCCCTGCACCTCCTGTGTGGGCGCCCCATGATTCTGCACGTGCTCGACGCCATGGCCGAGGTCGACGTGCGGCGGGTCGTGGTCGTGGTCGGCCACCGGGCCGAGTGGGTCACCAAGACCCTGGTGCAGCACGCGCCACCGACCATGGAGATCGAGTTCGTGGAGCAGCTGACCCGCACCGGCACCGGCGACGCGCTGGCCGTCGGTCTGACGGGGCTGCCCGACGACGATGACGACGAGGTCGAGGACGTGGTGGTCCTGCCGGGCGACACGCCACTGCTCCGCCCCCAGACGCTGGCCGCCCTCGTGCGGGCGCATCGGGCCGAGGATGCCGGCGCCACCCTCCTCACAGCCGTGGTCGAGAACCCGCTGGGGTACGGGCGGGTCGTGCACGGCAAGGACGGCCACGTGACCCGGGTGGTCGAGGAGGCCGACGCCACCGAGGACGAGAAGGCGATCGACGAGGTCAACACCTACATCTACTGCTTCCGGCGCAGCGTCCTGGCGCCGACGCTGCGCCGGCTCAGCCCGGCCAACGCCCAGGGGGAGTACTACCTGACCGATGCCATCGGCGTCCTGAGCAGCGCCGGGTACGCCGTGCGCTCCCTGGTCCTGCCCGATTCCATGGAGGCGGCGGGCGTGAACGACCGGGCCCAGCTGGCCGTGGCCGAGGCCGAGCTGCGTGACCGCATCAACGAGCGCTGGATGCGCCGTGGCGTCACCATGTGGGACCCCGAGCGGACCTACGTCGACGCCGAGGTCCACCTGGAGGCCGATGTCTCGCTGTTGCCCGGCGTCATCCTGCGCGGCGACTGCGTCGTCGGCGCCGGGGCCGAGATCGGTCCCAACAGCGTGCTGACCGACACCACCGTCGGCGACGCTGCCGTGGTCTCGGCCTCCGTCTGCACCCTGGCCACCATCGGCGCCGGGGCGCGCATCGGCCCCTACAGCGTGCTCGAGCCCGGAGCCGAGGTGGCGCCCGGAACCGAATTGGGGCCCCACTCCGTGGTCGCCGGCCCCGAGGGCTGAAGGGGCCGAGCGGGGCCGAGCGGCCCGGCGACGCGGCACGGTGGGGCGCACTAGCGTTGGTGTCGTGGAGTTGATTCCCCGTCGTCGCCTCGAGCTGATCTCCGGGCGTGCGCACCCCGCCCTGGCCCGGGACATCGCCGGCCACCTCGGCGTGGAACTGGGCGAGGCGAACCTGCGCGAGTTCGCCAACGGGGAGATCTACTGCAAGTACGGCATCTCCATCCGCGGCTGCGACGTGTTCATCGTGCAGACGCACGCCAGCCCGGTGAACGACTCGCTGATGGAGCACCTGATCATGATCGACGCCGCCAAGCGGGCGTCGGCCAAGCGCATCACCGCGGTGTGCCCCTACTACGGCTACTCGCGCCAGGACCGCAAGTCGACCGGTCGCGAGCCGATCACGGCCAAGCTGGTGGCCGACATGCTCTCGGCGGCGGGCGCCGACCGCGTGATCAGCGTCGACCTGCACTCCGGCCAGATCCAGGGCTTCTTCGACACGCCCTTCGACCACCTGGTGGCGACGCCGGTCCTGGAGTCGTACATGCGGGAGAACTTCGGTGGCGACGTCGTCGTGGTGGCGCCGGACGCCGGGCGGGTCAAGGTGGCCGAGCGCTACAGCCAGCATCTCGGCTTCGACCTGGCCCTGATCCACAAGACCCGGCCGCGCGGCACCTACAACGAGGTCAAGGCCCGCCACGTGGTCGGTGACGTGGAAGGCCGCCACTGCGTCCTGATCGACGACATGATCGACACCGCCGGGACCATCTGCGCCGCCGCCGAGCTGCTCAACGAGGCCGGAGCCTCGGACATCTCGGTCATGGCCACGCACGCCGTGCTGTCCGACCCCGCGGTGGACCGGCTGAAGGCGGCGCCCATCTCCCGGGTGGTCGTGACCGACACGCTGCCGGTGGCCGACGACCGGATCTTCGACAAGCTCGAGGTCCTGTCGGTGGCCAAGATCATCGCCGACGCCATTGACGCCGTCTTCGAGGACACCTCGGTGTCCGAGCTCTTCGGCGGGGACAACCTGGTCTAAGGGGGGCGTGGGCGGGCCGGTGGTCCGGCCTGCCGCGGTGCGGCTACGCTGGTAGGCCGTTCGCCGGAGGCCCAGCGCCGTCCGCGACCACCACTCTCGCCACCTGAGGAGATCCGCAATGGCCGAAGTCGTACTCGCCGCTGAAATCGGGCGCCCCACGGGCTCGCGCGCCGTCCGCCGGCTGCGGCGTGAGGGCAAGATCCCGGGCGTCATCTACGGCCACGGGACCGAGCCGCTGCCGGTGGCGATCGTGGCCCGCGAGCTCCGCATCGCGCTCAACAGCGAGGCCGGCGCCAACCAGCTCCTGTCCCTGGACACGGGCTCGGGCACGTATCTCGCCCTGGCCCGCGAAATGCAGCGGCACCCGATCGGCCAGACGGTGACGCACGTGGACTTCATCATCGTCCGCCGCGACGAGGTCATCAGCGCCGACGTGCCGATCGTCCTCGTAGGCGAGGCGCTCGAGGTGCACCACGGCGACGGCCTGGTCGACCAGCAGATGTTCACGCTGGCCATCAACGCCCTGCCGACCGCCATCCCCTCTGCCATTGAGGCCGACATCAGCGAGCTCATCATCGGTGGGCAGGTGCGCGTGTCCGACCTCGTGTTGCCGAACGGCGTCACCACCGACATCGACCCCGAGTCGGCCGTCGCCATCGGGCAGCCCCCGCGTGTCACCGTCGAGGAAGAAGAGGCGGCCGAGGGCGAAGGCGAAGAGGGAGCCGAGGCCACCGGCGCCGCCGAGTCGGCCGGGGACGCGTCGGCCGAGGCGGGCAGCGAAGAGAGCTAGGCCCTGCGCCGCCCCTTTGCCCGGTCCGAGCACCGGGGGACACCGGCGGACCTGCTCGTCGTCGGGCTGGGCAACCCCGGATCGGAATTC
>DATAXG010000081.1:0-32884 GCA_036273055.1 Acidimicrobiales bacterium | reverse complement strand
GCAGGTTCTTGTACTTGCGCAGGATGGGCGACCAGACGAGGTCGGCGGCGGCCTGCACCATGTTGATCGGTTGCAGCGAGATCATCACGTCGATGGGTGCCTCCACCGAGGTCATGAGGATCTGCGACGAGGAGCCCAGGTGCATACAGACCACGGTTCCTTCTTCGGCGCAGGCGGCCCAGAAGGGGTCCCAATGCTCGTTGTGCAGCGAGGGCCAGCCGAGCTTCTCAGGGTTCTCGGAGAAGGTGACGGCGTGGCAGCCCTTCTTGGCGACCCGGTGGATCTCCTCGGCCCCCAGCTCGGGGTCCCAGATCACCGGGATGGAGAGCGGAATGAAACGACCAGGCTCCGCACCGCACCAGCCGTCGATGTGCCAGTCGTTGTAGGCCTGCACCATGGCCCGCGCCTCGTCCTTGTCCTCGCGCCGGGCGAAGAGCTGGCCGCAGAACTGCGGGAAGGAGGGGAAGCACATGGAGCCGAGCACGCCGTTGACCGACATGTCGCGCACGCGCTCGTGGACGTCGTAGCAACCGACGCGCATGTCGTCGAGTGAGGTGGGCTCGATGCCGTACTCCTCGGGCGGGCGACCGACGACCGCATTGAGCCCGACGTTGGGGATGATGTTGCCGTCGTACATCCAGACGTCGGTCCCGTCTTTGCGGCGCTCGAGCTTGGGCGCCTTGTCCTGGTACTTGGCCGGTAGCCGCCCCTCGAACATGTCACGAGGCTCAATGACATGGTCGTCGACACTGACCAGGATCATGTCCTCAGTGCGCATTTCGTCCTCCCCTTCTCAGCCGATCGACATGGTGGACGACGGCGGCGATACCTGACACCAACGTCATCTACCTTATGCCCCCGCGCAAGCCGAGGTGCGAAGCGACCGTTCAGGACCCGGCGGGAGTGGTGGACGACGGCGACGGCGGCACCGGCTGTCCCTGATACCCGCCGATCGGCCCCGGCAGCGGGTTAGCCGGGGCAGCCAGTGAGGGCGGCTCTGGGAAGGACATTCGCGCGACGTTGAGAAAAATCGACCAGCGTCGTCGCGTTGGCATCGCGGTAGGTCAACGCCGGCAGGTTCCACTGATGCTCAATGGTCGCGAGCACCGACGTGTCGTCGTGGACGACGTTGGTGACGTCGTGCGGCCGGGCGTACGGGTTCACTACAACAGGCACCCGGGCCCGTACATGTCGTAGGAGCCCCGTTGATCCCCAGGACCGATGTCGGGCGCAATGGCCGCCTGTGGCGCCACGTGGTGGTAGTAGCCCCCGTGCTCGTCGTAGAGCCAGACGAGCAGCATGCGCGGCCAGGCCGGCCCCGCCATGACGGCGTTGACCACACTGGCCATGAACTGCTCGCCCCAATTGGACGTCCTCCGGGTTTCTCCTCGGACTGGCACGTCGTCTCGAGGACCAGGTCCGGCGCGGTGGCGAAGGTCGGCACCGGCTGTGGCGAGGAGCCGATCGTCCCGGCGATCGTTGCTGGCCATGTCCGCTCTCGTCGCTGTCGCTGTCGCTGTCGCCCAGAGCGAGCCACCCGCCGGTCACAGGGGGAACGGACGTCGCACTACATGGCGGTGCAAGGCGGGTGGTTCAAGCGGAGCTCATCCGGCCGCTACCTGCAGTTCACGATCGCCGACCGACGCCGTGCCGGCGATGGTGGTCGCCCCGGGCGCTCCGGGGGCGCAGAACCCCCGCCGCGGGAGGATGATGTCGTCGATGATCCCGTAGTCGCGCGCCTCGGCCGAGGTCATGTAGTAGTCACGGTCGATGTCCTGGGCCACCCGCTCCAGGGGCTGCCCGCTGTGGTGGGCGATGATTTCGGACATGCGGCGGGTCAGGGACATGACCTCGCGCAGCTGGATCTCCATGTCGGACGGCGCGCCGCGGGTGCCGGCCGAGCCCTGGTGGATCATGATGCGCGCGTTGGGCAGGGCGAAGCGCTTCCCGGCCGCCCCGCCCGAGAGGATCATGGCGGCGGCGGACATGCCCATGCCGACGCAGATGGTGGACACGTCCGGCTCCACGTGCTGCATGACGTCGTAGATGGCCATGCCGGCGTAGGCCACTCCGCCGGGGGAGTTGATGTAGAGGTAGATGTCCCGCTCGCTGTTGTTGGCCTCGAGGAACAGCATCTGGGAGATGATCAGGTTGGCCACCTGATCGTCCACCTCCTGCCCCAGGAAGACGATCCGCTCCCGCAGCAGCTGGCTGTAGATGTCGAAGGCCCGGTCCCCCCGATTGCCCTCCTCGATGACGGTGGGGACGAAGACCTGGCGCAGGCTCTCCCGGTCCGGTCGGCTGCTGGTGCTGGACGTGGTCATGGTGTTCCTCCGTCTCCGTCTGGCTCGCTGGGTCCTTCCCACGTTATATCAAATATGAGATAATGGGTCCGTCGTGAGCGAGCGCCGCCATCCCACCGTCTTCCCGGGCTTCCGCGAGATGGCCGAGCGCCGGCGCTCGGTGTCGGGCCAGCTGCTGACGCTGCGCCGGGAGCTCGGGTTGTCCCAGGCCGAGGTGGCCTCGCGCATGGGGACCTCCCAATCCGCCGTGGCTCGCTTCGAGTCCGGCGACCTCGACGTCCGCCTCTCGACGGTGGAGCGCTACTCGACGGCTCTCGGGGCGCGGCTGGAATGGAGGATCGAGCATGCCTGACCGTGATGACCCTTTTGGTTGGCCGCCCGATGCCGGGCAGACCGGGTCGGGGCGGGGCCCCGAGGCTCTGTCGGACGTGGTGGCGCGGCGCCTGCTGGCCCAGCGCGTCGTTCTCCTGCACGGCCCGCTCGACGACTCCTCCGTCACCCGTGTCGCGGCGGAGCTGATGACGCTCGATGCCGAGGGCGACGATCCCGTGACCCTGCGCGTCGACTGCGGTGAGGCCGCGCTGGCCCCCGCGTTGACGCTGATGGACGTGATCGAGCTGATGGGCGTGCCGGTGCGGGCCCTCTGTCTCGGGCAGGTCGGCGCCGGCGCGGTCGGCGTGGTCGCGGTGTGCACCCACCGATGCGCCCTGCCCAGCACGCGCTTCTCCCTGTGCGAGCCGACCACCGAGCTGCAGGCCCACGCCCGCAACGTGGCCCAGTGGGCCGAGCTGCGGGCCGCCGAACGCCGAGGCTTCTGCGCCCGCCTGGCTGGGGCGATCGGACGGGACCCCGCCCTCGTCGAGCGCGACCTGGAGCGGGGGCGCTTCCTCGGTGCGCACGACGCGCTCGAGTACGGGATCCTCGACGAGGTGGCCCGGCCCGACGCCCCGGTGCGGCAGCTGCCCGGGTCCGGGCCGCCGCCGATGGGCTTCCGTCCCTTGCGCTGACTCGTCCGTCGCCGGACAAGACCGGAACGGCCCTGCGTGCCTACGATGCGGCCATGACCGAGTCCGGGCCCCGCCTCCCCCCGCTGGCCGCCGGAGAATGGGACGACGTCCTGACCCGGGTCCTGGAGAGCTCACCGGGCGGGACGGACGAGCCGATGCACATCTTCGCCACGCTGGGCCGCGCCGACCCGGACCTGTTCCGCCGCTGGCTGGGCTTCGGCGGCGCGCTCCTGGGAGGGACGCTGCCCGGCCGGTTGCGCGAGCTGGTGATCCTGCGTACGGCGGCCCGCTTCGGCGGTCGCTACGAATGGGCGCAACACCTCGCGCTGGCCGAGGCGCAGGGCGTGACTCCCGTCGAGCTGGCGGCCGTGAGCGACGTTGACGCGGTCGACGCCGTCTTTGCGCTCGACTTGTCCCCTGTGGAGCGTGCCGCCCTCCGAGCGGTCGACGAGACGGCGGACGGAGGCGGCGTGTCCGACAGCACCTGGGAGACGCTGGCGGGCGACCTGCGCGAGAGCGAGCTCATTGAACTGCTCATGCTGATTGGCCACTACCTGATGTTGACGACGGTGTTGCGGTCACTGCGCCTGACCCTCGAGCCCAGGGCGGAGGCGCTGGCCCGCCAGGTGCCCGGAGGACCGGCAGCGTGACCGGGCGTCGCACCGCGCCGGTGGTGCCATGACGTCGCTGCTGGCGGGACGGAGCATCACGGTGATCGGCGCCGGCACCCAGCCGTCCCGTGACCCCGAAGCCCCGGTCGGCAACGGGCGCGCCATCGCGATGCGCGCCGCGCGGGAGGGCGCGTCCGTGGTGTGCGTGGACCGCGACGAGGCGGCGGTCGAGGAGACCTGGCGGCTGATCACCGAGGAGGGTGGCAAGGCCGCCATCGTCGTGGCCGATGTCACCACCGAGGAGGGGTGCCGCCTGGCCGTGTCCGACGAGCCCGGGCCGGCGCCCGACGGGCTGGTCCTCAACGTCGGCAGCGGTTTCGGCATGGGCGTGGCCGGCACGTCCATCGACGACTGGGACAAGACGTTCGACCTCAATCTGCGGGCGCATTTCATGTTGGTCCGCCGCGCTCTGGTCACCATGTCCGACAACGGGTCGATCGTCTTCGTGGGCTCCGTCGCCGGGCTTCGTCCCGGGAGCCGTATTCCCGCCTACGACGCGTCAAAGGCGGGGCTCATCGGCCTCAGCCGGCATGTGGCGGTCGAGGGCGCCCGCCGCGGCATCCGCGCCAACGTGCTCGCACCCGGCCTGATCGACACACCGCTGGGCCGCGCCGCCTCCGCCGGGCGTCCCTCGCGCACCCGCACTCCGGTGCCGTTGGGCCGGCAGGGCACGGCGTGGGAGATCGCGGCGGTGACGGTCTTCCTCCTGTCGGACGAGGCGAGCTATGTGACCGGACAGGTCCTGGCGGTCGACGGAGGGCTGACGCTCGTATGAGCGCGCACTCCGGGCAGCGGAAATCAGGCTCGGACGTGGTGACGCGCCCACCCCGCCTCGGACGGCGAGTGGCGCGCTTCAACCGCGCCGTGACGAACAAGGTCGCGGTCCACGTGGCGGGCTGGGCCCCGGGCCTCGGCCTGGTGATCCACGTCGGCCGCCGCACCCGGACCGTCTATCGCACTCCGGTCAACGTCTTCCGCACGAAGGATGGCTTCCGCTTCGCGCTGACCTACGGCGCGGACGCGGAGTGGGTGCGCAACGCGTTGGCCCACGGTGCGGTGCGGCTCATCACCCGGGGCAAGGAGTACGAGCTCACCGAGCCCGAGCTCGTGACCGACCTGCACCGCCAGCACGTGCCGGCGATCGGCCGCGGCATCATGCGGTTCATGCGTGTCACCGAGTTCCTCGACTTTCGCCGATCGGGCGAGGGGGGCTGACGGGAACCGGGCGGATCGAGGAGCCTCCCGCGTCGCGGGGCACGCAGTTGAAGGCCGTGCGCGCGGCGTCCGCATCGACGTCGTAGCCGGCGGGGCCCAGCTTCGTGCAGTGCGTCACCACCCAGCGCATCACCGGTTCATTGGTCAGTGGATCCGTGACGACCGTGACGCGCTCGACGCGGCCCTCGGCGACCAGTTGCTTGAACGCCGCGACGGTTGGGCTCGGAACGACCCCACGGAAGCCGCCGACCGGAAGGAATTCACGTCCCGTGGCCAGGATGTAGTTGTCCGCTGCCTGCGACGTCTCGAAGACGTCGACGGCCCGGCCCGGCGGCACGGTGTCCGCGAAGTCCTTGAGCCCCTGGGCAAACGTCGGGAAGTCCACCGCCGCCAACTGGGTGTTGGCGTTGACCGACGCCGGCGCATACGGGGAGTCGAAAGGGCTGAGCCGGGCCTGGACCACCAGGGCCGAGCCCCAGAACGAGCCGAGCAGCATCGCGAGCGCAGCGACGGCCGGCCCGATCCCGACGGACCAGACGGAATCATGGCCTTTGCGCAGGGAGCCGAGCAGCACGACAACGGCAAGGAGGCCGACGACGACGACGGAGGCGACGATCCAGGTGCGGACGCCCACGTAGCCGGGGACGAGCGCGATGGTGACGCCCACGGTGGCAGTCGTGAGGACGGCGAGGACGGCGCGCACGGCCGGCACGCGGCGCCGCCCCCAGGCGGCGAGGGCGCCCATGCCGCACAACGCGGCCACGGCGGGAACCAGCGCGGCGAGGTAGTACGAATTCAAGAACTGCCCGCCGCTGAAGACGCCGTAGGTGACGACGAGCCAGACGCTCCAGAGAATGACCGCGGCGCGCCGGATGTCCGTGCGTGGCACGCCGCGGGCCAGGACGAAGAGCCACACGGCCGACACGACAGCAGGCAGGAGGAGCCAGGCCGCATCGTGCCCGAACGGTCCCTGCAGCAGGCGATCCCACGACGGCCCGATGCCGCCGGTCCCGACGTTCTCGTTGGTGGCGTAGTGAGACAACGTGATCAGGTAGGTCGACGGTCGGCTGCACCCCGCCGTGTCCCCGAGCCCCGCACCGAGGCGGCTGAACCCGTTGTAGGAGAACACCTGGGAGAAGACCGAATCGTTGCAGCTCCCGTCGACGTAGGGGCGACTCGACTGCGGCACGAGGGAGACGACCGACATCCAGCTGAGGGACACCACCCCCACCACCAACGCGGTCGCCAGCAGGTGCCAGGTGCGCCGCAGGAGCGAGGCCACCGGGGCGGCGACGAGGTAGGCGAGGAAGAGCGCGGGGAGCACCATCCAGGCCTGGAGCATCTTGGCCTGGAAGGCGAAGCCGACGAGGGCGCCCGCCCACAGCAGCGAGCGCAGCCGGCCGGTTTGGCAGGCGCGGATGGTGGCGTCGGCGGCCAGCACGAGCAGCAGGATGAGCAGGGAGTCCGAGATGTTCCCGCGATCGAGCAGGATGACGACCGGGCTGCCCGCGAGCACGACTGCAGCCACCAGACCGGCACCCGGGCCGGCGACCCGACGGACGGCGCGGGAGAGGACGAGCACGGTGAGCATGCCCTCGATCACCTGCGGCAGGATCAGGGCCCAGACGTGGAACCCGAAGATGTGGAGCGAGAGCGCCTGGAACCAGAGCGCACCGGGGATCTTGTCCACCGAGATCGTCGCCCACGGGTCCGCCGCTCCGAAGAAGAAGTTGTGCAGGCTCATCGACATGCTGCGGGCCGCGCCGCCGTAGAACGGCTCGAGGTAGGCCTGGTCGAAGCGCCAGGCGTAGGACAGGCCGGCGAGCGCGGTGACGATCAGGAGCGCGGGGCGCGCCCAACGGGGCTGGTCGGCGGGGGAGCGCCAGAAACGCCAGAAACACCAGAAACGCCAGATCTGGTTGGCGCGCCACCGAAGCCGGGTACTCGGGGCGGGCTCGGGCGACGCAACCGGTGACGACGATGACGGCGTGCTGGTCCGGTCCTGATCGGGCTGTGCGGCATCGGCTCGAACGGTCAGCGTGGCCTCCCTTGCCGGGGCACTGTAGGCGGGGGGTGGCCTGGTCGCGCGGTCACCTGTGCTTCAGGCGATGACCTCCATCCGTAGCCCGCGTTCGTCGACATCGCCGCCGAGCTGCAGGTGGTGCGCCGAGGCAAAGCGCCTGGCCGTCCAGGCGCCGGCGAACGCGTCGAGGACGTCGTCGGCCTGAGCGCCTGTGCGCTTTGTGTTGACGTGGTGCTCGATCTGATCGTGGCCGAAGACGTCGCCCAGGACGGCCACGCGCTCGGCGCGTCCGGCCGCCGTCGTCTTGGCGTGGACCATCGGTGCGCCGGCCAGGACGGCGAGACTCAACTCCGGCGACATCTCGAACACCCGCTGCTGCCGGAGCGGCGTGACGAGCGCGTCGACCTCCCGGATCTTGGGCAGGATGTTGAACAGCTGCTTCGAGATCGCCTTGCCGCACGCAGCGCGTGAGAGGGCGCAGGCCTCGTCGTAGCTGGCGGCGTCGAGGACGGAGCGCACGGGAGCCGGGAAGACCGAGCTCCGCCGTGGGCCCAACTGCCGCCTGGCCTCCACATCTGCTCGGCGCGGGCCGTTCGCCGTGAGGCCGATCGGGATGTCGACGGCGACGGCGGCCAGCGTCCCCGTGTCGACCTGCTGCATGAGCTCGTGGAGGTCGGGGACGACTCGGACGTCCGCACCATCGTTCCCGGCGGAGGCAATGGTGACGATGACCCAGCCACCACGAGCACCGTCGACGCCGGCGACATGTGAGCCGGGCGCTCCGCCGGTGCTAGCCGAGAGCGGCGTGATTGATCCCGTCGGCGGGCGTCAGCGTGACGGTGCGTCCGATGAGCTCGTCGGCCTCGGTCTCCGCCAGCACAGCGGCCCCGCCGTCGAGCAGCGCATAGCAGCGGTCGCCTGCCGGCAGGTCGCAGACCAACACGGCGCGGTCGGGGTCGCCGTCGCGACCGTGCAGGACCGTGTACGTGGCGACGGTGGCCTTGCCTTCTGGTGATTCGACGATGCCCAAGGCCTCGTCGGCGGCGACTGGGAGCGCGTGGTCGTTCAGCACGCCGGCGCCCGGATCGGTGGACCACACGCCGTAGGCGTGCTTCTGCATGTGCATGCCCACGCCGCTCGTGATGCCGTAGGAGCCGGGGTCGCTGCGGAGGGTCTCGACCATGGCGGCCAGCGCGTGGGTCATGTAGTTCGAGCCGGGCCCGCCGTGGTACGGCAATCCACCCGTCTGTGTCACGGCGCGACCGTCGTCCTCGCTGATCCCGAGCGCGTCGAGAGCGAAGCAGACCGAGCTGGCGAAGCACGAGTAGAGGTCGAGGTGGGCCACGTCGTCGGCGCCGATGCCCGCGCCGGTCAGTGCGCCGCCGGCGGCGGACGTCATGGCGGGCGAGCGCCAGAGATCGGGATGGCCGGCCACGTGCGAAGGGTCCTCGGCGTAGCTCGCGCCGCGCAGGTACACGCGCCGCTCTTCGGGGATGCCGAGGGCGTCCGCCTTGGCCGCGCTGGCCAGGACGAGGGCCGCTGCCATGTCGACGTCCATGATCGACGTCATCAGCTTCGTGTAGGGGTAGGCCACCATCCGGTTGTCCGGGCTCGCCGTCACGATCTCGTCGGCCTGGCGGGCCACGGGGAACCAGGCGTGCGGACTGGCCGCCGCGACGTCGGTCATTGGAGCCAGGACCCGTCCCAGCCGGGCCCGGTGCTCGTCGAGCTCGCGCCCCAGGTGGGCCCGCCGTGCGTTGTCGAACAAGGCGAACGTCAGGTAGGCCTCGAACACGGCGTGCGTGATCTCGGAGGGGTCGAAGTCCATGTCGATCGGGAAGCGGCGCTTCTCGGCCGGGGGAAAGGACCATTGCGGCTTCTCGCCGCCCTTCTTGAGGCGGCGCACGGTGGCCAGCGCCTCGGCGCCCGTGATCAGCGCCAGGTCGAGGTGGCCGGCTCTGATCTCCCGGGCCACCTCGGTGGCCAAGACGAGCGGCACTGATCCACCGATGCCGGAATAGCTCCGTCGCGCCGGCGCCGCGCCGATGCGCTCGGACAGACGGGCCACGGCGTCGTCGTACTGCCACGACTGCGAGTACACGACGTCGATGCTCTCGAGTGCGGCGAGGATCGACGACGGGTCGGCTGCTCCGCTGTCTGCTGCGGCAGCACGGGAGAGCTGCTCCCACATGGCCAGCGGTTCGGGTGCGCCGTCGGGAGCGTCGGAAGTGTGCCAGGTGTGGCGGGCGACGCCGATGATGCAGGTGGCGCGGGGGTCGGCGGGCAACGGGCGGAGCGGATCAGCCGCGCGACTTGCCGGGCATGGCAATGGCTCGGTCGGCGATGATGTTCTTCTGAATCTCGGTGGAGCCCCCGCCGATGGTCGAGTAGCGCTGAAAGGCGTACAGGCGGGCCCACTTCCCGCGGTCGACCGCGTCGGGCCCGCCCCGGGCCAGGGCGCCGGCCGGGCCGAGCAGGTCGACGGCCAGCTCGGCCAGCGTCTGCGCCATCGACGACCACGAGAGCTTGGCGAACGGCACCTCGGGCCAGTTCTTCTCGCCCTTCATGATTTTCGAGAGTGCCCGGAGCGACAGCAGACGCGCCAACTCGATCTCGGTCCAGACCTTGGCGATGCGGTCTCGCAGCGACGGGTCCTCGAGTGCGCCCGGGTTGACGCTGCGGGCTGCCTCGACCATGGCGCGCAGGTCGGCGGCCAGGATGGCGATCTGCGAGGCGATGCCGACGCGCTCGAAGCCGAGGGTGCCCATCGCGACCATCCAGCCCGCGCCCTCGTCACCCAGACGCCACTTGGCCGGAATGCGCATATCGGTGAAGAAGATCTCGTTGAAGAGCTCCTCGCCGGCCATGTCGCGAATGGGACGCACATCGATGCCCGGCGTCTTGAGGTTGAGGATGAAGGCGGTGATGCCCTCGTGCTTCTTGCCCCGCTCAATCGCCGTCGGATCCGTGCGCAGGAGGAACAGGCCCCATGTGGCAAGGTGCGCGGACGAGATCCAGATCTTGGAACCGTTGATCACGTACTCGTCCGTCTCCGCGTCGTACATGGCGGTCGTCCGCAGGTTGGCGAGGTCGTTGCCGGCCATGGGCTCGCTGAAGCCCTGACACCAGTGCTCCTCGGCTTCGAGGATGGAGGGGAGCCACTGCGCCTTCTGCTCGTCGGTGCCCCACTGAATGATCATGGGTCCGATCTGCCAGATCCCGTTCGTGTTGAACGTCCCCGGTGTGCGGTACTCGGCCATGACCTCGGAGTAGAGGAGCCGTTGCATGGCGTTGATGGTGCGGCCCTGCGCGTAGTCGGGCCCCCAGTGGATGGCGGCCCATCCACCCTCGTGCAATTTGCGCTGCCACTTCTGGCGGCGTCGCTGGCTCGCCTCGCCCGAAAGGCTGGCGTCATCGCCCAACGCCTCGGCCTCCAAGAAGGGGGGCAGGTTCTCGTCGAGCCAGGCCCGTAACTCGTCGCGGAACTTCTCGTCCTCCGGTGCAAGGGCAAAATCCACGGGGGAAGGGTACCCGACCGCCGTGTATCCTGACGCCAGTGTCAGGGATTGGCGCGGCGTGAAGATGGCGCGTCGGTGAGCGAGACGTAGGGGAGGCCGTGGACTTCACGTACGACGACGAGCAGCTCGCACTGCAGGAAGTGGCCCGCACTGCGCTCGAGCGCGAGTGCGGGCCCGACGTGGTGCGCGAGTTGGCCGACGACGCGGCCGGCGTCACGCCGGCACTGTGGTCCACGCTGGTCGACCTGGGGTGGACGGGCCTGCTGGTGCCCGACGAGTACGGGGGCAGCGGGGCCGGCCTGCTCGAAATGTGCGTGGTCCTGGAGGAGATGGGACGCATTCCCCTGCCGGGACCGTTCTTCTCCTCCTCGGTGGCGGCCACCCTGGCCGCGCGTGCGCTCGGGGCGAATGAGCTTCTGACCGATCTGGCTGCCGGCACCCGCCGGGGCACCGTCGCGCTGGGGGAGCAGGGCCAGGGCGAGCCGCTCCAGACCGTGCGGACGCGGGCTCGCCGGAAGGCGGCCCAATGGGTCGTGACAGGCGAGAAGCCGGTCGTCGTCGACGGCCACAGCGCGGACTGGGTCATCGTGGTGGCCCGCAGTGAAGAAGGGGTGCGCTCCTACCTGCTCGAATCGCCCGAAGCCGAGCTCGTGCCGTCGCTCGATCCCACCCGCAAGCTGGCCCGGCTCGTCCTCGACGACACTCCGGTCGTTCCGTTGGGCCCAGCGGGCAGCCAAGCGGGCTTGTGGCAGCGGGTCCAGGACGACATCGCCGTCGGGTTGGCGTCCGAGACCGTCGGTGCGGCCCACCGCGCCCTGACCGAGGCCATCGCCTACACCTCCGAACGGATCGTCTTCGACAAGCCGGTTGCGACCTATCAGACGGTGCGCCACCGGCTGGTCGAGATGTTCCAGCAGGTCGAGATGGCGCGAGCCGGCTTCCAGTTCGCCGCCTGGGCCTCGGACACGGAGGCACCTGAGCGGGCGCAGGCCGCTGCCATGGCGTCGAGCTACGCGGCGGACGCCGGCGTGCGCGTCACGGGCGACGACATCCAGCTGCACGGCGGCGTCGGGTTCACCTGGGCCAACGACGCGCACTTCCTCTTCAAGCGGGTGAAGCAGAACGAGCTCCTGGCCGGCGGTGCCGGAGCCCAGCGCCACCGACTGGCATCGCTCTTCATCGAATCGGCGTGACGATCTTCGAGTTGCGGCCGGTTCCGGCCGAGCTGGCCGAGCGCTACCTGGCCGAGGGCGCCTGGGACGACCGCACGCTCGGGGAGTTCCTGCGCGATGCCCTGCTCAAGGACTCGAAGCGGCCGTTCCGGATCTGGTCGCCGACCAATCCGCACCTCGGCACGGTCGGAGAGGTGTACGAGGAGGCGCTGCGCGTGGCCGGCGGGCTGCGCGCGCTCGGACTCGGGCCGGGCGACATGGTGGCCTTCCAATTGCCCAACTGGGTAGAGGCGGCCATCACCTTCTACGCCTGCAGCATGCTCGGCGTCACGCTGGTACCGATCGTCCACTTCTACGGCCCGAAAGAGCTCGGTTTCATCCTTCGTCAGAGCGGCGCCAAGGCGCTGATCATCGTGTCGCGCATCGGCCAGCGCGACTACCTGGCCGACCTGGCCACCGTGCGCGACGGTCTCACGGACCTGGAGCACGTCGTGGTGGTGGGCGACAGCAACGAGGACACGCCGGGATTCGTGCGCTTCGACGATCTGCGCGGCGCGGAACCCGTGAGCGGGCCGGCGCACGTCGACCCCGATGGTGCGGCGCTCATCGGCTACACGTCGGGCACGACCGCCGACCCCAAGGGAGTCGTGCACACGCACCGCACCCTCGGCTGTGAGGTGCGCCAGCTGTCCGACCACCAGTCCATGCGCGACCTGCCCAGCCTCGTCGGCGCGCCGGTCGGCCACGCCATCGGCATGCTCGGCGGGTTGCTCTGCCCGCTCTACAGCGGACGGCCCATCTACATGATCGACGGCTGGGATCCGCCCACCGTCCTCGCCGCCATGGTCGAGGAGCACATCGCCGCCGGAAGCGGCTCGACGTACTTCTTCACCAGCCTGCTCGACTGCCCGGGCTTCGGCCCCGAGCACGTGGAGCTCATGCGCTACATCGGGCTGGGGGGCTCGCCCATCCCCAACGCCGTGGCCGAGCGGGCGGACGAGCTCGGGATCTCGCTGGTGCGCTCGTACGGCTCGACGGAGCACCCTTCCATCACCGGCTCCCAGCACGACGCCCCCAAGGACAAGCGGATCCACACTGACGGCCGGCCGATGGAGTGGGTCGAGATCCGGACCGTCGACGAGGAGGGCCACGACGTCGCGGCGGGCCAGCCCGGCGAGATCCTGAGCCGGGGCGCCGACCGCTTCGCCGGCTACACGGACCCCGCGCTCAACGTGGAGTTCATCGACGCCGACGGGTGGTTCAGCACCGGGGACATCGGCGTGATCGACGAGGACGGCTACCTGACCATCACGGACCGGGTGAAGGACATCATCATCCGCGGGGGCGAGAACGTCAGTGCCGCAGAGGTGGAGCAGCTGCTGGCCCACATGAAGGGTGTTGCGGAGGTGGCTGTGGTTGCCGCTCCCGACGAGCGGCTCGGCGAGCACGGGTGCGCCTTCTTCCGCATGCAGCCCGGGAGCGAGGCCCCCGACATGGACGCGCTGCGGGCGCACCTGCAGGCAGCCGGGCTGACGCGCCAGAAGTGGCCCGAGGAGATCCGGATCGTGGACGAACTGCCACGGACGCCGTCGGGGAAGGTCCAGAAGTTCGTGCTCCGGCAGCGCCTGCGCGACGGAGGCTGAAGGGTCTCGGCCGACTCCCTGTGAGCCGGCAAGTCGACGAGGCGATACACCCACCTCCAACCCACATTGCCGGTTGACGCAGCCCACCCGGAGGGGAGGTCCACGCCATGCGCAGCCGGATCCCCGGGGAGCAGATCGATCTGCTCAAGACCGTGCCGCTCTTCTCGAGCTGCACCCACGGCGAACGACGGGAGATCGCCCAACTCGGGACGCCGATCTTCGCCGAAGAGGGCGCGTACCCGACCTCGAACGGGCAGCCGGGTCGTGAGCTCTTTCTCGTCCTCGAAGGCATGGCCCCGTGCCGGGCCCGCCGGAGAGAGGTCAACCGCTTCCCGGCGGGGACCTACTTCGGCGAACGGGCGCACCTCCATGGCGGGATCCGCACGGCCGATGTCATTGCCGAGACGCCGATGGAGCTGGTCGTGTTCGACGCCCGGGAGTTCCGCTCGCTGCTGATGACGACCCCGAGCATCGGCATGGAGATGCTGGCGCACCTCGCCGAGCGCGTGACGGAGACAGACCCGCAGTACAGCAGCTGAAGGGCTGAAGGGCTGAAGGGCGTCAGCGGCGTGTCGACGTCGCGGCGGCCGCGCCATCCAGGTTCTGCTTCATCAGGCGGAGCTCCTGGCTGATCGAATGCAGGCTGCCGGCCGCCGCCGCGGCGACGATCTCCTCGGAGAGACCGTCGGGCAACGTGACCCAGAGCGTCAGCGTCGCCGCACAGCCGCCGTCGTCCAGAGGCTCCACCACGAACTCCTCGTAGGCGTCGCTGCCGCCCGACATCGCCGCTGTCACGAGGGTCGGAGCGACGGCATCGACGATCCAGAGCTCGATCGGCACGTCCACGCCCGGTCGGCGCGCGTCGGCCAACCCGAACGTGTAGCGGGCGCCCGGCCCGTGCAGGCCACCCGCGTCGTCGCCGCACCCGTCGGCGATCCGCGTGACGCCGCTCACGTTGGGGTTGTAGCCGGGCAGGTTGGCGAAGTCGAGACGGTAGGCCCAGACGGTCTCGGCCGGCACCGAGAAGACGGCGGAGGCCACGGCCGTCGGCGTGGTGGTCGGCGTGGTGTCGGGCACGGCGTCAGTGTGTGCCGCCGCGAGCGGCGGAGGCAAGTGACGTCGCTGGTGTGTTGCCCGGAACGGGGTGCGCCCGCCCCGGGAGGCTCAGTCCGCGGCGTCCTGGTTCGGCGGCCGGAGGATGGAGGCCGCCTCACGGGCCCGGTCGAGGGAAAGGGCGGTGAGGTCATCCCCCTCCTCACCGAGCACATCGGCGGCATGCTGAATGAAGATCCCGACCACCATGGCGCTCAGCAGCCGGGCCACCGCGGCGGCGCCCGGCCCGTCGTCGAGGTCGGGGCGGTTGTTCTTGACCCAGTCCTCAATGTTCGTCTCGAACGACGCGAACAGGTCCAGGCCGACGGCGCGGGCGGTGGCCTCGCCGCGCATCGCCTCGCCCACCATCAGGCGGACGAAGTCCTCCACCTCGAACATGGACGTCATGATCCCGGCGAGCAGCTGGGCCAGCGTCAGCGGGTCGGCCGCCGGCGTCCCACCCTCGGGGTCGATGTGCACCGGGCGGACGGGGAAGACCCCCTGCTCAATGAGCACCGACTCCAGGAGGTCCCGCTTGCTCGGGAAGTAGTGGTACAGCGAGGCGACGTTGAGCCCGGCGGCGGAGGCCAGGTCGCGCATGCTCGTCCCGTCGACGCCGCGCTGGGCCATGAGGGTGAGGGCGATGTCCAGGATCCGTCGCCGTGTCGCCGACCCCTCTCCGGCGGCGGTTCCACTGCGCTCTGGGTGCGCGTCGCCCTTGGGGGGCGTGCCGACGCTCGTCTTCGGTCCCATTCTCCGCTCTCCGACCTCGGGGTCCCTACGGTGCCCCGATAGTCCCTTCCGTGGTGTGGCCTCCTGCTTCCCTACCTCGCCCGAGGTGGATCCGGCACAAACCAGGCCGTCTCGGCGTCCGTCTCGGAACTGGGGCGTTGGACTCCCGAACGATCGTTTGCTATAGATGACCCGGGAGTCAGGTCCAAACCCGGTGTGACCCCCGGAATCTAGGGGGTTGAGTAGGAACATGCCAGGACTTAATTCGACGGCCGACTCGACAGCGGTTCCCTTCGACCCCTACGAGCTCAAAGACGTGGTCGGGGGCACCATCCGCAACCCCTATCCCGCGATGCACGAACTGCGTCGGGTCAGCCCCGTGCACTCGGGGCCGATCGACCTCGGCGAGGGTGCAGAGATCGCCGACCCCACCAAGCCGGCGCCGGTCACCGTCTTCGGGTACGACGAGGTCGTCCAGGTGCTGCGCGACAGCGAGACCTACTCCTCGACGATCTACGAGGAAGTCATGGGCATGGTGATGGGCCGCACCATCCTGCAGATGGACGACCCCGAGCACCGCGCCGTGCGCACCCTGGTCGCATCGAGCTTCCGATCCAAGATGCTGGAGCGCTGGGAAGAGGACCTCGTGGCGCGCGTCGTCAACGAGCTGATCGACACGTTCATCGACGAGGGTCGCACCGACCTGGTGCGCTCGGTGACGTTCAACTTCCCCGTGCAGGTGATCGCCCGGATCCTCGGATTGCCCCGCGCCGACTACCCGAAGTTCCAACGCTGGACGATGGAGCTCACCAGCGTCGCCGCCAACTGGGACCGGGGCATCGCCGCCTCGGCCGCCCTGCGCGACTATTTCGCCGACGTCATGGAGGAGCGCCGGGCCCAGCCGGGCGACGACCTCATCAGCGAGCTCGTGCGGACCGAGGTCGACGGGCGGCACCTGACCGACGAGGAGATCTTCTCGTTCCTCCGCCTGATCCTGCCGGCCGGCGTGGAGACCACCTATCGCGCCACGGGCAGCATGCTCTTCGCGCTGTTGAACGATCGCACCCAGTTCGACGCGCTGTACAACGACCGCGCGCTCTTCCCCCAGGCCTTCGAGGAGGTGGTGCGCTGGGAGCCGCCGGTGTGCGTGATCCTGCGCCGGGCCACCCGCGACGCGGAGCTGGCCGGCGTGGAGATCGAGAGCGGGGCCGACTTGGCGTTGCTGATCGGGGCGGCCAACCGGGACGAGCGCAAGTACCCCGAGCCCGACCGCTACGACATGTTCCGCGAGCAGCGCCAACACGTCGGCTTCGGCTTCGGCGTCCACGTCTGCCTGGGCATGCATCTCGCCCGCATGGAGTCCCGGATCGCCGTCAACACCCTGCTGGACCGCCTCGGGTCCTTCACGCTGGACCCCGACGCCGACCCGCCGCACATTGAGGGGATGGCCTTCCGCTCGCCGCTCTCCCTGCCCGTCGTGTTCTCCCCCGGGGGGTAGTTTCAGGCGCATGGGCTGCAGTGCCAACCCGCTGCGTGACGCGGCGGCCATCGTGGGCGTCGACGCGCCGGACGACGACGGGCCGACCTCGTTCACCCTGGAGACGACCGACGAGGCCACCATGGCCAAGACGATCGGCGCCGGCGACATCACCTCCTCTGCCCAGCTCGGCTGTGGCGCCGCCGCCGCCCGGTCGGCGCGGCCCTGGGCCGCCGCTCCCTCCCGACCCACCAGTGCCGTCGTCCTGCGGGCGGCGTGACGTGGTGGACGACGCGGACGGGGCGGACGGGACGGACGGGACGTTGGACATAAGGATCGACTGGGACCGCTGCATGGGGTCGGGCAACTGCGTCTTCTGGGCACCCGAGACCTTCGACCTCGGCGACGACGGCCATGCCGTCGTGCTCAATGCCGCAGCGACCGAGGAGGACAGGTTGCGCGCCGCGGCGCAGGGCTGCCCGGTGGGTGCCATCTCCCTCTGGCGCGCCGGCGCCGAGGTTTCCCTCGAGGAGAAGACGTAAATGCCGATCGCCGTCACCGAGGACCACGAGTCGCTGCGCGCCACGGCGTTGCGTTGGGCCCAGACGCACTGCCCGGCCACCGTGCCCCGCCAGGTGGCCGAGACGGCCGGGTCGGACGAGTTGCCGGCCGCCTGGGAGAAGATGGCCGCCCAGGGCTGGCTCGGCCTCCACCTGCCCGAGGACCAAGGAGGGCAGGGCTTCACGCTGGCCGAGCTGGCCGTCGTGCTGGAGGAGCTCGGGCACGCATTGTTCCCCGGGCCGCTGTTGCCGACGCTGCTGGCCTCCGCCGCCCTGGCGCGGGCCCAGCACGGGCCCGCCACGCCGCCACCCGAGTGGCTCGAGGGCCTCGCCGACGGCAGCATCACCGCCGCCGTCGCGCTGGGCACGCCGCCGCAGCCCTGGCGCCTCGGGGAGGACGGAGCCCTCGAGCTGGCGGGGACGGTCCGCCCGGTGCTGGGTCTGCCCACCGCCCGGCTCGTCCTGGTCCCGCTGGACTACGGCACGGGGACGGGCTGGCTCGTACTGGACCGGGACGCTCTGGGCGACGTGCTCTCGGTCGAGACACTGCCGGCGCTCGACGGGACCCGGGCCATGGGGGCGCTGACCATCGGCGCCGGGGGCCGGGTCACGGTCCCGTTGGACACGCAGGTCATGGTGTCCGACGACGACGTGCGCGGCCTCGCCCTGACGCTCGCCGCGGCGGAGAGCGCCGGGATCGCCCGCTGGTGCCTCCAGACGGCCTCGGAGTACGCCAAGGTGCGGGTGCAGTTCGGCCGGCCCATCGGCCAGTTCCAGGCGGTCAAGCACGCACTGGCCGACATGCTGGTGGCCGTCGAGCAGAGCGCGGCGGTGGCCTGGGACGCCGCCGCCGCCTGGAGCGAGGACGGCGACCCCGGACATTCCGACGGTCGTCTGCTCAGCGCCCGCATCGCCGGTGCGGTGGCGCTGGGCGCCGCGGCGCACTGTGCCAAGGAGTGCATCCAGCTCCTGGGCGGCATCGGCTTCACCTGGGAGCACGACGCGCACTTCTACCTGAAGCGCGCCATGGCCAACCTGCAGCTGGTTGCCGGCGGGGACGTGGCCGGGCTCGAGCACGAGGTGGCCGCGCTCGCCGTCGCCGGGGCCCGACGCAATCTGGCCGCAGACCTGCCGGCGGAGGCCGAGTCGCTGCGGGCCGAGATCCGTGCCGTCGTGGCAGAGGTCGCGGCCACCGCCGGACCCGACCAGCGTGTGGCCATCGCAGAGGCGGGGCTGATCATGCCGCACTGGCCCGCACCATGGGGCCGGAGCGCCTCCCCGCTGGAGCAGCTCGTCATCGACGAGGAGCTGGCCGCCGCCGGCGTGCCGCGGCCCCACCTGGCCGTCGGCGCCTGGGCACTGCCGACCCTCATCGCCCACGGGACCCCCGAGCAGCAGGAGCGCTGGGTGCGCCCGACGCTGCACGGGCAGCTCAACTGGTGCCAGCTCTTCAGCGAGCCAGGGGCAGGATCCGACCTCGCCGCCCTGAGCACCCGGGCCGACCGCGTGGAAGGCGGGTGGGTCCTCAACGGGCAGAAGGTGTGGACGTCGCTGGCCCAGACGGCGGACTTCGGCATCTGCCTGGCCCGCTCGGACCCCGATGCGTCCAAGCACGCCGGCATCACCTACTTCATCGTCGACATGCGCGCCGAGGGGATCGACATCCGCCCGCTGCGCGAGCTGACGGGCGCCGCCATGTTCAACGAGGTCTTCTTCAACGACGTCTTCGTCCCCGACGACGCCGTGGTGGGCGCGCCGGGGGACGGCTGGCGCATCGGCCGGACCACCCTGGCCAACGAGCGCGTCTCCATGTCGACGGGCGCCTCCTTCGGCCCCGGCGTGGAGTCGCTGACCCGGACCATCGCCCGCCGCAGCGAGCGCGGCGAGCCGAGCCCCGCCAGCATGGAGGGCCGGCTCGGGCACCTGCTCGCCGAGGCGCAGACGGTGGCCCTGCTCGGCCACCGCTCCACCCTGCGGACGCTGTCGGGTGTGGACCCCGGCAGCGGATCGAGCGTGCGCAAGCTGCTGGGCGTGGAGCACGAGCAGCGCGTGCAGGAGATGGGCATGGCCCTCTACGGCGCCGATGGGGCGGTGCTCGACGGCAAGGCGCAACGATGGGAGGAAGGCTTCCTCTCCACTCGCTGCCTCACCATCGCCGGCGGGACCAGCGAGGTGCAGCGCAACGTGATCGCGGAGCGGATCCTGGGACAGCCCCGCGACCCCGAGCCGGGATCCTGACCTCGCCGGTACGATGACCACGCGATGAGCACCGGTATCGACCCCGACGATCCGCTCGATGCCGACGTCAACGTCCACGATGATGTCTGGCCCTTCCCCTCGGAGCGCTTCCTGGCCGAGTGGGCGCCCGGCGTCCTGCAGGCTCAGAACGCCTGGATGGCCTCCATCGACTCACTGCGCGCACCGGACCGCAAGACGCACGAGCTGATCCGCATGGTGTGCACCGTGATCGCCCGCCAGCCCGGGGGCGTCGAGCGCCACGCCCGGCTTGCCGCCGAGGTCGGTGCCAGCTGGGACGAGATCGCCGGGTCGATCCTCCTCACGGAGCCTGCCTTCGGGATCGTGCTGGCCATTCAGGCTCTGCCCGCCGCCCGGCGCGGCTACCAGCGGGGTGCGGCGGGGCCGCCCGAGGAGGACGACGGGGACTCGCTGGACAACTGACACCCGTGTCATAGTTGGCCATGCGCCTCGCCCCTGACGAAACGCTGCGGTCGTTCCGTCGCGCCTTGGAGTCGTGGCTGGACGAGCACCTGCCCGCACCCGACGTGGTGGCGGCGGAGCCGCGACGCTCTTCGGCCCACCTGCCGAGCTGGGCCCGTACGTTCCAGCGCGAGATGTTCGAGGCGGGCTACCTCGTGCCCGGCTGGCCGCCCGAGCTCGGCGGCCGCAACGCCACGGCAGAGGAGACGATGGCCTACTACGAGGTCATCACCGAGCGCATGGTGCCGCGCTCGCTCAATCCGCAGGGCCTCTCCATCTGTGCCGCTTCCATCGTCGAGTACGGCACAGACGACCAGAAGGAGCGTTATGTCGTCCCGACGCTCCGCGGGGAGATCACGTGGTGCCTCGGCATGAGCGAGCCCAACGCAGGCAGCGACCTGGCCTCGTTGACGACGCGGGCCGAGCACCGCGACGGCCACTTCGTCGTGAACGGGCAGAAGGTGTGGACCTCGGGCGCGCACGAGGCGGACTTCTGCCTCTGCTACGTCCGCACCGACCCCGAGGCGCCCAAGCATCGTGGCATCAGCACGCTGATCGTCGACATGCGCGGGCCCGGCATCGTGTGCCGGCCCCTGCCCGAGCTCACCGATCCTCACCATGCCGACTTCAACGAGGTTTTCTTCACCGACGTCGAGGTTCCCGAGGAGAACCTGCTGGGCGAGCTCAATCACGGGTGGACAGTGAGCCAGGGCTCGCTGCGCCACGAGCGCGGCATGCTCTGGATCATGAACGTGTCGAAAATGGAGCGCACGCTGAAGGGACTGGTGCGCGTGGCGGCGCGCCCGGACGGTCACGGTGGCACCCTCGGCGACGATCCGCGTCTGGCTGAGGCCATCGGCCGGTTGGCCACCGACACCGAGGCCATGCGCTGCCTGGGCTACCGCGGCTTCGCCAAGGCGAGCCGGGGGGAGATGTCACCCGAGCACATGGTGCTCAAGCTCTTCACCAGCGAGGGCGAGCAGCGGGCCTGCCAGCTGGCGCAGGAGGCGCTCGGCCTGGAGGGACTGGACCTCGACGGACCGGGGCCCAACCGCTTCACCGAGTGGGATCTGGCCCGCTTCGATGCCGACCGGGTGGAGGAGAGCGCCAACGGCTCGTTCTACGACGGGGCATGGGCGCTGCAGTTCCTGCGCTCGTTCTCCGGCACCATCTCCGGTGGGACCTCGGAGATCCAGCGCAACATCGTGGCCGAGCGTGTGCTCGGCCTGCCCCGGGGGTGAGGGTCCTGTCCCGATGCTCGTAGGGACCGCAGCCGAGGTGGCCCGCCGCTTCGGGTCGTCCCCGACGAGGGATTGACGCTCAGCGACGAGCAGTTCGACGCCATGGCCGACCGGAGCCGGCGCGGTTGCGTACGTCCGGCTGCGACCGATTGGCCCGCGACGAGCTTCCCGAGGACTTGGCGGCGTTGACCGCGTTGCCATTGAGCGCCGGCGAGAAGATCGGCCGTTGCGCGCGGGAGCGGCTCATCGCCTCGGGCTGAGACACTCGGCGTGTCGTGTGAGCGGCGCGCCAGGAGGCGTTGACGCGGAATTGTGACGCCAGCGGTGCCGGCGCGTGGCACCCTCCCACGCGCTTTGCGGGCGCATTGCCACGACGTGGCCGGCCGGTTGCGGGTGCCGCGCCGCGGGCCTCCGCAGGCACGATTCGGGGTGCCGAGGACCGCCGACGACGGGTGCGACAACGCACCCCCAACCCTTGTGAGCGGTCGAGCGGCAAGCGCTGGACCTGCGGAAATAGTTCGCATCTAGTCAAAAGGACCTATTCGGTTCTTGCGCGTTCCGTCCGATACCTCCTGCAACGAAGAGCAGGAAATGAGGGGAAGACAGCGTGCATCGCAGGGCCAGTCGTCGGATTGCGACACTTCTACTGCCCGTCGGGGCCATGGTCATGAGCGCGATTGGCGCGGGCGTGACCAGCGCGCCCGCGTCCGCTGCCGGCATCGTGCCGCCCTCGAACCCTTCGGCGAACATCGCGCCGGACAATCCCGACTGGCTGACCTCGATCGACGACGCGCGCAGCCAAGAGGGCGTGGGCTCCATGGATATCTCCGAGCCGGGAGTCGGAACGCTTCCCTTCGACCAGCAGGTGCTGACCGTCGTGAACGACGAGCGCGTCGACCGCGGCGAGCAGCCGATCGAATACGTCACCGCACAGCTGGACTCGTACGCACAGGGCGGCGCCAACGCCGGCGGCGACCCGAGCTTCCCGACCACGGTCAGTGGTGGCGCTCCGCTCACCTTCGGTGGATCGATCTGGGCCGGCGGGCTCACCTCTGTGCTCGAGGCCGACTACTACTGGATGTACGACGACGGCTACAGCGGCTCATCCACGTCCAACACGGCCTGCAGCGCGTCGGACCCCTCCGGATGCTGGGGACACCGCGACATCATCCTGCACCAGTTCGCCGGCTGCCCGAGCGGCCCGCCCATCCTTTCGATGGGCGCAGCCGTCTCGCCGTCGGGCTACTCCGGCGGATCGATCGCGGCCATCTTCGTCAGCTCGTGCTCGACGCCCACTGACGTCACCGCCAGCTGGGGCCAACTGGCCAGCGCTGTCCAGGCCGGAGCACGGACCGTGGCCATCGCGCCGACGGCCAACGGGACCGGCTACTGGGAGGTCCAGTCGAACGGGACGGTTGCCGCCTTCGGGTCAGCGACGAACTACGGCTCGCTCAGCGGGACCCTCAACGCGCCCATCGTGGGCATGGCGTCCACGCCGGACGGCAAGGGCTACTGGCTCGTTGCCACGGACGGCGGCATCTTCAGCTTCGGCGACGCTGCCTTCTACGGGTCGACGGGTGCGCTGCGGCTCAACAAGCCCATTGTCGGCATGGCGTCCACGCCGGACGGCAATGGGTACTGGCTGGTGGCCGGTGACGGAGGCATCTTCAGCTTCGGCAACGCCTCCTTCTTCGGCTCCATGGGAGGCCGGACCCTCAACAAGCCCATCGTCGGCATCGCAGACGACCCGGTGACCGGCGGCTACTGGGAGGTGGCCTCCGATGGCGGCATCTTCAGCTTCGACGCCCCCTTCTACGGGAGCACCGGCAACATCCACCTGAACAAGCCGATCGTGGGCATGGAGGCATCACCCAACGGCCAGGGCTACCGCTTCGTGGCCTCCGACGGCGGCATCTTCACCTATGGCCAGGCCCCCTTCGACGGCAGCACCGGCAACATCATCTTGGCGGCGCCGGTCGTGGGCATGGCAGCTGACAACGCCAACAACGGGTACTGGATGGCGGCGGCCGACGGCGGCATCTTCACCTTCGGCGGGGCGGCCTACTTCGGTCGGGTCGTCAGCTCGAACTGACGGCCGATTTCGGAGCATTTCGTCGAGAGCGGCAGCCAGACCGTCTGAGAGGGGTGACGACGGGTCTCCCCTCCGGTTGACGAGGCGGAAGCCCCTCAGACCACGCCGCGAGCGTCCAAGTCGGCCAGCTCGTCGTCGCTCAGCCCGACCAGTTCGCACCACACCTCGCGATTGTGCTCGCCGAGCCGTGGCGCAGGGCGCGGCAAGGGAGTGGGGTAATTGGCCAGACGCGGGAAGGGCGCCTGTTGGCGGACGGGGCCGAGGACCGGATCGTCGATGGCCACGAGGTCCCCGCGGGCAGCCATGTGCGGGTCGGCGAAGATGTCCGCGGCGCTGTAGGCGGTGCCGACGGGGACGTCGAATTCGATACAGCGCGCCGTGATCTCCTCGGCGGGAAGGCTCGACGTCCAGTCGGCCACGATGCCGTTGATCTCCCCGCTTCTCGCCCCTCGCTCTTTCAGCGTGATGAAGCGAGGGTCCTCGGCCAGGTCCGGTCGCTCCATTGCCTTGCAGAGGCGATGGAAGTTGGCATCCGAGCCGGCGACGATGCAGACGAAGAAGCCGTCGGCGGTCGGGTAGTTGTCCAGCGGGGCCGAGGTGGAGAGGCGGTTCCCCTCGCGCTGGCGCACAAGGCCCAGCTTGTCGTAGCCGGCCAGCGTCCACTCCAGAATGCGCAGGATGGAGCCGTACAGCGGCGCGTCGATGACGTCGCCACCCCGCCCCGCCTGGTCACGACCGTACAATGCGGAGACCGCGGCAAATGCGGCGAACGTGCCGGTGAGGTAGTCCGAGACGGTGACGCCGGGTCGGACGGGCGGGCGATCGGGATCACCGGTGAGGTTGAGGAGCCCGCCGTAGGCGATACCGAGGCGATCGAGCCCGGGACGAGGGGAGTAGGGGCCGGTCTGCCCGAAGACGCTGATCCGCACGTAGACGAGCTCGCCGGGCAGATCGTCCGGCCCGAGGTCCCAGCGCTCCATGGTGCCCGGGCGGAAGTTCTCGCACAGCACGTCTGCGGTCGCCACGAGTCGCTTGAAGAGCTCCTTGCCTTCGGGCTTGCGGAGGTCGCAGGTCACGCCGCGCCGGCCTCGGCCCTCGACCGCCCAGAACAGCGAGTAGTCGGGGCCGTCCTCCACCGGGGCGAACGGGCCGATCGTGCGCATGAAGTCGCCTTCGCCCGGCAACTCGACCTTGATCACATCGGCGCCGAGCTCGCCGAGCAGGCCCGCGCAGAACGGCGCGGAAATCCGCGTCCCGACGTCGATGACCCGTATCCCGGCCAGCGGTCCCGAGGACTGGTCGTTCATTCCGGGTGGCCCTGGTCGCGCTCGGCGATGACCTCGCGCATGGAACCTTTTGCTTTGCGTGCAGCCAACGCGTTGAGGGCCGTGGCGGAATTGTGGACCCAGTGGTGGGCCATGAAATGATACTTGAGCGCGTCGCGCTTCCCCATGAGAGTGCCGGTCTGGTTGAGGCTGTCCTTGACCGTCTGCGCCGTGACCGGTGGGACGAGGGCGATGCGGTCGGCCAGCTCGCGTGTGCGGGTTTCGAGCTCGGCGCGCGGGACCACCCGGTTGACCAGGCCCAGGCGCCAGGCTTCCTGAGCGTCGATCGTGTCGCCCGTGAGCAGGAACTCCTTTGCCTTGCGGATGCCCAGCTCCCATGGCTCGACGAGGAGCTCCACGCCGGCCCCGGTCAGGCGCAGAACCGGGTTGGAGAACACCGCGTCGTCGGCCGCCACGATGAGGTCGCACATCGCGGCCAGCATGAGGCCGGCCGCGACACAGCTGCCCTGCACGGCCGCGATCGTCGGCTTGCGGAAGTCGTGGAGGCGCAGGCAGCGGTCGTAGTACATCGTCTTCTCGTGCTGGAACTTGCCTTCGGGCGTCTCGCGGAGGGCGACCCAGGGGTCGGATCCGTCGCCGCTCACGAGCGCCTTGAGGTCGTGGCCCGAGGAGAAGTGCTTGCCGGCCCCGGCCAGGATCACGACCCGGACGTCGTCGTCGGCGTCGGCGAGGTCCAACGCCGCGTCGAGCTCGTCGATCAGCCTGGAGTCCTGCGCGTTGGCCATGTCCGGCCGATTCATGGTGATGGTGGCCACTGCACCGTCCACCACGTAGAGGATCGTTTCGAAGTTCTGTGCCATCTCACCCATCTTCCCTGAGTCGCCCATCCTGCCGTGCCGCGAACCGCGCCGAGGCGCTCAGCCCCGGGGGAGCCCCAGGACTCGCTCGCCCACCAGTGTCCGCTGGATCTCGTTCGTTCCGGCGAAGATCGATGAGGCCTGGTAGTACAGCCACGAACGCTGCCAGGCGCCGTCCGCCGGGTTTCCCTCCGCCCCCTCCCACAACGGGGCAGCCGATCCCAGGACGTCGAGCGCGGTCTGATGGAGCCGCTTGGACATCTCGCTCCAGTACAGCTTGAGTGCGCTGCCCTCGGGGCCCGGCGCCTCTCCCTTGGAGAGTCGGGTCAGGGAGCGCCAGTTGTGCAGCTGGAACAGTCGAACCTCGGTGGCGGCCTGGGCGAGCGACTGCCGCAGGCGCCAGTCGTCGAAGCTCCCGTTGGCCTCGGCCAGGCGGAGCAGCTCCTCGATGAGCTGCGTGTGGATCACCAGTTGGCGCGGGTTGATGCCGCGCTCGTGGGCCAGGGTCGAACCGGCGACGCCCCATCCCTCGCCTTCGGCGCCGACGCGCCGCTCCGTCGGCACGAAGACGTCGTCCAGCTCGACTTCGTTGAACTCAGCCTCTCCGGTGGACTGCACGAGTGGGTGTACCACGACGCCCGGGGCGTGCATGTCGATGATGAGAGCGGTGATGCCTTGCTGACGCTTGGGCGCAGTCGGGTCGCTGCGGGTGAGGCAGAGCCCCCAGTCGGCGAACTGGGCGTAGGAGGTCCAGACCTTGCGCCCGTTGACTCGGTAGCCGCCTTCGACCGGCGCGGCGCGCGTCGTCAGCGAGGCCAGGTCGCTCCCGGCGTCCGGCTCGCTGAAGAGCTGGCACCAGAGCTCGGCCGCCGAGAGGATGCGGGGGAGGAAGCGCTCCTTCTGCTCGGGTGTCCCGTGGGCCAGCAGGGTGGGTCCCACCAGGTTGATGCCGATTCGACCCACCAGCTCGGGGGCACGGGCCCGCGCCAGCTCCTCGATCACCACGTAGTTCTCGAGCGCTCCGAGACCCCGCCCGCCGTACTCCTCGGGCCAGGTGAGGCCGACCCAGCCGTCGGCCGCCAATTCGGCCTGCCAGCGGCGCCCGAAGGCGACCGTCTCGGCGAGGTCGTCGAAGCGTGGGGGGAGCCCGACGCCATACGGCCAGGGCAGGTGCTCCATGAGCCAGCTCCGGAACGCCGCCCGCAGCGACTCCTGCTCAGCCGTGGCGTGCAGATCCATCCGCCGCAGCATGGCACAGCCGTCACACGAGGTGACACCCGTGTCAGCGACCGCCGTAGACTGCGCCGCCGTGGACTTCGACCTCTCAGGCGACCAGCAGGCTTTGCGTGACGCCGCGGCGTCGCTCCTGGACAAAATGGCCGGGTCCGACGCGCTCCGGGCCCGGGTCGGGACCGGGGCGATCGTCGGGACGCTCCCCGGTGCCGGGACCGCCCCCGCCGGCTCCTCCGTCGACGCGCCGGCGGGGTACGACGACGCTGCCTGGTCCGCCATGGCGGACCAGGGTTGGTTGGCCATCGAGCTGCCGGAAGACGACGGCGGCCTGGGTCTGGGCATGGTGGAGCTGGCCGTGCTGTGCGAGGAGATCGGGCGTCGACTGGTGGCGGCTCCATTCCTCCCCACCATCGTGGCGCTCGGCGCTGTGTGCTCGGACGAGGCACGGTCAGATGCCGGGACCAAGGAGTGGCGTGAGGCGTTGGGCCAGGGCGATGCGGTGGGGTGTGTCGCAGTCGCCCCCGGGCCAGGTGGGCTCACCGTCTCTGGGCCGGAGGGACAGGTGCGCCTCAGCGGGCAGACACCGCCGGTGGCCTATGCACCCTCGGCCGATGTGGCCGTTGTCCTGGCCGATGGCGCTGTCTACGGCGTCGATCTGCGCGCCGAGGGACGTCCAGCGCCTCTGTCCGCCATGGACCGCACGCGCGAACTCGGGGTCCTGTCCTTCGACGGGACGCCGGCACGATTCCTCGGCGGCGAGGAGGCGGCCTCGCTGCTCATCGACCGGGCCGCCACTCTGGCGAGTGCCGAGATGCTCGGAGCGGCCGCACAGGTCCTGGACCTGACCGTCCAGTACGCCAAGGACCGCGTGCAGTTCGGAAAGCCGATCGGCTCGTTCCAGGCGGTCAAGCACATGCTGGCCGACGCCCTGGTCGACGTGGAGGGCATGCGCTCCACGTCGTACTACGCGGCCTGGTGCGCCGCGGCCGGCGACCCGGAGCGCTCCCTGTCGGCGAGCATGGCCAAGGCCTGGTGCTCCGACGCGTCGCGGCGCGTGATGGCGACCGGTCTCCAGGTGCACGGCGGCATCGGCTTCACGTGGGAGCACGACATGCACCTCTATCTGAAGCGGGCACAGCTGGACCAGGTGAGTTACGGAGACGCTGCCGCTCACCGCGATCGCATCGCCACGCTGTTGCGGACCAGGCTCGAGGCCGGCGAGTCGCTTTCCTGAGCGTGGCCGGGTCGTACCCGGCGACCATTAGGAGTGGAACGTGGCGGTACGGGTGCCGTTGATTTCGAGCAGGACCAGTGCCTGGTTCTCGACGCCGGCGGTCGCCGGTCGGCCGTTCGCCATCTTCTGTGGCGGCACGACGACAGTGAGCCGGACGCCCACGAGATAACCGTCCAGTACTGCGGCCCGCTCCTTGACCGTTCCCTGCACGGTGCTGGCGCGGGGGGAGCATGTCGTTGTCGTCGAGACGGGCACCCGGGCGTCGTAGGCCGCCAGGGTCTCGGTCCGCACGAAAGCCTTGCCGTCGGGGGTCCAGGGCGTGGAGCCGCCGACGATGGCCGTGTAGGTGCTGAGCGTGCAGGGAATGGTCGACGGGCTGGCGACTTGGATGCGCGTCGAGCTGGAACCCTTGATCTGGTACACCGACATCCGGTTCGTGGGTCGGTAGACGACCTGGCGAACCTGGCTGATCGTGCCCTTCGACCCCCCGGCTGAGATCGTATTGACGAGGTCCATGGCAAACGACGTCGATCCGGTCGGTGTGCCGAAGGTCCGGACGGATCCGTTCTGCACCGTGAGCGTCGCGCCGCTCGGGGCCGCCGATGCGGCGAGCACGGCGAAGCCCAGCGCACCGACGCCAAGGACGGCGAGCAGCACCAGAGGAACCAGATTGCGGCGATGCACGCGGTCAAACTAGTTGGAGGTCGCCGGCTGCGCCGGCATCTGGTGGCGCCGTGTGGTGGGTCAGGTCGCAGCTGCCCGGCGTTGCAGGGCGGCCCGGTCGGGCTTGCCCGAGCCCAGCAACGGGAGATGATCGACGCGCTCGACCTTCTCGGGTGTCTTGAAGACGGCCATGCCGCGGCCCGTGAACCACCGCCGGCAGTCCTCGAGGTCGAAGGGCGCGGCGGACTCCACGAAGGCGGCGACCCGCTCGCCCATGAGCGGGTCCGGGTAGCCCACGGCTACCGCGTGGTGGATGTCGGGATGCGCCTCGAGCGCGGCCTCGACCTCGGAGGCCGAGATGTTCTCGCCACCGCGGATGATGACGTCCTTGAGCCGGCCGACGATGCGCACCCAGCCGTCGTCGTCGACGGTGGCCAGGTCGCCCGTACGGAACCAGCCGCCTCGGGCGATGACCGTGGCGGTCTGCGCCGCGTCGGCGTAGCCGGCGAACATCTCGGGCCCGCGCACCCAGAGCTCGCCGGACGATCCGGTGCGACAGCGTGCCCCCGTCTCAGGGTCCGAGACGCGGAGCTCGACGGCGCCGACAGCCCGTCCATCGGTGTCGCGGGCTTTCTCGAAAGGGTCGTCATCGGTGCTCGTGGTCACCGTCGGCGCTTCGGTGGAGCCGTACGTGCGCTTGACGCGGCAGTCGAAGGTCCGGGCAGTGTCTTCGACAAAGGCCGGTGTCACCGACGCTCCACCGCTGGACACGAGCCGGATGGACGAGACATCGGTGCCCGGAACCTCCGCCAGGGCGCGCGCCATGGCGATGAAGAAGGTCGGCGGGCCCGCTAGGAAGGAGATGTGCTCGCGTGCGACGAGGGTCAGGGCCTGTGCGGGGTCGAAACGGCGGACCAGCACCGAGCGCAGGCCCGCAGCGCCCGGCACCAGGACCCCGTTGAGCAGCCCTGAGATGTGGGCCATCGGCGCCGGCATCAGCACCGCGTCGGCCGAGCCGAGGCCGTGCACCCGGGCCATCAGCGAGGCCTTCCAGCTCAGCCCTCGCTGGGTGTGCAGCACCGCCTTGGGGATCCCCGTGGAGCCCGAGGTGAAGAGGACGAGTGCGACATCGGAGGGCCGGCTGGGGAACGCCCCGGACGGCACCGGGGGACCACCGACCGCGTCGGCCAGGGCCGTGGGGTCGGAGAACGCAGCTGCGTCGAGCTCCAGGACCAGGGCAGGGTCGATCTGGCCGAGGGCGGCCGCGACGTCCGCCGCGCCGAACGAATGCAGGACGGGCGCCGCCACGGCGCCGATGCGCCAGCAGGCGCGGGTCAGGACCGCGGCTGCCAAGCTGTTCGGAACCTGCCAGGCCACGGCCTGACCGCGCCGGACACCCCGGGAGCGGAGACCGCCGGCCACCGTGGCCACCAGCGCGTCGACTTCGGGAGCCGAGAGCCGGGTGGCGTCGTCCACCACCTCGCCACCGTTGGCAGTGAGCAGGACGTCGAGGGTGGGCACGTCCCACGGGCCGCCCGACACCCGGTAGCGGCGGGCCTGCTCTGGTACCCAGGTCGGTCGAAGGTGGGCCGTCACGGCACGGCACCATACCCGGGCACGGCTTTGCACCTTTAACCGCCGAATAAGAGTGCAAGTCGTTGTTCTGCACATTTATCCGCTGTCAGGCGGAGCCAGAACTACCCCGTCACGGGTCTGACTTATCCGATGCATGGCTTCCGTAATAGAAACCGGTCACGGTTCCAAACACACCCAAGATCGGCGTCAGGAGGGTGCTAGTCAGGTCTTTGAAATCCATGTCATTGACATGGTGAAAGGTGAGTGCCCACGCCGAGCCGAGCGTCAATACGACAAGGAGGCCCAGCAGTCCAAGTGCAAGTGCCGTTCTAACCGTCTCGCGACGTGATGTGGTGAGAGGCGTGCTGGTCGCAATGGCTGGCGATGCCGAGGCGTTTTGCCCTTGAGGACTAATTGGTACTTTGTCAAGGGGGACCGGGTCAGCCACCGCAATCCCCCATCAGCCAGATTTCAGCGCGGGGTAACCTTCGCCCCGTTGGGAGCCTTGTCGTCAATCCACTTGGCGGTTGCTACGGCCTGCGTCAATGCCTGAGTCCTAGTAATCCCCTTGCGGCGTGCCAGTTCGTCAATGGCTCGCAACGTTTGCTCGGGAAGATCCACCTCAACCGTCGTTGTCGGCTCTGGTTGGTTTGTCATGGTTTGAGCCATATTGCTGCCCTCCTTGCTGCACGGGCCTACAGTCCTAGACCCGAGGTCTCTCCCGACCCCGGTTCGCCTTCATACGTTACAGGGCAACGCTCCCTGCGTGGGCAGTATTCCTTCCTCCGCACCGAGCAGGAGAGTCCCGTGGTCTTCAACCCGCATTTCCCGCACAAACCCGCAGGTGACGACCTGTCCACCACCTAACTACACACATGCAGTATTTGCGGCACGCGTTGAGGCGGGGCCAGACGGAGCGAACTACCGAGACTGTCGGCCTTTGTTCTGCCGCGGCCTATCCCAATATGGACTCTTGCATTTCGGGTTCGGGCAGACCTTCGGCGGTCTGTCCTGTCTGGGCAGCCATTCGTGCCCGCAGCGGTGGCACCGATAGCCCCACAGCTGCACCTTCTCAACCTCGGTCGGACCGTCCATACCTGAACAGTATATCCCGATTAGGTATTGACTTGTCAATCCCTATTCAGTATAGTCGTAACAGGTACATACGACTGGTGAGAATCGGATGGACGACCGGGAGCAAAGAGGTTTGGTTATCGCAGCCACAACGGCACTGCGCCAGCGTGGACTCAACTGGTACGTCCCGTCTTCGACGGGCAACGGCACCTACGAGGTTGAGCCGGAGCCTGACCGCACTATCGGTGAATGGATCTGTGAGTGCCCTGGCTTCTCTCTCCGATCCAAGCCTTGCAAGCACGTTCACGCCGTGACATTCACGATCCAACGCGAACCGTCACGGTCACCGATGACGCCGTGGTCACCGAGACTGAGACAACCTCAGTGCGGCTGACCTACGGGCGTGCAAAGCCCCCGGGCACCGGTAACGTGACGCCGATGTCAGGGCCGTGGAGTGAGCCGGCGTGGATCTCGCGCTGAAGGAAGAGGATGAGGAGTTCGCGGCGTCCTTCCGGACGTGGTTGGACGAACACCTGCGCCGCCCCCCTGCCTTCGCGGACCTGGCGGACGAGGTGGCCTGGGGTCGGGAGTGGCAGGCCACCCTGGCTGCTGACCGCTGGGTGGGCGTGCACTGGCCGAGTTCCTATGGCGGGCGCAGCGCCACGCCCGTGCAGGTCGCGCTGTACCAGAGCGAGTACGCCCGCGCCCAGGCCCCCCAGCCGGTGAACCGGGTGGGCATCAACCTGGTGGGCCCCACGCTGCTCGCCCACGGGACCGAGGATCAGCGGCTGCGCTACATGCCTTCGATCCTCTCGGCCGAGGAGATCTGGTGCCAGCTCTTCAGCGAGCCTGACGCCGGGAGCGACCTGGCCTCACTCTCCACGCGGGCCAAGCCCGTCGACGGGGGCTTCGAGGTCACGGGCCGCAAGGTCTGGACGTCCTACGCCCAGTTCGCCTCGTGGGGCTTCTGCCTGGCCCGGACCGACGCCGACGCGCCCCGACCCCAGCAGGGGATCACCGCGATGATCGTCGACATGTCCGACCCGGGTGTGGATGTGCGTCCGCTGGTGCAGATGACGGGGGACGCGGAGTTCAACGAGGTCTTCCTCACCGATGTCTTCGTGCCGTCCGAGCACGTGGTGGGCATCGAGGGGCAGGGCTGGTCCGTGGCCGGCTCGACGCTGGCCCACGAGCGCGGCACGAACTTCCCGTTCAAGGAACAGGTCGTCCACGAGGCATACCTGGCCCGCCTGTACGAGGAGGCGCGAAGCAATGGCACGTTGGACGATGCGATCGTGGCCGATGCGCTGGCGCAGGCGGCCATTGACCTGCACGTGCTCCGTTTGCACAATCTCCGCACCCTGACCCGACTCGGGCGAGGTGAGGAGCCGGGGCCCGAGTCGAGTTGGGTCAAGCTCACGTGGACGACCATGACGCAAGGACTGTCGGATGCCGGGCTGCTCGTGACCGGACGCGACGGCTCTTCGGCAGAGGCCGG
>DATAXG010000080.1:0-9937 GCA_036273055.1 Acidimicrobiales bacterium | reverse complement strand
ATGTGCTCCTTGTCGGGGGTGTCGAACCCCGTGCCCTTTGCCGTGCGCCGCACGAAGGCGAAGGCCATGTCCACCAGCGGGACCCCCAGAATCAGGATCGGGATGAAGAGGGGGGCGAAGAAGAAGTAGGTCACGCCGCTGATGGGCACGGCCGTCGGGACGCGGCCGCCGATCACCATGGTGGACGCCGCCATCAAGAGGCCGAGGAAGTGCGCGCCGGCATCGCCCATGAAGATGCGCGCTGGGTTGAAGTTGAAAGGCAGGAAGCCGAGGCAGATCCCACAGGCCGCCACGGCCACCAGCGGCCCGACGTTGTCGCTCGGGAGGAGCCCGAGACCCATGAGGCGGATGCCGTACAGCGCCAGGGCGCCCCCTCCGATGGCCACGACGCCCGCGGCCAGGCCGTCGAGGCCGTCGATCAGGTTGACGGCGTTGGTCAGCGCGATCACCCACGCCGCGGTGATGAGCGGGACGATGCCCGGGGTGAGCACGAAGAACCCCGCCAGGGGGATCTTCAGCTCGTACATCGTGACCCCGCTGAAGTAGAGGATGCTGGCGGCCAGCACCTGCCCTGCCATCTTCGCCGGGGCCGACATGTCACGGACATCGTCGATCAGCCCGACGCCGAACATGGCGCCGGCCGCGAGCACGACGCCCGTCATTTCGGGCGAATCCCGGAAGATCGGGCGCAGCTGTGGCACGGCTGCTGCGCCGAGCACCGCCACCATGAACCCCATGAACATGGCGGCACCACCGCCGTAGGGGATCGGCTTCGTGTGTACGGTGCGCTCGCCCGGGTGGGCGACGTACCCGACCCGCAGTGCGATGCGCTTGGCCGGGACGGTCAGTGCGGCCGTGGCGCCTGCCGCAACCACCAGGACCAGGCCGTACCAACCGATGTCAGGCACGCGTTAGGCCAGGAGATCGGGATACGGCGGGAAGGCGGCGCACAGGGTGCCGACCTCCGATCGCACCGCGTCGATCTCCCCATCGTCGTTCCGAGACTTGAGCGTGCGCGCGATGAGGTCGGCCACCATGCGCATTTCGTCCGTCCCCATGCCCGCCGTCGTCTCGGCCGCCGTGCCCAGGCGCAGGCCGGAGGTGAGGAACGGGGAACGCGGGTCGTCGGGGATCGTGTTCCGGTTGCACGTGATGCCCGCCCGGTCCAGGACCTCTTGGGCTTCCTTCCCGGTCAATTCCGGGTCAAAGGGCTGCAGGTCGACCAGCAACATGTGGTTGTCGGTGCCACCCGACACCAGACGGAACCCGTGTCCGGCCAGGGCGCGAGCCAGGGCGGCGGCATTGGCCACCACACCCTCGGCGTACTGGCGGAACTCCGGCTGCGCCGCCTCGGCGAAGGCCACCGCCTTGGCGGCGATCACGTGCTCGAGCGGGCCGCCCTGGAGCCCGGGAAACACCGCGCTGTCGATCTTCTTGGCCAGTTCCTCCCCGCACAGGATGGCGCCGCCCCGCGGCCCGCGCAGCGTCTTGTGGGTGGTCAGCGTCACGACGTCGGCCACACCGACCGGGTTGGGGTGCGCGTCCCCGGCAATGAGGCCGGCGGGGTGGGCGGCGTCGAACATGAAACGCGCGCCCACCGAGTCTGCGATCTCCCGGAAGGGCCGCGGATCGATCACCCGCGCATAGGCCGTCGAGCCCGCCACGATGAGTGCCGGCTTCTCGGTCTTGGCGAGGTGGGCGACCTGGTCGAAGTCGATGACCTCTCCGGGGTGCGACTCGTCCGTCGATCGCGGCGTGACGCCGTAGGACACGAAGCGCCAGAACTTCGAGACGATGGAGGCGGGCGACCCGTGGGTCAGGTGACCTCCGTGATCGAGCCGCATGGCGAGGACGGTCGCCCCCGGTTCGAGCAGGGCCTTATAGACGGCCAGGTTGGCGTTGGCCCCGGCATGCGGCTGCACGTTGGCGTGCTCGGCCCCGAACAACGCGGTGGCCCGATTCCGTGCCAGGTCCTCCACCTCGTCGATGACCCGATTTCCGCCGTAGTAGCGTCGGCCCGGGTACCCCTCGGCGTACTTGTTGGTCAGCACCGAGCCGGAGGCGGCCAACACGGCGGGTGACGTGAAGTTCTCCGAGGCGATCAGCTGCAGGGTGGTCTGCTGTCGGTTGAGCTCCTCGCCGATGAGCTGCGCCACCTCCGGGTCGGCGGCCAACGCGGTCTCGTAGCTGCTCATGAATTCCCTTCAACCGATCTGTGGAGGACGGTAGAAGAGTGTATCGGCGCACCAGGGAGCTTCTGGGGCGTCAACCGGTACGCTCCTCGGTCCATGGCGCTCGACCCGCGAACCCCCGTGGTGGTCGGTGTGGGACAGGTGGCCACGCCGCCCGACGCCGGCCTCGACCCCACGGCCAGGCCCGAGCCGCTGGACCTCATGACCGCGGCGCTCGTGGCGGCGGCCGAGGACTGTGACGGCGTCGTCGCGGGCGGAGCAGCCCCAGCCGGCCGGGCCCTGATCGGGCGAGCCGACAGCATCCGCGTGGTGGCCTCCCTGGGCTGGACCACCCCCGACCCGGCTCGTCTGGTGGCATCGCGTCTCGGCTTGGCCGAAAGCGACGTCCCGGCCGAGCTCATGGTCTCCTCCATCGGGGGGAACAGTCCCCAGGCGCTCATGCACGACGCCTGCCTCGCCATCAGCCGGGGCGAGCGTGACGTGGTCCTGGTGACCGGAGCCGAGGCGATGTACGCCCGCGCCCTGGCCCGTCGGGATCCGGCCAAGCCGTGGCTGGAGTGGACCGGCCAGCCCGAAGGGACGCCAACGGCGACGCTGTTCGGGGTCGACAAGGCCGGCGCCACCGAGCTGGAGATGCAGCACGGGGTCATCTTGCCGGTGCACGCCTACCCCTTGTTCGAGAATGCGTTGCGGGCAGCCAACGGCTGGACGCTGCCGGAGCACGCCGCCCGCATCGGCGCGCTCTGGTCGCGGTTCAGCGAGGTGGCGGCCGGCAACCCGCACGCATGGATCCGCCGCGCCCGGACGCCCGCCGAGATCGTCACGCCGGGGCCTGCCAACCGGATGGTGTCGTTCCCCTATCCGAAGCTCTGCACGGCCAACATGCAGGTCGACCAGGGTGCGGCCTTCATCGTGTGCTCTGCTGCAGCCGCCCGCGCCGCCGGCGTGCCCGAGGAGCGCTGGGTCTTCCCGTTGGCGGGTGCAGACGGCAACGACCACTGGTACATCTCGGAGCGCCCCGAGCTGCACCGCTCCCCCGCCATCCGCCTTGCGGGCGCCGCCGCCCTCGAGCAGGCCGGGCTGGGCATCGACGACATCGCCTTCGTGGACCTGTACTCCTGCTTCCCGGTGGTGGTGCAGATGGCGGCGGGCGAGTTGGGCCTTGGCCTCGACGATCCGGACCGACCGTTGACCTTGACCGGCGGGCTCACCTTCGGGGGCGGGCCCGGCAACAACTACGCGTCGCACGGCATTGCGCAGGCCATCGGTGCGCTCCGGCGCGCCCCCGACAGTGCGGCGCTCGTCAGTGGGCTGGGGTGGTACGCCACCAAGCATTCCCTCGGGGTGTACGCCGGCCGGCCGCCGGCGCAGAACGGCTCATTGTTCGCGTGGAAGAACGTGCAGCAGGACATCGACGCGCTGCCGCGCTGCATCGTCGATCCGGACGCCGCCGGCTCCGTACGCGTCGAGACCTACACCGTCGCCTTCGACCGCGAGGGCGCACCCGAGCGCGGCATCCTCGCCTGCCGCACCCCGGAGGGCAGCCGCGCCTGGGCCAACGTGTCCGACCCCGACACACTGGCCATGCTCTGCGCCGAGGAAGGTATCGGCAGGACCGGCGACCTGGCCTCCGACGGCACCCTGACGCTGACCGGGTAAGCCCTCCGGAGCGACCGCGGTTGCGGCCCGACCGCCATATAGTTAGACTCGCTAACTATCTCCCCGCCCGGCGGGGAGGGTGAGGGGTAGGGCATGGCAGAGACGGCACATGACCTGGTGATCCGGGGTGGGCTGGTGGCCGACGGACGGGGCGGCGAGCCTCGGCAGGCCGACGTTGCGGTGGACGGCGGGACCATCACCGCCGTGGGCCCCGTGCGGGGGCGGGGTGCAGAGGAGATCGAAGCCCACGAGCTCTTGGTGACACCGGGCTTCGTAGACATCCACACCCACTACGACGGGCAGGCGACGTGGGACGAGCGGATGACGCCATCGAGCTGGCACGGCGTGACCACTGCGGTGATGGGCAACTGCGGCGTGGGCTTCGCACCCGTGCGACCCGAGGCGCACCCGCGACTCATCTCGCTCATGGAAGGCGTCGAGGACATTCCGGGTGCCGTGCTCGACGAGGGGATCGACTGGTCCTGGGAGACGTTCGGCGAGTATCTCGACGCGGTCGAGCGGCGGCCGCACGACATCGACCTGTGCGCGCAACTCCCGCACGGAGCGCTGCGCCTGTACGTCATGGGCGAACGGGCTGCCCGGCTTGAGGACGCGACGCCCGAGGACATAGTGGCGATGCGCGGCCTGGCGACCGAGGCCTTGCGGGACGGGGCAATCGGGTTCTCCACGTCACGGACGCTGAACCACCGGACGGCGAGCGGCGACCCGACGCCATCGCTCCGCGCCGGCACGGACGAGCTCGAGGCCATTGCGCTCGGCGTGGCCGAAGCAGGGCACGGCGTCGTGGAGCTGATCTCCGACTTCTGGCCCGACACCGACGGCGAGTTCGAGTTGGTGCGGGCCATGGTGGCGCGCACCGGCGTGCCCCTTTCCCTGTCGCTGGCCCAGAGCCACCGCCATCCCGAGGCGTGGCGCGACCTCCTGGGGCGGATCGAATCCGCTGTCGCTGACGGCTTGCCCATCCGGGCCCAGGTCGCACCGCGTCCCGTCGGGCTGCTGGTCGGGCTGCAGTCCTCCTTCCAGCCGCTGCTGGCCTTCCCCGCCTATGGCGACACGGCTGCGTTGCCCGTAGCCGAGCAGTCCCGCGCGTTGCGCGACCCGGCCTTCCGCGCGCGCCTTCTCGCCGACATGGCACCGCAGGGCGACACGGGCGCGCGAGCAGGTGGGGACGGGCGTCGTCGGCGCCCGATCGACTACGGGCGCCTCTACCCCCTGGGCGAGGTGCCCGACTACGAGCCGGCGCCCGAGACGAGCGTGCTGCGGCAGGCTGCGTCGCGCGGCATCGACCCGGCCGCGCTGCTGCTCGACCTGTTGTCGGAGAACGACGGCCGCAACTTCTTGTACACCCCGTTCTCCAACTACGCCGACGGGAACCTCGATGCCTGCGGCGCCATGCTGGCCCACCCCCTCACCGTATTGGGCCTCGGCGACGGCGGGGCCCACGTCGGCCTCATTTCCGACGCCAGCTTCCCCACCTACGCCCTCTCCCACTGGGCCCGCGACCGTGCGCACGGCCGCCTGCCGTTGGGTCAGGTGGTGGAGCAGTTGACCAGCGCCACCGCGAAGGCCGTGGGCCTGCACGACCGTGGAGTCCTGGCGCCCGGACTGCGGGCGGATCTCAACGTCATCGACTTCGACCACCTGGCCTGTGGGGCGCCGGTCATGGCCTACGACCTGCCCGCCGGAGGCAAGCGCCTCCTTCAGGGCGCCCACGGCTACCGCGCCACCGTCGTCGCCGGCGAGGTCACCTACCGGGACGGCGAACCCACTGGTGCCCTGCCCGGGCGCCTGGTGCGGGGAGGCCGTGACACCGACCGCACACAACGAGAGGAGCCCATATGAGCGCCGGCGCACTGCACGAGTTGGAGCCTGCGGCCGAGTGGCGGGCCGGCGACATCGCCGATCCCGCACAGTGGACGCTGCTCCTCACCGCCGACGACCAGGACGAGCTCCATGCCGCGCTCACCGTGGCCAAGGAGAAGAGCGCCGACCCGTTGGAGTTGACGCGCGACGACTTCCCCCTCCACCGTCTGGCCAGCAGGCTCGACGGCCTGGTGGACACCCTGTTGAACGGGCGGGGGTTCGCGCGCATCGCCACGCTCGACACCGCCCGTTACGACGACGACGACCTGACGCTTCTCTACTGGGGCATCGGCCTGCATCTCGGCGAGCCCTGGGCACAGAACAAGTACGGCCACGTCCTGGGTGACGTCACCGACCAGGGCAAGACGATCGACGATCCGACGGTGCGCGGCAACGAGCTCGGCGGCATCTCGCTCGACTACCACACCGACGGGTCCGACCTCGTCGGCCTGCTCTGCCTGCGCACGGCGCGTACCGGCGGTCTCTCCTGTGTGGCCAACGCGGTGGCGATCCACAACCAGCTCGTGCGCGAGCGGCCGGACCTGGCGGCAGCGCTGTACGAGCCGTTGCCCTACGACACGCGGGGTGAACAGGCCGAAGGCGCACAGGCCTTCTACTCGGTCCCGGCTTTCACCGAGCATTCCGGTCGCCTCTTCGTCCGCTTCATCCCCCAGTACGTCCTCGCCTCTCAGCGTCACCCCGACGCGCCTCGGCTCAGCTCGACGGCACGAGAGGCCATTGCCGCCGCTTCCGCGCTGGCCAACGACCCGGACTTCAACGTTTACATGGACCTGCAGCCGGGCGAGATGCAGTTCATCAACAACTACCACGTGCTCCACGGCCGTACCGCCTACGAAGACGACGTGGAGCACGGCTACAAGCGGCACCTCAAGCGCCTGTGGCTGGCCACCTACGCGCTGACGGATCGGCCGACGTACTTCGCGGCGCTGGGGCGACGAAACCACTGGGAGACGCGGCGCTCCGTGAGCACCCTGCCGGCAGTCGAGCGGGTCGACGCCGGGACCTGAGCCGGGCTCAGCCGGCGGGCGGTCGCTTCGTCCGGGAGAAGAGCTTGCGCCGCGTGCTCATCAGCATGGTCCCCTCAATGAAGGACGCCGGCAACGCTCCCTCGCGCAGGACGCGGATCGGCGTCACCGTGGCATCGACAACCGTGGGTGAAGGACCTTCCCGCCGGCCACCGTCGACCACCACTGCCACGTCCTGCGCGCTGAAGGCCTGCGCCACTTCCTCCGCCGCGGTAAAGCGGAGGGGCACCGTCCGCCACGGGCCCTGCTCGCGGCACAGTCGCCGCAGCGCCCGGCCGTCGGGCATGCCCACCACCACCGCCCAGGCGCCGTACTCGGCGCCGTCACCCTCGCTGCCCGCGTCACCCTCGCCGCCCGCATCGTCCTCGCCGCCCGCATCGTCCTCGCCGTCGGAAGCGTCTCCGTTGCTCAGTCCGGCAGAGGGGAGGAACACCTCGAGCGGCCCGGGCCAGCAGCGCTGCAACAGCGTCCCCAACTCGTCGGTCCACCCCGAGGTCAAGGCGCGGACGTCGTCGATCTGCCCCACCGCGTAGTGGGGTCCGTCGGGGTCGGCGGCCAGCTCGGCCAGACGGCCCTCGTCGGTCGGGGACCCGGCCCGGACCGCCAGGCTGTACCCGCCCACGTTGGGCACGCCCACGATCGCCCCGGACTCCAGCGCCTCCATCACTTCCGGAGCCGCCGATCCCACCACGGGAGGGTGGGCCTCGTCCGCAGCTTCGGCGACGTCCATGTCCCCATTGTCCCCGTTGTCAGCCGCCGCGGCGTGCCACCAGCGCCCGGGGGCGGCCCGCCAGGTCGGCGTCGACCCGTACCTCGTCGTACCCCAGTTGCCGGGCCCGGTCCTGTGCTGCGCCGGCCTGATGGGGCGCCAGCTCGATGATCACCGCTCCGGGCCGGCCGAGCCAGAGGCCGGCCTGTTCGAGCACGGCCTCCACGTCGGCCAGTCCGGGCACACCGTCACGACCCGGTCCGGCCACCAGGGCCTCCCGGGGCTCGGCCCGCACCTCGGGGTCCAATCCGGCCCATTCCTCCTCGCTGACGTAGGGCGGATTGGAGACCACCAGGTCGATACGGCCGCGCAGCCGTCCGGGCAACGGCGTGAGCCAGCTCCCCTGGGCCAGCGCCACGCCCGGCACGCTCCCGCCACACGCATGCACGTTGGCGGCCGCCACCTCGAGCGACCCCGCACTGACGTCGGTGGCCCACACCTCTGCGGCACCGGCGCCGAGCTCGCTGGCCAACGCCAGCGCGATGGCACCACTGCCCGTCCCGGCGTCGACAACCACCAGACCGGCGCCGGGCCGCAGGTCCACGAGCCGACGCCCTTCGCGCAGCGCGACCTCGACCACCTGCTCCGTCTCGGGTCGCGGAATCAGGACGCGCGCGTCGACCCGCAGGTCGAGATGCCGGAATTGCCAGTGGCCGAAGATGTACTGCAGCGGCTCCCCCGCCGCCCGGCGGACCGCCATGGCGCGCGCCCGCGCCGCGGCTTCCGCGGGCACGACGGAAGGCCGCGCACCACCCGGACCGGCGGCACCGGCGGCGAGCACCTCGTCGACGATGAAGCGCGCTTCGTGCCGCGCCCCGTCTCCCAATTGCGCCGCCAGCTCGTCCAACAGTGCACCGGTCTCGACGTCATCCGACTGCGACCCCGGCTGCATGGGCGTCGGCCGCCCGGATGAACCGGACCCGGCGCCCGCCGGGGACGTCACCGGTCCTCGTCTTCCTCGCCCTCGAGTTGGCGTGCCCGCTTGTCCGCCATCAGCGCGTCGGTCAGCTCGTTCAGATCGCCCGCCAGCACCTGGTCGAGCTTGTAGAGCGTCAGGTTGATCCGGTGGTCAGAGACCCGGTTCTCCTTGAAGTTGTAGGTGCGGATCTTGTCGGTGCGGTTCCCGGCCCCGACCTGGCCGCGTCGCTGCGCCGACATGGCGGCGGCCTGGCGGTCCTGCTCCGCCTTGAGCAGGCGGGCCCGCAGCACGACCATGGCCTTGGCTCTGTTCTGAATCTGGCTCTTCTCGTCCTGCATCGCCACCACGGTCCCCGTGGGGAGGTGGGTGATGCGCACGGCGGAATCGGTGGTGTTGACCGACTGCCCGCCCGGGCCAGTCGAGCGGTAGACATCGACCTTGAGGTCGTTGGGGTCGATGTCGATCTCGACCTCCTCGGCCTCCGGCAACACCGTGATGGTGGCGGTGGAGGTGTGGATCCTCCCCTTGGCCTCGGTCACCGGCACGCGTTGCACGCGGTGGGTGCCGGCCTCGTGCTCCAGGCGGATGTAGGCGTCGGGACCCTTCACCAAGAAGACGGCCTCGTTGATGCCGTCCTTCTCGGACGCGTCCTCCGAAAGGATCTCCACCTTCCATTTCTTCATGGCGGCGTAGCGCAGGTACATGTCGTAGAGCACCCGGGCGAACAGGTTCGCCTCGTCGCCTCCCACCGCGCCACGTATCTCCATGATCACGTTGCGGCCCTCGTTGGGATCCTTCGGCAGCAGCAGCGTCTGGATGCGCTCCTCCAGCGACGCCACCAGCGCCTCGGACTGGTCGACCTCCTCGCGCATGAGCTCGCGCTCGTCCCCGGACGTCTCGGTCAGCATCTCGCGGGCGGTGGTGACGTCCTCGCGGGCGGCGCTCAGCTCGTGCCAGGTCCGGACGATCTCGCCGAGCTCCTTGTGGCGCCGCGACAGGTCGCGCAGGCGGTCCTGGTCGGACAGGGTGGCCGGATCGGCCAGCTCCGTCTCGACGGCTTCGAACTCCGTCTCGAGCGCGGCCATCCGGTCATCGAACATGTGTTTCCGGGGCTCCTCGTGAGGGCGGGGACGCGGCGCGTGGCACCGGCCCCCGGCCGGGTCAGTCCTGCGCGGCCGGCGCTGGCTTGGCCTTCGCCTTGCCCTTGCGCTCGCCGTAGCGACGCTGGAAGCGCTCCACCCGGCCACCGGAGTCGACCAGCTTCTGCTTGCCGGTGAAGAAGGGGTGGCACTCGTTGCAGAGCTCGACGTGGAGATCGGCCTTGGTCGAGTGGGTGACGAACGTGTTCCCGCACGAGCACTTGACCGTGGCGTCGACGTAGTCAGGGTGGATGTCGGTCTTCATGGTGTCTCCAGTGTGGGATGTGAGTCGGTCCAGTGTACGGGTCGCCGGGGCGCCCGCAGGTCGG
>DATAXG010000079.1:0-2111 GCA_036273055.1 Acidimicrobiales bacterium | reverse complement strand
GGTGTGAGCCACTGAGTAAGCCCTACTGAATGACGCCCAAGATCCGATCCGTAGGGCGGGGACCGGCTGGACGTCGCTACTTAAGCAGCGATCGCGAGCTGAGGCTCGGCGTTTGTTTTTGGTTCCGGCTCTTTAACGTGGCTCCGGAGACCACGGCTCGCTTCTCCTATTTTGACGACCGAAGTCGAAACCAATCACCCCCATGTCTGGGACTCCACTGATCACTGTGATCAGGTCACCCATTCTACGGGGTCAGGGCCCTGCCGGTCGACGGCCCCGTGGGAGGGGCTATTCCCCGTTCCAGCGGCCCCGCTCCTTGGAGGCCCGGGCCGCCTCGCGCTCGGCGTCCCTGGCCATGATGACGTTGCGCTTGTCGTAGAGCCGGCGCCCCTTGGCCAGGGCCAACTCGACCTTGGCCCTGCCGTCGCGGAAGTACAGCTTGGCCGGAATGAGGGTCAGTGACTGCTGCTGCGTCTTGCCCATCAACTCGTCGATCTGGGACCGGTGGACGAGCAGCTTGCGCTTCCGGTCAGGGTCGTGCGCGCCGAAGCCAGTGGCGAACTGCCACGGCGGGATGTGGAGCTGGAAGAGCCAGAGCTCCCCGTCGTCCACCCGGGCGTAGGCCTCGCTCAGCTGGGCTTTGCCCTCACGCAGCGACTTCACCTCCGAGCCTTGGAGCACGATGCCCGCCTCGAGCGTCTCGAGGAATTCGTACTCGCGCCGGGCGCGGCGATTGGTGGCGACGGTGCGGTCGCCACTGCGGTCCTCGCGGGCGGCCGCCCGCTTGGCGATCTGCTTCTTCGCCCTGGCCATGAGGGGTACGAGGGTAGCCTTCGTCGGTGCTTCGCCTCTCCCGCGCCATGTATATGGACATGGTGGCCCACTGCCTCATCGGTCTGCCCGACGAAGCGTGCGGCCTCCTGGTCGGGTCCTACGGGGGCGACGAGGCGACCCACCTCTTCGTCACCGCCAACGCGGCGGCGTCGGCCATGGTCTACGAGATCGATCCCAAGGAGATGCTGCGGGTCGACCGGACCGCCCAGGAGCTGGGCGCGGACATCATGGGCGTTTTCCACTCCCACACGCACACCGACGCATATCCCTCGCCGACCGACGTGGCCCAGGCCACCGATCCCGGCTGGCACTACGTGCTGGTCTCGCTGCGGGACACCCTGCCCGTCGTGCGGAGCTACCTGATCCGGGACGGCGCCATCGCCGAGGAGCCGGTCGATGTCCCGGACCTCGAGGTTCCCGGGCTCGATCCACCCGGGTAGGGGCCTGGCCTGGCTCCTTGTAGAATCGTTACCGAATCAGTCAACAATCGGCGGGCCGGCCCGCGAGCATGCCCGGTCCGTCGTCCGACAGTCAGTGAGGAGGCCCCGTGGCCGTCGAAGTCCGCCTACCGACCGTGTTGCGCAACCAGGCCGGGGGATCCTCCGTCGTCCGTGTCGACGGGGCCACCATCGGCGAGGTCCTCGCCAAGCTCGTCGCCGAGTACCCGGGCATGTCCGGCCAGGTCCTCACCGACGAGGGCACCCTGCACAAGTTCGTGAACATCTACGTCAACGACGACGACGTGCGCTACCTGCAGGGTCTCGAGACGCCCGTCCCCGATGGCGCCGAGGTCTCGATCCTTCCCGCGGTCGCCGGCGGCTGAGGCCTCTCCGAGCCCACCCGCACGACCGTGCCTCCCCAATGACGTTGTATCCCTCGGTCCTCGACCTCATCGGCAACACGCCGCTGATCGACATCAGCGCGCTCAGCCCCAACCCGGCGGTGCGCATCTTCATGAAGCTCGAGGGGCAGAACCCCGGCGGCTCGGTCAAGGACCGGGTGGCGCTCTCGCTCGTCGAGGAGGCCGAGCGGGCCGGCGTCCTGGTGCCGGGCCAGCCCGACCAGGTGCTGATGGAGCCCACCTCGGGCAACACCGGCATCGGCCTCGCCATGGTCTGCAAGGTCAAGGGCTACTCCCTCAAGGTGGTCATGCCGACCAACGTGTCGATCGAGCGCCGCCAGCTCCTGGAGTTGTGGGGGGCCGAGATCATGGAGTCCCCCGGCAGCGAAGGCTCCAACGGTGCGGTGCGCATGGCGCGCGCCCTGGCCGAGGAGCA
>DATAXG010000078.1:0-16440 GCA_036273055.1 Acidimicrobiales bacterium | reverse complement strand
GCCTGAGCGACGACGGAGCAGGCCTGCTGATCCTGGGTGACGAGTCGCCGGGCGTGCCGGGGACGCCGATCATGGAGGCGCTGGGTTTGCGGCTCGACACGGTGTTCGACATCACTGTCGAGGGAAACCGTCCCGATGCCTGGTGCATTTCGGGGATCGCCCGCGACCTGGCGGGACGCCTGGAGCTCCCGTTCACGCTCCCCGAACCACCGGCCCCGGCCCCTAGCGGCTGGCCGGTGGAAGAGGCGGCGAGCGCGGCGGTGGAGTCGGGCGACCTCTGTCCCCGCCTCACCGTGTCGGTCCTGCGTGACGTGACCGTGGCGCCGTCGCCGGGCTGGGTCGCCCAGCGTCTGCTGCTGGCCGGCATGCGCCCGATCAACAACGTGGTCGACGCGTCGAACTACGTCATGCTCGAGCTCGGCCAGCCCACCCACCCCTACGACCTGTCGCTGCTGCCCGGGCCTGGACTGCGCGTCCGGCGGGCCCGGCCGGGCGAGCGGGTCGAGACGCTCGACGGCGTGCAGCGCACGGTCGGGGAGCAAGGACGGAGCCTGGGCGACACGGGCGAGGACTGCCTGATCTGCGACGCCGAGGGCACGCCGGTCGGCATCGGCGGGATCATGGGCGGAGCCTCGTCGGAGATCGCAGAGACGACGACCGAGGTCCTCCTGGAGGCCGCTTACTTCACGCCCATGGCCATCGCGCGCACGTCCAAGCGCCTCGGTCTGCGGAGCGAGGCCTCGGCCCGCTTCGAACGCGGCGTCGACCCGTGGGTGATCGAGCCTTCGGTGCGCCGCTTCTGCCAGCTGCTGGCCGAGAGCGCGCCGGGGCTCACGACGGCCGACGGCATGCTCGACGTGCGCGGCGACGTGCCGGAGCCGTTCATCGTCTCCGTGCCGATCGCCCGGGTGCACAATCAGATCGGTGTGGCGCTCGGCCCGCTGGAGATCGCCCGTCTCATCGAGCCGATCGGCTTCACCGTCCTGGAGCAGGAAGGCGACGCCGCCGACGGTGTCCTGGCCGTACAGGTGCCGACCAATCGCCCGGATATCCGACCGGAGCCCTACGGGATCGACGACGTCATTGAGGAGATCGCCCGCACTTTCGGCTACTCCAACGTGCCGCGCCGGGTCCCGACCTGGCCCCAGCCGGGACGGCTCACGGCGCTCCAGCGCTCCCGGCGCGAGGTCAAGGATGTGTTGCGAGGCATGGGCGTGACGGAAGGCTGGACCGACACCTTCGTGTCGGAGGCCGCCCACGACGACGTGGACCTCATGGGGCCCGCCGTCCTGGTCGCCAACCCACTCGACGCCGAGAAGCCCTTCCTGCGCCGTTCCCTGCTGCCCGGCCTCCTCGGCGCGCTGTCCTACAACGCCAGCCGGCGCCAGCCCGACGTGCGGCTCTTCGAGGTGGGGGTCGTGTTCTCGCACCCCGGGTCCGGCCTGGCGAGGATCGTCGAGCGAAGCGGGGCGGGCGGCACCGAGCAGGCCGAACTCCCGGGGGAGCGCGAGCTCCTGTCGGCGGTCTTCGCGCTGGACGACGACGATGCCCGTGCCGCAGTTGCCGCCTGGCACGTCCTGGCCGACACGCTCCGCCTCGACGGTGTGCGCCTGATCCCCCCGGGTGACGGCACGCCGCCTCTGCCGGGCCTGCACCCGACGCGGGCGGCGCACCTCATGGCTCGTGCCGGCAGCCTGGACGAGGTCACGATCGGCGCCGTGGGCGAGATCGACCCCGCCGTGGCCGCCCGGTTCGACCTGACCCGCGCCTCGGGCGGCAAGACGGTCGCCCGGCGCGTCGGCTGGCTCGAGGTCGATCTGGGGCTCCTCTTCGACGAGGAGAAGGTACCTCGTCGGATCACGGTGGGCGGCGCGGTGAGCCGCTTCCCGTCGTCGGACATCGACCTGGCCTTCGTGGTGGAGGACCGGCATCCGGCCGATGCCGTCGCTGACACATTGCGGGTGGCCGGCGGCGACCTGCTGGAGTCCGTGCACCTGTTCGACGTCTACCGGGGCACCGGCATCGACGACGGCGCTCGCAGCCTGGCCTACCGGCTGCGCTTCTGCGCCGACGACCGCACGCTCACGGACGAAGAGGTCGGTGGGTTGCGTACCCGCTGCATTGACGCGGTGGCGACGGAGTTCGGCGCCGTCCTGCGCTGACCGGCGGTCGCCGTGGCAATGTGGCCCCATGGAGGTGCGCCTGGTCGACCCGTCTGACGAAGACGAGCTGGCCGAATGGGCCGCGGTCCTGCAGGCCAGCGAGAAGGACTTCTGGCCCGACCTGACCGGCTTCACCCTGCCCGACGTCCGCGCGTTCGCCCGGCACCGCAGTGGGTCGAAGCGCTTCGAACTCCTGGCGGCGCGGGAGGCGGGCGGCCCGATCCTCGGCGTGGGGATGATGGAGCTGCCACTGCGTGACAACCTCGGCAGCGCCGAGGTCACCGTGGCGGTCCACCCGGCCCATCGACGTCGTGGCGTGGGGACGGCCATCGTCGAAGCGATGCGCGAGCGGGGGCAGGCCGACGGGCGCCTCGTCCTCAACCTGATCGACGACGTGCCGATCGACCGTGCCGCCGACTACGCCTCGCTGTCGTTCGCACCCAAGGTCGGCTTCGAGGCGATGCTGTCCGGGAACACCCGTCACCTCGCGGTGCCGATCGACGCAGCCTGTCTGGACGAGCTGCGCGCGGAGGTGGCGCGGGCGCGTGACGCCGACGCCTACCGCGTGTTGACGTTCGAGGCGCCGTGGCCGGCGGAGCACCTCCAAGACCAGTGCGCACTCTTCCAATGCATGTCGACCGACGAGCCGCACGGCGACGAAGGCCACGAAGAGGAGGTGTGGGATGCCGAACGGGTGCGCGAGAACGATGACCTGCGCGCCGCGCGCGGGTGCCGCTTCCTGATCGCCGTCGCCCAGCACATCGCCTCGGGTCGGCTCGTCGCGTGCACCGAGCTCTCCATCGCCGTCGATTCCCCGGGGCAGGCCTGGCAGATGCTCACCGTCGTCGAGCCCGCACACCGGGGCCACCGTCTGGGCTTGGCGGTCAAGCTGGCCAATCTCGACGCCCTGGCGAGGTCGGCGCCCGCGGTGCAACTCATCGTCACCGGCAACGCGTCGGTAAACGCCCCGATGATCGCAGTGAACGACTTGATGGGCTTCGAGGTGGCGGGGTTCGGCTATTTCTGGCAGAAGCGCCTGGCCTCCGCCCACCTGGGTGGGGCCGCCAGCGGGAGCAGCAAGGACTAAGCGCCAATCGGATGTGCGGCATTGCCGTGGCGGGTTGACGCCGTTCCTCATCCACGGCGTCCGAGGGTCGCCCCACCGCCAGGACGGGGCGCAACCGAGCGAATCCTCTTTGAGTCAAGATCCCTATTTCCGGTGGATCCAGGCGCGACGAATCAACCCGTCAGAGAGCTGAACGACGGCCTAGGGTTTCTATGGGTTCGGGAGTGACTTCGCCGAAGAGCCGGTTGCGCAGGGTGTAGAGCCGGTCACGCAGGCAGAGAGCCGTCCCTGAGTGTCCTCCCGGACCCCCTTTCGGGCGTCGAGGAGCAACTGGATGTAGACGGCGTTGCTCACCTGGCGTCCCACCTGAGACTGGACTGCCCATCGACGCTGTCAACGAACAGAAGACATTCATTGCAGCCGCTCTCGCGGCGTACTGCCCGAGGACCATTCGCCGGGCTGGGGTCACATCCTGGGACCGCCATGATCGGCGCCAGCCGGTTGCTTCGTCGCTATCGTGCTGAGGCATGGCGGGCGCCCCTCCGGAGGAACGCTTCGAGCCAGGGATCGATGCATGGCTCTCGGGTCTTGGCATGGTGCGCGATGCCGTGCGGCAGGAGCTCGTGAGTCGTCAAATCTCTTCCCACCTCTCAGCGTTGGATGGGCCGCTCCGGGTGCTCGATGCCGGCTGTGGCCAGGGCACGCAGGCCATTGCGCTCGCACGACTCGGGCACGCGGTTGTCGGCGTTGACCTCTCGGACTCGCTACTCGTGGCGGCACGGAGCGCTGCTGCTGACGAACCAGATGACGTGCGGCAGCGGCTCACTTTTCAGGTCGGTGATGTCCTTGCCTTATCGGATGAGCATCTCGAGAACTACGACCTGGTGTGTTGCCACGGTGTCGCCATGTACCTTCCATCTCTCGATGAGACTGTCCGGGCACTCACAGGAGCGAGCCGCAGCGGCGGCCTCATTTCGTTGCTCACGAGGAACCGCGCCGGAATCGCCATGCGGGCCGGCATGACGGCGCAATGGGCTGGGTGCATCGAGGCGTTCGACGCCCGGACCTATGACAATCGCCTGGGCATCGAATCGGTTCGTGCCGACGATCCCGGCGAGGTGCAGTCCGCCCTCGAGCGGGCCGGTGTGACAACCGTTGCCTGGTATGGGGTGCGACTCTTCACGGATCACTGGGGAGACGAGGCTCCCGGCAGTGACTTCCCAGACATTCTCGCCGCTGAAGAGGAGGCCGGGCGCAGGGATCCCTTCCGCTCGGTTGCCGCCCTCACCCACACCGTCGCTCGAGTGGGCGCGATCAACCTCTAACCCCGGGAGCCGCTTCTGCTCGTTCGCATGAATATGCAGAGTTATGTATACTCATGCGATGAAAGCAGGGATCCTCGGGGCGTCGGGCTACACCGGGTCTGAGCTGCTGCGCCTGCTCGCCGGTCATCCCGAGTTCGAGGTGGCGGTGGCTTCGGCCCACTCCCATGCCGGTGAGGCGGTCGGCAGCCATACGCCCGCGCTGGCCGCCGCCTATCCGGGACTGGTCTACGAGGAGAGCGACCCCGCCCGCTTCGACGGCCTCGACCTCGTGTTCTGCGGCCTGCCCCACGGGGAGTCCCAGCGGATCGTGCCCGAGCTCCGGTCGCGGGTGGGCCTGGTCGTGGACCTGGCCGCCGACTTCCGGTTGCAGGACGCTGCGCTCTATCGGCAGTGGTACGGCGAGGAGCACCGCGCGCCCGAGTTGCTGGCCGAAGCCGTCTACGGCCTGCCCGAGCTGTTCCGCGCCGGCCTGACCGGGGCGACCCTCATCGCCGCGGCCGGTTGCTACCCGACATCGGCCGGGCTGGCACTGGCCCCCCTGGTGCGGGCGGGCCTGGTGGAGCCGACCGGCATCGTCGTCGACGCCGCTTCGGGCGTGTCGGGAGCCGGCCGTGGGCTCAAGGAGTCGCTGCACTTCGGCACGGTCGACGAGGACTTCACGGCCTATGGCCTGCTGACGCACCGCCACACTCCCGAGATGGAGCAGATCATCCGCGGGGAGGTGCTCTTCACGCCGCACCTCGCACCGATGGTGCGCGGCATCCTTGCCACCTGTTACGCCCGCCCGACATCTGGGACAAGCGTGACGACCGAGTCCGTCATGGCCGCACTGCACGACGCCTACGACGCCGAGCCGTTCGTCGTCGTGACCGACAGGCCGCCCTCGACCAAGGCCACCGCCGGCTCCAACGCGGCCCACGTCACGGCCCGTGTCGACCCCCGCACCGGTTGGGTGCTCTCCTTGTGCGCCCTCGACAACCTCGTGAAGGGCGCGTCTGGTCAGGCGATCCAGTGCGCCAACGCGTCGCTCGGCCTCCCCGAGACCACCGGACTGCCGAGTGCGGGGATGTACCCGTGAGCGTCAACGCGCCGCAGGGCTTCGTCGCCGTCGGGGGGTACGCCGGGATCAAGGCCGCCAAGGCACACGACGTCGCCATCGTCGCCACGGCCGACGGCAAGGCCGTGCCCGCCGCAGGCGTCTTCACGTCCAACCTGGCCGCGGCGGCGCCTGTCCAGTTGAGCCGGGCTCACCTCGCCGCCACGGGCGGCAAGGCCGCCGGGGTCATCCTGACGTCGGGCAACGCCAACGCCGCCACCGGGGTCCCCGGGCGGGAGGCGGCCGAGCGACTCTGCACGGCGGTGGCCGGCGACATCGGTGCGATCGCCGAGGAGATCCTCATCTGCCAGACGGGCCTCATCGGGGTCCCGTTCCCCATCGACCACGTCATGCCCGAGATCGAGCCGATCGTGATGGCGCGCACCGGCCGGCCGGAGTCGGCGGCGGAGGCTGCCAGGGCGATCATGACGACCGACACGGTGCCCAAGGAAGTCGTGGTCGCCGGCGACGGGTTCACGGTGGGCGGCATGGCCAAGGGTGCCGCCATGCTGGCGCCGAACATGGCGACCATGCTGGCCGTCTGCACGACCGACGCCGCCGTCGACCCCGCCGCCCTCCGGGAGGCGCTCCGCGAGGCGGTGGCGGCCTCCTTCAACACCATCACGGTGGACGGCTGCACCTCCACCAACGACACCGTGCTGGTGTTGGCCAACGGCCTCGGTGCCAGCCCGTCGCGGTCCGCCCTCATCACCGCGTTGTACGAGGCCTGCCGCTCCCTGGCGGAGCAGATGGTCGAGGACTCCGAAGGGGCGACCAAGGTGGCACATGTGCACGTCCTGGGCGCGGTGAGCGACGAGGCGGCACACATCGCGGCCCGCAAGGTGGCGGACTCCATGCTCGTGCAGTGCTCGCTCTTCGGCGAGGACCCCTACTGGGGGCGCATCATTTCCGAGCTGGGCTCGGCCGGCACGCCCTTCGACATCGACCGGGTGCTGCTCGCCTACGGCAGCACCGTGGTGTGTGCCGGCGGTGTGGGTGTCCCGCACGACGCCGCAGCCGTGGCAGCCCATATGGCGGGCCGGCACATCGTGCTCGAGTGCGACCTGGGCCTGGGGTCGGGCGAGTCGGTGGTCCTCGGGACGGACCTCAGCTACGGCTACATCGACGAGAACCGGACGACGTCGTGACGGCCCGCGAGATGCCGTTCGTGCCGCCCAAGATCACCCGTGCCGAGAAGGCAGCGGCGGCCAAGACGGCCTCCGTGCTGGTGGAGGCGCTGCCGTACATCCGTCGCTTCTGGGAGAAGATCGTCGTCGTCAAGTACGGCGGCAACGCATTGCACGCGGCGGACGGCGCAGAGAGCACGGACGGAGAGAGTCCCGCCGACGCGCTGGCCTCGTTCGCCGAGGACGTGGTCCTCATGCGCGCCGTAGGCATGCTTCCCGTCGTCGTGCACGGGGGCGGCCCCCAGATCGGCCAGCTGATGGAGCGGCTCGGCAAGGAGACGGAGTTCCGCGACGGCCTCCGGGTCACTGACGCCGACACGCTCGACATCGCCCGCATGGTGCTGGTCGGCAAGGTCAACCGCGACATCGTCTCCGCCATCAACGTGCACGGGCCGATCGCCGTCGGGCTGTCGGGCGAGGACGCCAACCTGATCACCGCCGCGCCGCACCACGCCGACATCGGCTTCGTCGGCAACGTATCGCTCGTCGATCCCACCATGCTCGAGCGATTGCTGGCCGAAGGCCTGATCCCCGTGGTGGCGACGATCGGGGCGGACGAGTCGGGCCAGGCCTACAACATCAACGCCGACACGGTGGCCGGCGCGTTGGCCGAGGCGCTGCAGGCCGAGAAGCTGATCTTCCTCACGGACATCGAGGGACTCCGGGTCGTGGCCGACGACCCCACGACCGTGATCCATTACGCCTCTGCCGCGGCTGTCGACGAGATCGTGCGCGACGGGGGAGTGCGGGGCGGCATGATCCCCAAGGTCGAAGCCTGTACGAGTGCGGTGCGCGCCGGAGTCGGCCAAGCCCACATCCTCGACGGCCGGGAACCCCATGCGCTGTTGCTCGAGCTCTTCACCGACTCGGGTGTCGGGACGATGGTGGTGCCATGACCGACCTCCACGATGCCGGCGGCACCCCGCCGGTGCGCTCGTCCCTCATGCGCACGTACGCCGAGCCGCCGGCCACCTTCGTGCGGGGGCAGGGGACCGTCCTCTTCGACGCCGACGGCACGGAGTACCTCGACTTCATCACGGGCCTGGCGGTGGTCTCGCTCGGCCATGCCCATCCGGCCGTCGCGGACGCGGTGGCAGAGCAGGCACGGACGCTCAGCCACGTGTCGAACCTCTACGGCAACACGCTGGCGCCCGAGGTCGCCCGCACCATCGACCGCCTCGTCAACGGGGGCACCGGCCAGGCCGGCGGCCAGGTCTTCTTTGCCAACTCGGGCGCCGAGGCCAACGAGTGCGCGCTCAAGCTGGCCCGGCGCTGGGCCGGATCGGGCCGCCACGTCGTCATCAGCGCCGACAATGCGTTCCACGGCCGCACGCTGGCGACGCTCACGGCCACCGGCCAACCGGAGAAGCAGGCGCCCTTCCTCCCGCTGCCCGAGGGGTTCGTGCATGTGCCCTACGACGACGTCGCCGCGCTCGACAAGGCGCTCGACGAGGACACGGTGGCTGCCGTCCTGCTCGAGCCGCTGCAGGGCGAGGGCGGCGTCATGGTCCCGAGTTCGGACTACCTGGGCGCGGTCCGGTCGCTCTGCACCGAACGCAATGCGCTGCTCATGCTCGACGAGGTGCAGACGGGCCTGGGGCGGACCGGGCACTGGTTCGCCTTCCAGGCCCAGGGCCTCGAGCCCGATGTCGTGACCATGGCCAAGGCGCTCGGCAACGGCATGCCGGTGGGCGCCTGCTGGGCCCGGGCCGAAGTGGCGGCGGCCTTCGGTCCCGGCGACCACGGCTCGACGTTCGGGGGGCAGCCCCTGGCACTCGCCGCTGTCAGGGCGACCCTGGCGGTCATGGAGTCCGAGGACGTCTGCCGCCGTGCCCGCGTGGGCGGCGAGCGCCTGGCCACCGGGCTGGCCCAGCTGCCCGGTGTCGTCTCGGTGCGCGGGGCGGGCCTGCTGTTGGCGGCACAGCTCGAGGCGCCGGTGGCCAAGGAGGCGGCGGCCTGGGCGTTGGACCACGGCCTCCTGGTGAACCCGGTGCGGGTTGACGCCATCCGCGTGGCGCCGCCCCTCTTGGTGCGCGACGACGAGATCGACTCGGCTCTGGGAACTCTCGGCGAGGCCCTGGCGGCCTCGCTCCCCGGGGCCGACGGGCCGCGGTAGGACCGATCGACGATGCGCAACTTCTTCGACCTCGACGACCTCGACCCCGACGCCTGGGAGCGACTGCTCGGCCTCGCGCTGCACACGCCCGCCGAGCCGCCGCTGGCCGGCCAGGGCGTGGCGCTGCTCTTCCAGAAGCCGTCGGCGCGGACGCGCAACTCCACCGAGATGGCCGTCGTGGACCTGGGCGGCCACCCCGTCTACATCCAGGGGACCGAGGTGGGCCTCGACGAGCGTGAGACGGCCGAGGACGTGGCGCGCACCCTCGCCTGCTACCACCGCGTCCTGTGCGCCCGAGTATTCGAGCACTCGATGCTCGTGCGCATGGCCGGCGCGCTGCACCGGAGCGGCTTCGACGTCCCGGTCGTGAACCTGCTGTGTGACGCCGCACACCCCTGCCAGGCCGTGGCCGACGTGTTGACGATGCGCGAGGCCCTCGGCCCGTTGGCCGGCCGCGTCCTGACCTACGTGGGCGACGCCAACAACATGGCGCGCTCGCTGGCCAAGGCGGGGCTGCTCGAGGGCATGGAGGTCCGCTTCGCCTCGCCGGCGGCGTACACGTTCACCGGCGACGAGCTGGCTGAGCTGCAAGCCTTCGCCGACCGCGTCGGCCGGGGCGGGGCGGTGCAGATGACCGACGATCCGGGCCAGGCGGTCAAGGGCGCCGCAGTGCTGTACACGGACGTATGGACGAGCATGGGCCAGGAGGAGGAGCGGGCGGCGCGCCTGGCGGCCTTCGAGGGCTTCACCATCGACGAGAGCCTGGTCGACCGAGCCTCCGACGACGCCGTCGTCCTGCACTGCCTGCCGGCGCACCGCGGGGAGGAGATCACCGACGGCGTGCTCGAGGGCCCGCACTCGTTGGTCTGGCGTCAGGCGGCGCACCGGCGCACGGCCATGCGCGGGGTCCTGTCCTGGGTCGTGGAGGGTTCGGCATGAGCGGGCAGGCGCCGAGCCGGCTGACCAAGAACCAGCGCCAGCACCGCATCACCAAGTTGCTGGAGTCGCAGCCGGTGACGAACCAGGCCCAGCTGGTCGCCTTGCTCGCGGAGCAGGGGATCGATGCCACCCAGACCACCGTGTCACGCGACCTCGAGGACCTGGGTGCCGTGAAGGTCCGGCTGCCCGGGGGCGAGACGGCCTATGCGCTGCCCGAGCTGCCCACGCAGCAGATCGCGCCAGAGGACCACCTCCGCCGCGTGCTGGGGGAGTGGGTGGTCGAAGTGGCCCACTCGGGGAACCTCGTGGTGTTGCGCACGCCACCGGGCTCCGCCCACGTGGTGGGCTCCGCGCTGGACCGTAGCGGGCTGGAGGAAGTGGTGGGCACGGTGGCCGGGGACGACACCGTGCTGGTGATCGTCGAGGAGCACATCGGCGGCGCCCCCATGGCGGACCGCCTGCGCGACGTCGCCGGCATTGTCGTCACCAACAAGATCGCATTGAATGGGAAGGAAGAGGACTGAACATGCCTGATCGGGTGGTACTGGCCTACAGCGGTGGGCTCGATACGTCGGTCGCCGTGCGCTGGCTCATTGAGAACGAAGGGGTCGACGTCGTGGCCGTGGCGGTCGACGTCGGGCAGTCGGCCGATAGCGGCGGCGAGGACTGGGACGCCGTGCGGGCCCGCGCGCTGGCCGCCGGGGCGGTCGAGGCCGTGGTCATCGACGCCCGCCACGAAATGGCGGAGCAGTTCTGCCTGCCCGCCCTGCAGGCGAACGCCCGCTACGAGGGCAAGTACCCACTGGTGTCGGCGCTGTCCCGGCCCGTGATCGTGCGGCATCTCGTCTCCCAGGCGCGCCTGCACGGGGCCACCGCCGTCGCGCACGGCTGCACGGGCAAGGGCAACGACCAGGTGCGCTTCGAGGTCGGCGTGCGCGCCCTGGCACCGGACCTCGGGATCTACGCCCCGGCCCGGGTCTGGGGCCTGACGCGGGAGGACTGCGTCGAGCTGGCGGCCAAGTGGGACATTCCGATCACGGTCACCAAGGAGAAGCTGTACTCCATCGACGACAACCTCTGGGGCAGGGCCATCGAGTGCGGTGCCATCGAGGATCCCTGGGCACCCGCACCCGACGACGTGTACACGCTGACGCGTGTGCGCGAGACCGAACCGGTCGAGACCATCGTGGGTTTCGAGGCCGGCGTCCCCGTCAGCCTCGATGGCACCGCACTCGGTCCATACGACCTGATCGCCCGGCTGGGCCAGATGGCCGGTAGCCGCGGCTTCGGCCGACTCGACATGATCGAGAACCGCCGGGTCGGCATCAAGAGCCGCGAGGTCTACGAATGCCCGGCCGCCCTGGCGCTGATCATGGCCCACGCCGACCTCGAGGACCTGACGCTGGAGCGGGACGTGCACCACGAGAAGGCGCGCCTCGAGCCGCGCTGGGCCGAGCTCGTCTACGACGGGTTGTGGTACTCGCCCCTGCGTTCCGCGTTGCAGGCCTTCATCACCGAGAGCCAGCGCCACGTGACCGGTGAGGTGCGGCTGCGCTTCGCCGCGCCGGGGACCTGTGCGGTGGTGGGCCGGCGCAGCCCGGTCGCGCTCTACGACCACGACCTGGCGACCTACGATGCATCGGACAGTTTCCGGCACGCGGATGCCGAGGGGTTCGTCCGGTTGTGGGGACTCGGGGTGGCCACGTGGTCGGCCCGTCAGGGACCGGGCGCGCAGACAGGTGTCGAGGCACCGCCGCCGGCGGAGGCAGGAGAGGTGAGGGGAGAGCATTGACGCTCTGGGAGGGCCGTATCTCGACCGGCATGGCCGACGCCGTGGCCGCGTTCACCGTGAGCCTGCCCTTCGATCGGGCCCTGGCCCACGACGACCTGGCCGGTTCGCGGGCGCACGTCAAGGGGCTCGGCAAGGCGGGCATCCTCAGCGACAGCGAGGTGACCGCCCTGGTGGAGACGCTCGACATCGTCGAGGAGGAGTTCACCACGGGCACCTTCGTGTTCGCCCCCGGTGACGAGGACATCCACACCGCGATCGAGCGACGTGTCACCGAGCTGGTGGGTGACGTCGGGGCGAAGCTGCACACGGGGCGGAGCCGCAACGACCAGGTGGCCACGGCGCTGCGCCTGTGGTGCCGCCGCTCGCTCATCGGGGTGGCCGACGAGATCATGGCGCTGCAGGACGTGCTGGCCCAACGGGCCCGCGAGGCCGCGGACGTCTACCTGCCGGGCTACACCCATATGCAGCGGGCACAGCCCGTGCTGCTGGCGCACCACCTCCTGGCGCACGGCTGGGCGCTCGCCCGCGACGTCGACCGGTTGGTCACCACCGTCGACCGTCTCAACACATCGCCGCTCGGTGCCGGCGCGCTGGCCGGGTCGTCGCTGCCGCTCGACCCCGACTACGTGGCCGCGGAGCTCGGGTTCCACGGCCGCTTCGAGAACTCCCTCGATGCGGTGTCCGATCGCGACTTCGTCGCCGAGGCGCTCTTCGACCTCGCGCTCCTCGGCGTGCACCTCTCGCGCATGGGCGAGGAGATCGTGTTGTGGTCGACCGAGGAGTTCGGCTTCTGCACGCTCGACGACGCCTACGCCACGGGCAGCTCGATGCTGCCGCAGAAGAAGAACCCCGACGTGGCCGAGCTGGCCCGCGGCAAATCCGGCCGCCTCATCGGCCATCTCAACGCGGTGTTGGTGACGCTCAAGGGACTGCCGCTCGCCTACAACCGCGACCTGCAGGAGGACAAGGAGCCGATCTTCGACGCGGTGACACAGGTCACACGCGCCCTCATGGCGCTGAGCGGTGTCTACGAGACCGCCTCGTGGAACGAGGAGCGCATGCAGACCGCGGCCGACGGACCGGCGGCTTCGGCCATCGATCTGGCCGAGCTGCTGGTGGAGCAGGGCATGCCCTTCCGCCAGGCCCACGGGTTGATCGGCGGGCTCGTGCGGGAGTCGCTGGAGCGCCATGTGCCCCTGGTCGAGCTGGTGGCGGCGCACCCCGATTTGGGTGAGACCGCCGTGGAACTGCTCGAACCGGGTGTGGCGGTGACACGCCGGCGCACCCCGGGAGGGGCCGGACCGGGCCCGGTCGGCGAACAGGCCGAGCGTTTCGCCCGCCGGCGCGAGGTCGACCGGGCACGATTGGCCCAATGGCGCCCCTCGGGGGCCGGCTCCTAAACCCCCCATTCGCGCGCCCGTGCGTCTCCACGGGGAAGGATGTGTCACATCCGCGCTACAGCCCCCATGTCAGGTAACACTGAGGTGAACGCTGCATAAAGATCCCCGTTTTCTATTGTGTCCGAGGAGACCAAGGTGAAGGCTGTACGCAGAGCCACATCGACGAGGTTCCCCGAATCGACGAAGTGCGCTGGAATCCGCCTCCGAGGGTCCGAGGGGGGAGACGGGATCGGCGGCGTTTCGGGTCACCGCGCCGACTCCCTCGGAAACCCTCACCACGTGGAGACGCACACATGCAGCGGATGACCGGCATCGACCCGATGTTCATCTACTCCGACACCCCGGAGACACCGATGGAGATCGCCTACGCCTGTCTGTTCGATCCTTCCTCGCTCCCCGGCGGCTACAGCTTCGAGCGCGTCACCGGTGTCCTGCAGACCCGGATCCCGACCCTGCTGCCGTTCCGCCGCCGCCTCATGTCGGTCCCGCTCGGATTGGACCACCCGCGCTGGGTGGACGACCCGGACTTCGAGCTGGCCAACCACCTCCACCGCGTGGCGCTCCCGGCGCCCGGAGGCGACGCCGAGTTCCGGGCCAAGGTGTCCCAGGTGATGAGCCGTCCCCTCACACCCGAGCAGCCGCCCTGGGAGATGCACGTCGTCGAGGGCATGGCGGGCGGCATGATCGGCCTGGTCGCCAAGGTGCACCACTCTGTGGTGGACGGCATCGCCGGGGCCGAGATGCTGGCCAAGCTCCTCGACCTGACGGCGGAGGGCAGCGCAGTGACCGAGCCCTGCCCTCCCTGGGTCCCGGCCCGGCTGCCCTCGCAGACGCAGTTGATCACCGACGCACTGCCGAGCTTCCTCCGCAGCCCCGTGCGGGGTCTCGTCGCAGCCCGTGAGGTCGGGCGCACCGCGGTGCGCTTGGCCCGCTGCGCGGTGGACGACCGTCTGGGACCGGTGTCGATCCCCGTGGGGGCGCCCGACACATTCGAGTCACCCGTGGGCGCCGCCCGGGCGGTGTCCTTCGCCGAGTTGGACATGGCGGACGTGCGGATGCTCAAGGATCGCTTCGGATCGACGATCAACGACGTGGTGCTGGCCGTGTGCTCCGGGGCGCTGCGCTCCCACCTGGCCCGGCACGGCCAGGACGTCGAGAACCCGCTGGTGGCCATTGTCCCGGTGTCGGTCCGCGGTGACGGGGACGCGTCGTTCGGCAACCACCTCTCGGCCATGTTCGTGCCGCTCTCGAACGACAAGAAGACCCCGCTGGAGCGCCTGCGCACGGTGACCGCGGCGAGCGCCTCGTGCAAGGGCCAGGAGCACGCCGTCGGCTACGGCCCCATGGCCACGCGGTTGACCGAGGCGGTACCCCCGGCGGTGGTCAAGCCAATGATCCAGCTGGGCGTGCGCTCGGGCATCCTGCGCAAGGTGCGCGCCGGGAACCTCATGGTCTCCAACGTGCCCGGCCCGGACTTCCCCTTGTACTTCGCCGGCATGGAGCTACGCGCCGTGCACCCGCTCGGGCCGGTCATCGACGGTGTCGCCCTGAACATCACGGTGCAGAGCTACTGGGAGTCGCTCTTCGTGGGCATCAACGCGTGCGCTTCCGCCGTGCCTGACCTGCCGGGCCTCTCAGGGGCGATGGTGGACGAGCTCTCGCTGCTGTGCCGGATGGCCGCAGGGGCGGGCGAGCCGCGCCGGGTCGCCCGGGCCCGCCCGGCCGCGGCGGGCCAGAGCCCGGCCGCCACGCCGGGGGCCATCCGCCGGGTGGGGGCAACGACCCCGATCTGAGCCGGCGCGGCTCGGGGGTGGCGCCACGGAGTCCCGGTGCGCCAGGGTGGCGACGTGGAGCGGTCGGACCTCGAGGGCAATCCGGTCGCGCTCGCTCCCTACCTCCTGAACAAGGTGCTGGCCCGGGGGGAGCGGTCCGGTCGGATCGTGGAGGTCGAGGCATACCACGGGGCCACCGACGCGGCCTCGCACGCCTACCGGGGGAAGACGCCCCGGACCGCCATCATGTTCGGGCCACCGGGCTTCCTCTACGTGTACTTCACCTACGGCATGCACTGGTGCGCCAACGTGGTCTGCGGGCCCGACGGGGAGGCGGCGGCCGTGCTGATCCGTGCCCTCGAGCCGCTGACCGGGGTGGAGGAGATGTGGGAGGCCCGGTCGGCGGCCCGGGTGGAGCGAGACCTGTGCGACGGCCCCGCCAAGCTCTGCCAGGCCCTGGGGATCACCGGCGCCGACAACGGGACGGATCTCCTGGCCGGCCGTCGACAAGCCCGGGGAGCGGGAGAAGGGGACCCGGACCTGGTCCGCCTGCTGGACGACGGGACACCGCCGCCCCGGCGTCCCGGCCGCGGGACCCGGATCGGCATCAAGGAGGCGACCGAGAAGCGCTGGCGGTTCTGGGTGCCGGGGAGCCCCTCCGTTTCGCGGCCCTGAGCGGCCCTGAGAGGCCGCGTGCTCCCGACAGGCCTTCGAGCTGGGCCAACGGGATTCACCCGGGTTGTCACCACCCTGTCACGGCCGTGCAACAACGGCAGTGCATGATGCAGCCATCGCATCGTGGTGACATGCGGTCGATCGACGGCATCAGCAGGCGGTGCACGCGTCCCAAGGCGACAGGTGGGAAGCGGAAAGCCCGTTGAGCTGCGAGCACCGGGTGGCATGCGGAGGCCAGCCGGCGTGCCGCATGCCACCACTCGGTGTGGGTGCGTTGCCAGCTTTTCGGAGGGAACCGGCCGTTCGAGCGGGCATCCGTCGGAGACGACGGGTGTCCCGCTACGATCGGTGGCGCGGCCGGGACGCGGGTCACCGATCGGCGTATTCCGCGGCCCAGAACGCGTTGACGCTCTGTCACGCGCCTGCTACAGTGACACTCCCGTCGGAACGGCCCCCCAAGGCCCTCCGGCAGCCGAAGGAGACTCGCCGGCATCGTCCGGAGCAGTCCTTTGGCACACCCGGCACCAACACCGGCTGGACTGGTGTGTGCCCGGTCGCTCCTTGAAAACGGAATAGTGAGAGCCAAAAGCCAGTGCGGGCAATTCATCCGGACTCAAACGGATGGGTTGTACGTCAATTACGCAGTACACAGGCCTCGGAAACCCTCTGGGTGGAACGGGTCTGTGGTCACAAATAGTTCGAGTCAAACTATGGTGACTCTCTGATTTTCGGGAGGTTCTGTCCCCTGTTTGGGACCGGGCCGAACGTAAGTCTCGATGGAGAGTTTGATCCTGGCTCAGGACGAACGCTGGCGGCGTGCCTAACACATGCAAGTCGAACGCGCTCCATTCGGTAGCAATACTGATGAAGAGCGAGTGGCGAACGGGTGAGTAGCACGTGAGCAACCTGC
>DATAXG010000077.1:0-9716 GCA_036273055.1 Acidimicrobiales bacterium | reverse complement strand
GCACCACACCGATCCAGCCCTCGGCTCCCGGCACCGACCCGAACGGCACCGCCGGGGAGCCACCGTGATCGGCTGGCAACCCGGTGGTCGGTGACTCAAGGAACACCACGTGCTCCGTCGTGACGCCGATGTCGTGTTGCCAGGTCGCTCTTTCCAACTCGACGGACCGAGCGGACCGCAGCGCCCCGGCCGCATCCCATTCGCCGAGACGCAGGAAGATCCCCCCGCCGTCAGCGATCTCGCCGCCGTCGACCGCCCCGTCGTCGACCCCGAACAGGATCCGCCCGCCGTCGGCCGCCAGTCGGTGCACGTGCGATGCGATGGGGACGGTCAGTCCGCCGGCGAACTCCTTCGGCTCCAGGAGCCTCGAGTACTGAGAGGGGATTCCGGATTCGGAAAGCGCCAGGACCGATCCCGCGTGCCAGAACACGGTGGCATCCGCGTCGGACTCCTGGCGGACGTAGGAAACGGCCCTTCCGTCCCTGATCTCCACCGCGTGCAAGGCGCCGGCCCGTTCGTCCCCTTCGCCGGGATCATCGGACCCCCAGGGCCGGGCGGGGCCGGCCCGGAACAGGGTCCCCTGCAGGTCGGGCGGCAACGAGCCCGTCATCGGGAGGGCGAGCGCCCCATTGGTCCCGATCAACTGCGAACTCCCATGCGGCCGATCAACCTCCCCGGGTATGGCAAAGTCGAGGCATGCCCACGCTCTCGGAGGACCTCATCTTCCGCGGCCTGATCCACCAGATGACCGACGTGGATCTCCCGAAGCGCTTCGACCAGCCGGGGCTGACGGTCTACGCCGGGTTCGACCCCTCGGCGGACAGCCTCCACGTGGGCAACCTCATGCAGCTGTGCACGCTGCGGCGATTCCAAGAGGCCGGTCACCGGCCCATCTCCCTGGCCGGAGGCGGCACCGGCATGATCGGGGACCCGGGCGGCAAGCAGGACGAACGCCAGCTGCTCAGTCTCGAGACGACCGAGGGCTACCTGGAGGGGATCCGCCCCCAGCTGGGCCAATTCCTCGACCTGGACAACGCCCTCCTGCTCAACAATGCCGACTGGCTCGGCACGCTGTCGACGCTCGAGTACCTGCGCGATGTGGGCAAGCACTTCACGGTCAACCAGATGGTGACCAAGGAGTCCGTCAAGAGTCGCTTCGAACGTCCGGATCACGGGATCTCGTACACCGAGTTCAGCTACATGCTCCTGCAGGCCTACGACTTCCTGCGGCTCCACCTCGACCACGGTTGTGATCTGCAGTTCGGCGGTAGCGACCAGTGGGGCAACATCACCATGGGGGTCGATTACATCCGCCGCGTGTGCGGCGACGCGGTCTGGGGCTTCACGACACCACTCCTCGTGAAGGCGGATGGGACCAAGTACGGCAAGACCGAGACGGGCACCGTTTGGTTGGATCCCAACCGCACCAGCCCCTTCACCATGTACCAGTTCTTCCTCAACACGCCCGACGAGCAGGTGGGCGAGCTTCTCCGCTTCCTGACCTTCCTCGAGCACGCCGACATCACCGCACTCGACCGCCTGACCAACGAGCAGCCGCAACGCCGCGAAGCGCAGCGGGCGCTGGCCCGCGCCGTCACGGGACTCGTGCATGGCGCGGCCGAGGTGGCCAAGTGCGAAGAGGCCTCGGCCGCGCTCTTCGGTGAGGAGATCGCCGGTCTCAGCGAGGAGATGCTGTTGGCCGTCACCGAGGACGCGCCCAGCACGACCGTTCCGAGGGCTGAGCTCCTCGGCGGCCTCACGCTCATCGACCTCCTGGAGCGCACCTCCCTCGTGAAATCCAAGAAGGAAGCGCGACGCACCGTCGAGCAGGGTGGCGCCTACGTCAACAACATCCGGCAGACTGACGACGGGCGCACCTTCGCAGCCGAGGTCCTCCTCCATGATCGGTATCTCGTGCTCCGCAAGGGCCGCAAAGAGGTCCACATCGTCAAGGCCACATGAGGCGCCGCTTCTTCGTCCCGACCCTCTTGCTCATGATCGGTTGCGCCTTCACGCTCACGGCGTGCGCCGGCGCGGACCAGGAGGGGTCCGCCTCCCACCGCATGTCGGTCTGGGTCAGTGGGACCAGCCTGGGGGAGGGCATGGGCACGCTCGTCGCCGACAACGCGCGGATCGCCAAGGACGTGCCGAACGGGACGGGTGCCGTGCACGCCGCCTGCGCCACCATGCTCAACGACGCCGAGATGGCCAACACCAACCTGCCCTCGCCGGACCCCGATGTCACCGAAATGTTGACCAAGGCCTACAACGACGAGGGAACGGCGGCGAACCAGTGCTACTCCGCCGGTGCGACCAACAGGAGCCTGCTGGCCCAGTCGGCGCGCAACGCCATCAAGGCCGAGGCGATCTACGAACAGGTCCTCCAGCGCATCCGCCAGATCGACGGGCGCACCCCTTCGACGACCACCACGACGGACAACTCGTCGGGGAGCATCTTCGGGTGAGTGCTCCCGACGCCCCGGATGCTGCTCCCGCTGCCGCCGACGCCACCGCCGCCGCCGCCGCCGACGACGAGCTCGACCGCCAACGCCGCCGCGTCCTGTGGGCGCTGCCGACCGGCCTCTACCTGATCGGGAGTCGTCACGGCGACGACGTCAACCTCATGACGGCGAACCTGGTCGTTCAGGTCTGCATGGAGCCCAAGCTGGTCGGCGTGGCGATCGAGCACGAGTCGGTCACAGCCGGCCTCGTCACGGCCGGTGGCGGCTTCACCGTGTCCCTGCTCGCCCGTACCGACCGCGAGGTCGTGCGCCGCTTCGTGAAGCCCGTCAAGGAGGTGGAGCGCGGTCCAGACGGCACCGTCCTCGGCTTGTCGGGCCGGCCCGTGACCGAGGTCGGCCCGAACCGCCTCCCGGTACTGGCGTCGGCGGTGGGCTACCTCGACTGCGCCCTGACCAGCTCGGAGCCGTTCGGCAGCCATCTCTTCTGCGTCGGAGAGGTCACCGGGGTGGGGGGCGAGCCCGCGGAGGTGCTGCGTATGGAGGACACCCGCATGCACTACGGCGGCTGAGCCGCCTCGCGACAGCCGCAGCCGCCGGCAGCGAAACCTCAGGCCGAGGCCGACGCGCCCCGCTCCGCAGGCGGCCGCAGATCGACACGCAGCGTCAGAATCCCGTCGACGAGCTCGGCCTCGGCATCGCCGATCATGGCGTAGTCCGTGAAGTCCTGCTGGGCCTGCTCCCGGAAGCGCTGCCGCTCGGGGCCCTCAATCGGTGGCATGCCGCGCGTGCGGACCGCTTCAGCCCGGGCCCGGAAGCGGGCCACCATCTCTTGCGGGTCGAACCCGGGCATGGAGCTCAGGTTAGAGGTTGCCCGCGTCGCTCAGCGACCACTCGGGCCATGCGGACCAGAACGGCCGTCGCCGGCGACCGGCACCGGCCCGGGTGGCGCGCACCGGTCCTGACCTGCGCCAGGGTGGGCGGGCCGCCCACAACCACTACAATGGACGGGCGGTCGACGGGCCCGGTCGGTCCGGCCGCAAGAGGGGCGGGACGCAAGATGCGGTCCGGGTGTGACAAGGAGTTCTCGTGAAAAAAGGACGCCATCGGCGCTTCGAGGAAGCGCGCAGTCTGAAGCGGTCGTCGACGGAGTCGACGGGACGGTGTGCGGAGTGTGGGGCTGAGCCCGATGACGTCCACGCGTCCTGGTGCCTGGCCGAAGAGGACAAGTACGACCGCATTCTCGGCTCCATGCCGACGAGCGCGGTGGCGGACGACGATCCCCTGAACGACTGACCAGCGGAACGGTCAACCGTCCGACGACGGGCTAGCCGTTCGCTCCGTCACCCGGGTGGGTGCGCACGGCAGGATGCGGCAGGGCCACTCCCTTGGAGCGGAGCCGATCACGCTCCTCGACCAATTCCACGAAGTGGTCGTAGGCCTTCTGTCCCACCATCCTCGTGAGCTCGGGCTGCATCTCCCGGTAGACGGGCTTGGTGCCGACGAACGCCTCGGGTGACTCGGTGCACCACCAGTGGAACTCGCGGCCGCCCTTGCCCCAGTGCCGGCGGTCCCACTGGCGGATGACCGAGGTCACGTGTCCCTCGTCGTCGTCGACGGCATCCTCCCGGCGCAGGGGGAGCTGCCAGCAGACCTCGGGCTTGAGCGTCATGTGGTCGACGCCGCGGTTGGTGGCCGCAATGTGGAAGGCGCACCCGACGCCGCCGGCGAAGCCGGGCTTGTTGAGGAAGATGCAGGCGTCGTCGACCAGCCGGGTGACCGTCTCGCCGGTCTTGTTCTCGTGGATGACGCTCTTCTTGGTCCCGTGGTTCTGCCACTCCTCGGGGGTCAGGGTGGTGGCCGCCTTCTCGACCCGGCGGGCGTCCTTCTTGCTGACGAGGTGGGCGCCGTAGCTGCAGCAGCCCTGCACGAGCTCGGGTGCGGGGCCGGTGAGCACCCCCTCGCAACCGTTGCCGAAGATGCAGGTCCAGTTGCTCGTCAGGAACGTGGCGTCGAACATCCACGTCCGCTCCTCCTCGTCGTCCTCGAAGCTGATCCATTCGTGCGTGTCGGTCGGTGTCGTGGCCACGGCCAGGCACGTTACAGGGTGCACAGGCGCGCTCCAGGCGCCCTTTTGCGCAGCACAACGGTGCGAGCCGGGCCGCGGGCGCACGCCGTAGACTGGCTGCCATGGCCACGACCACCGAAGATCTCCCGACGACGACCCCTGTCGTCACCCTCACCCCCGAAGCGCACAAGATCGTGCAGGACGCCATCGCGCAGGAGCCGGACCCGGCCAGCCTGGCCCTGTGGCTCGAGGTGCGGGGCGTGCAGGAGGGGTCCTTCATCTACGACCTCTACTTCCAGGCCGTCTCCGACGCCGACGAGGGCGACATCCGTCACCCCCAGGACGGGCTCGAGGTCATCATCCCGTCCGGCAGCATCGACCGTCTCCGCGGCGCCCGGCTCGAGTGGTCCGAGGCCGACGGCGGTGGGCTCGTGCTGGTCAACCCGAACACGCCGACGCCCGAGGAGGCCTCGCCCAGCGTCCCGCCGGAGATCCTGGCCAAGGGCATCACCGGTCCGCTCGCCCTGCGCGTGATCGCCGTGCTGGAGCAGGCGGTCAACCCCTCCATCGCCAGCCACGGCGGCCGGGCCGACCTGGTGGCGCTCGACGACGCGGACGGCAGCGCCTACCTGCGGCTGTCCGGCGGTTGCCAGGGCTGCGCCATGTCGCAGATGACGCTGCGCCAGGGCATCGAGACGACGCTGCTCGAAGAGGTGCCCGAGCTCACCCGCGTGCTCGACGTCACCGACCACACCGGCGGCGACAACCCCTTCTATCAGTAGGAAACCGCTCCTGAGGGCTCCGGGACGGCATGGGTCGTCCGGTAGCGTTGCTGTGTGCTGCGCTTTCTGACCGCCGGAGAGTCCCACGGCCGCGCCCTGGTCGTGATCGTCGAGGGACTCCCCGCGGGTCTGCCCGTCGAGGCCTCCGACATCGCCGAGGAACTGCGCCGGCGCCGCCTCGGCTATGGCCGTGGCCCCCGCATGCGCTTCGAGGCGGACGAGATCTCGCTGGTGGGCGGCATCCGGCACGGCCGCACACTGGGCTCGCCGGTCGCCATCGAGATCGCCAACACCGAATGGCCCAAGTGGACCGAGGAGATGTCCCCCGAGCCCGGGGCCCCTTCCAAGGTGCTGACCCAGCCCCGCCCGGGACACGCCGACCTGCCGGGCATGCTCAAGTACGGCTTCGAGGACGCCCGTGACGTCCTCGAGCGCGCGTCGGCCCGTGAGACGGCCGCCCGCGTCGCCGCCGGCACGCTGGCGAAGCTGCTCCTGACCCACCTCGGCGTGTCCATCGTCAGCCACATCGTGACGTTGGGCGAGGCCATGACCGGCTCGGGCAGCGCCCGGCCCGGGCCGGGCGATCTCGACCTCGTCGACGCCAGCGACGTGCGATGCTTCGATGCGGCAGGGGAGAAGGCCATGATCGCGGCGGTCAAGGCGGCGGCCAAGGTCGGCGACTCGCTGGGCGGCGTCGCCGAGGTGCTGGCCTACGGCGTCCCGGTCGGCCTCGGCAGCCACGTGCACTGGGACCGCAAGCTCGACGCCAACCTGGCCCAGGCCCTGATGTCGATCCAGGCCGTGAAAGCGGTGGAGATCGGCGACGGGTGGGACAACGCAACGCGCCGGGGATCCGAAGCGCACGACGCCATTCAGTACGACGAGGCCGAGGGCTACGTCCGACCGACCGACCGGGCGGGCGGGATCGAGGGCGGCATCTCCAACGGTGCCCTCCTGGTGGCCCGCGTGGCGATGAAGCCGCTGGCCACGTTGAACCGGCCTGTGCTCCAGACGGTCGATGTCGTCACCAAGGAGTCGACCGTGAGCTTCCGCGAGCGCACCGACGTGACCGCCGTCCCGGCCATGGGGGTGGTGGCCGAGTCGATGACAGCGCTCGTGCTGGCTGCCGAGGCGCTGCGCAAGTTCGGAGGGGACTCCCTGGCCGAGGTCGTCCGGAACCGCGACGGTTTCGTGGCCTCGCTCGGTACGACGCCGTCGTCCGCCGTGGGCCCTCCGGCAGCGGACGCCGGTCCGGACAGCGCCGCCGGATGACCCCCCGCATCCTGCTGGTCGGGATGATGGGCGCCGGCAAGACGACGACGGGCCGGCTCCTGGCCGACCGCCTCGGGTGGGTCTACCGGGACTCCGATGCCGACGTCGAGGCGGCCACCGGCTTGACCGTGCCCGAGCTGTTCTCCCGCGACGGTGAGGCAGCCTTCCGCCGGGCCGAGGCGACGGTGCTCGCCGAGGCCTGCACGGACCCCTTACCCTCGGTGGTCTCCGTGGCCGGCGGCGCCGTCCTGAGCGAGGACAACCGCCGGCTCATCGCCGCCAGCGGAATCGTCGTCTGGCTCCGGGCGCGGCCCGAGACCTCGGCCGCCCGGGTGGGGGACGGCGCCGGCCGGCCGCTGCTCGGTGACGACCCGGCCGAGGCCCTGGTGCGTCTGAACGCCGTGCGCGCCCCGCTCTACGCCGAAGTGGCGGACGTCGTGGTCGATGTGGACGAGCTCGACCGCGCCACCGTGGCCGAGCGCGTCATCGACGCCATGGACGCCACAGCTGCCGCCGATACCGGCACCACCGCGCCGGCCGACGCCGGCACGACCACCGCGCCCGGCCCCGCCCGGTCGTAGGGGAGCCGAACGGTGCACGCCCTCTCCGTCGAACTGGTCGAGCGCGCCTACCCGGTGCTCGTCGGCCCCGGCGCCCGCCACGAGGTGGCGCGCTTCGTCCCGTCCACCGCCAGGTCGGCCGTGATCGTGACCCAGGAATCGATCCGCACGGCGGGCTGGGTCGACGACCTCGACCCCGGCGTGCCGTCCCAGGTCTTCTGTATCCCCGACGGCGAGGAGGCCAAGACGCTCGCTGTCGTCGAGCGCCTCGCCCGCTTCTTCGCCCAGGCCGGCCTGTCGCGTGCCGATGTCGTCGTCGCCGTCGGCGGTGGCATCGTGACCGACGTGGCCGGGTTCGCTGCCGCCACCTACCACCGGGGCACGGCCTACCTGAACGTGGCCACCTCGCTCCTGGCGCAGGTCGACGCCGCCATCGGCGGCAAGACGGGCGTCAACCTGCCCGAGGGCAAGAACCTCGTGGGCGCCTTCTGGCAGCCCAACGCCGTGCTGTGCGACACCGAGACCCTCTCGTCGCTCCCGCCCCGCGAATGGGCCTGCGGGCGGGGCGAGATCGTCAAGTACGCGTTCCTGGGCGACGCCCCCACGGCGGACCAGCCCATCGAGGAACAGGTGGCCCGCTGCGCCGGGATCAAGGCGGCGGTCGTTGCCGAGGATGAGCGCGAGGGCGGCCGCCGCGCCATCCTCAACTACGGCCACACCCTGGCCCACGCACTCGAGGGCGCCGCCGGGGCCGACCATCCGGACTGGGACCTGCGCCACGGCGAGGCCGTCGCCGTCGGGATCCTCTTCGCCGCGCTGCTGGCGCAGCGCCTCGGCCGCATCGATGCCGACCGGGTCGCCGAACACCGCGCCGTGATCGCCAGCTTCGACCTGCGCACCGACCTCCCGCCCGGCGCCGGGGCGGCCGGGCTCCTCGCCTTCATGGCGCGGGACAAGAAGGCGCAGCAGGATCTGACCTTCGTCCTCGACGGGCCCGAGGGCGTCGAGGTGGTCCGGGGTGTGGCCGAGGCGGACGTGGTCGCTACCCTGGCTGCCATGGGTGCCCGCACGTGAGCCTCGTCCTGCTCCTCTCGGGGCCCAACCTCAACCTGCTCGGCGAGCGCGAGCCCGCCGTCTATGGGACCGACACCCTCGCCATGCACGTGGCGCGGGCCGAGGCCGCCGCCACGCGCCACGGCCTGGAGCTCGAGCACCTGCAGAGCAACCACGAGGGCGACCTCGTCGAGGCCGTCCACGCCGCCCGCGGGAGGGCGGACGCGCTGGTGGTCAACGCCGGTGCGTTGAGCCACACGTCGTGGTCGCTGCACGACGCCGTGGCCGCCTTCGAGGGTCCCGTAGTCGAGCTGCACCTGTCCAACCCCGCCGCCCGCGAACCGTTCCGGCACACGTCCGTGCTGGCGCCGGTGGCGTCCGGCATCATCGCTGGTTTCGGCGGGCTGGGCTACGAACTGGCCGTCGACGCCACGGCCGCACTCCTGAAGGGATCCTGAGCTCCATGACGACCACCGCCCGCGCCAACCCCTACGTGCCCGAGACGGCCGCGCTTCCGGAGATCACCGTCACCGGCCGGCTCGACCGCCTGCGCGCTGCGTTCGACGAGCACGAGGTCGACGCACTGGTGGTGACGACGCTGCCGAACGTCCGCTACCTCACCGGCTTCTCGGGCTCGGCCGCTGTGCTGATCGTGACGAGGGACCTCGCATTGCTGACGACCGACGGTCGCTATCGCACCCAGTCGGCCGAGCAGCTGCAACGGGCCGGGGCGGCGGAGGTCGAGATCGTCATCGGCGCCGGGGCCCAACAGCGGGAGGCGGCCGTTGCCACCCTCGACGCGGCCACGGCCGGCCGCATCGGCCTCGAGGCGGGCAACGTCACCTGGAGCGGGCAGCGCAGTTGGGCCGAGGCACTGGGTGGCGACGAGCTCGTCGCCACCGCCAATGCAGTGGAGGCGCTGCGCGAGCGCAAGGACGCCGCTGAGATCGCCCGCATGGAGCGCGCCGCCGCCATCGCCGACGCCGCCCTTTTCGAGGTGCTCCCGCTCATGAGCCAGGGCGTGACCGAGGAGCACTTCGCCCTGGAGCTCGATACCGCCATGCGACGCGGCGGCGCGGAGAGCACGGCCTTCGAGACCATCGTCGCCGCGGGGGAGAACTCGGCCAAGCCGCACCACCACCCGGGCTCGCGGCGCATCAACGGGGGGGACCCCGTGGTGGTCGACTTCGGCGCCACGTTCGAGGGGTACCGCTCCGACATGACGCGGACGTTCTGCGTCGACGCAGAGCCCGAGGGCGAGCTGGCCCGCATCTTCGACGTCGTCCAGACGTCGCAGGCAGCCGGCGCCGCTGCCGTGCGCCCTGGCATCGCCGCCAAGGACGTCGACGACATCTGCCGCCGCATCATCGCGGATGCCGGTTGGGCCGAGCGCTTCGAGCACGGCACCGGCCACGGCGTCGGCCTCGATATCCATGAGGCCCCGACGGTCAGCCAATTGGGCACTGCTATCCTCGCCCCCGGCTTCGTCGTCACCGTCGAGCCCGGTGTCTATGTTCCCGGG
>DATAXG010000076.1:0-14863 GCA_036273055.1 Acidimicrobiales bacterium | reverse complement strand
CGTCGAAGACGGCGCCTCCTTCCCGACGACGGCGGTCGACGCGATCCGTACGATGGAGCTCATCGACGCCATCTACACCGCCGCCGGTCTCCCCGTGCGCCAGCCGACTCCCGTCGGCTGATGCCGCTCGCGGCAGACGAGCTCGCTCTCCTGGCGGACGCAGCCCTCTCGGCCGCCGCCGGGTGCCAGGCGGCCGAGCTGCGGGTCGAGCGCATCCGCAGTCAGACCGTCCGCCTGCACGACGCCGAGCCCGAGACGACCGCCGACGACACCGACTTCGGCATGGGCGTGCGCATCGTGGTCGACGGCGCGGTGGGCTTCGCCGCCTCGGTCGACGTCCGGCCCGAAGAGGCGGCCAACCTGGTGCGCCGGGCCCGGGAGATGGCGAAGGTCACGAGCCGGGCGGGGGGCGGGCGCGTCGAGCTGGCGCCCGAGCTGTCGCACGGCGAGGTCACCTGGTCGAGCGCCTTCCTCGTCGACCCCTCCACCGTGCCGCTGGCCGACAAGATCGCGCTGCTGGCCGAGTGGAGCCTGCGCCTGGCCTCGCACGATGCCGTGTCGCACACCTCGGCGTCCGTGCTCGCCGTGTCGGAGCACACGTATCTCGCCGACCTCAACGGCACCAGGGCCACACAGCACCGGGTGCGCCTGCAGGCGCAGCTCGAGGCGCTGGCGCTGTCGGACAGCGGCTTCGAGACCATGCGCACGCTGGCCCCTCCCGTCGGCCGGGGCTGGGAGTTCATGACGGCGCCGGTGTCGGGCGGGGGCTGGCACTGGGACGCCGAGCTGGCGGAGCTGCCCGAGCTGCTGGCCGAGAAGCTGGCGGCCCCCACCGTGGAGGCAGGGGTGTACGACCTCGTGGTCGATCCGTCGAACCTGTGGCTCACCATCCACGAGTCGATCGGTCACGCCACCGAGCTCGACCGGGCCATGGGCTACGAGGCGGCCTACGCCGGCACCTCCTTCGCCACGTTCGACACGCTCGGCTCGCTGGCCTACGGCTCCCCCGTCATGCACGTGACGGGGGACCGCACGGTGGAGCACGGCCTGGCCACCGTCGGCATCGACGACGAGGGCGTCGAGGCCCAGTCCTTCGACCTGGTGCGCGACGGGACGCTGGTGGGCTACCAGCTCGACCGCTCCATCGCCGCGTCCATGGGCTTCGACCGCTCCAACGGCTGCGCCTTCGCCGACTCCCCCATGCACGTCCCCATTCAGCGCATGGCCAACGTGTCGCTGGCGCACTCCGGGGAGGACGGCCCGCGCACCGAGGAACTGATCGGCGGCGTCGACCGCGGCGTCTACATCGTGGGCGACAAGAGCTGGTCGATCGACATGCAGCGCTACAACTTCCAGTTCACGGGGCAGCGCTTCTACCGCATTGAGGGCGGGAAGCTGGCCGGACAGGTGAAGGATGTCGCGTATCAAGCCACCACGACCGACTTCTGGGGGGCCATGGAGGCCGTCGGCGGCACCTCCACCTGGGTGCTCGGCGGAGCCTTCAACTGCGGCAAGGGCCAGCCCGGTCAGGTGGCCCCGGTCTCGCACGGCTGCCCCTCGGTGCTGGTGCGTGGTGTGCGGGTGCTCAACACGCGCGAAGAGTCGGGACGCTGACCCGACCGTGATGCCCGCCCAGGAGCTCGTCGTGCGCGGCCTGGCCTCGGCCGATGCGCTGGGGGCGGACGGGTGCATCGTGCTGGTCGAGGAGAACAGCCACGTCGACGTCCGCTTCGCCCTGAACACGACGACGACCAACGGCGTGCAGCGCGGGCGCTCGGTCAGCGTCATCGCCTTGTCCGGCCGTGCCTTCGGCTCGGCCCGGCGCAGCGGCGAGGTGGGCGCGGACGGGGTGGCTGAGATGGCGGCCGCCGCGCTGGCCGATGCGCGGTCGGCGTCGCCGGCGCCCGATGCCTTCCCCCTGGTGACCCCCTCGGAGGCGCTGTCGGCCCGCGACTTCGGGCTCGACCCCCCGGAAACCGATTCGGGGGCGCTCGAAGGCGTGCTCGGCGCCCTCTCCGGCGCCTTCGGGCGGGCCCGCGCCCGCGACGCCGTCCTGGCGGGCTTCGCCGAACAGGACCTGGCCACGATCTATCTGGGCAGCTCCACGGGATTGCGGCTGTCCTTTGCGCAGCCGACGGCCGCCGTGAGTCTCGTCGGCCGGACCACGGACGGGACCGGCTCGGCCTGGGTCGGCGAGCCAACGATCGCCCCCTCTCTCGAACGGATGGAACAGGAGATCTGGCGCAGGCTCGACTGGGCCACCACGCAGGTGGCGCTCGACGCCGGCCGCTACGAGGTGATCATGCCGCCGTCGGCCGTGGGCGACATGATGGCCATGCTCGCCTTCGACGCGCTCGGGGGTCAGGACGCCGAGGACGGACGCACCGTCTTCTCCAAAGAGGGCGGCGGGACCCGCGTCGGCGAGACGATCACGACGCTGCCGTTCTCGCTGTTGAGCGACCCGTTCGAAGAGGGCATCGCCTGCACGCCGTTCGTCGCCACCGGGGCCAGCAGCTCGGAGGTCTCGGTCTTCGACGACGGCCTGCCGTGCGCGCGGACCGAGTGGCTGCGCGACGGGGTGCTGGCCCGGCTGCGCGCTCACCGGGCCGGTGCGGCGCGGTCCGGCGTCGCCATGGCGCCCTACATCGACAACCTCGTGCTGCGCTGCGGCGACCACGACGGAGGATCCGTCGACGACATGGTGGCCCGCACCGAGCGCGGGCTCCTGTTGACATGTCTGTGGTACATCCGAGAGGTCGACCCGGCGACGTTGCTGTGCACTGGTCTCACCCGCGACGGCGTCTACGTCATTGAGAACGGCGCCGTCGTCGGCGCGGCCAACAACTTCCGGTTCAACGAGAGCCCGGTCGACCTGCTGACCCGGGCCACCGAGGTCGGGACGCCCATCCGGTCCCTTGGGCGTGAGTTCGGCGAGTACCTGAACCGGACGATCATGCCGCCGCTGCGCATCCCGGACTACAACATGAGCTCGGTGAGCCAAGCCAGCTGAGGAGTTGGCGCCGGTCCGGACGGCTCATGTCCGGGCGGTTCATGTCCGGGCGGTTCATGTCCGGGCGGTTCAGGTGGGGCGGCGCGCCTCGACGAGCAGCCGCCGGGCCGTGGACACGAACGAGCCGTCCCGTTCGATCTGCTCGTGGAGGCGACGGAGCTCGGCGTCCGAGGCCTCGGGCGTGAAGCCCGGGACCGTCCAGGGCACCTGGCGCAGGAAGTGCACCACGGCACCGATGTCGAAGAACTCCACCCGCAGGGCACACTCCTGCAGCGTCACGAGCTCGAGGCCGGCCATCTCCGCCCCAACCCGTGCGCTCGCCGCGCTGCGGCTCTCGTTGACCGGCTGAGGGCCCATGAGGAAGTCGGTCAGCTCGCGGTTGGTGCCCGGGCCGATCTGCTGGGACAGGTAGGTCCCGCCCGGCCGCAGCACGCGGGCGATCTCGGCCCACACGACGACGACGGGATGGCGGCTCACGACGAGATCGAACGAGTCGGCGGCGAACGGCAGTGTGGGCACGCCCTTGGTGGCGACCACCACGTGGCCGAGCGGGCGCAGGCGGGTCCGCGCCACCGTGACGTTCGGCGGCCAACCCTCGGTCGCCACCAGGAGCGCTGGCGGCCGCACCACCGTGGCGAGCACCTCCCCGCCTCCCGTGTCGATGTCGAGCGCAGCCTCGGCACGGGCCATGTGCTCCCCCATCAGACGGGCGTAGCCCCACGGTGGCCGCTCCTCGGTGGCCCGCCCTGCGAACCAGGAGAAGTCCCAGCCCTCGACCGGTGCGGCGGCTGCCTCCGCCACCAGCTCCTCGAACGCCGTCACGGTGCCGTGCTTCAGCGGCGCTGACTGACGGCAGCGGCCCGCATCAGCAGTACCCGCTCAGGGGTCGTTGGGCGTCTGGACGATGACGTGGGTCAGCCCCGCGTCCGCCGGCACGGTGTTGAGCTGGGTGTTGTTGTTGTGGTGGTGGCCGGCGTTGCGGAAGACGTTCTCCCCGATGAAGACGATGGAGCCCCAGACGATGGCGAAGATCATCCAGGACCGGGCCGCACCCTGCAGGATGAGCGTGCCCCACGCGGGCAGCGGATCGACCCCCGACGGCATGGAGGTGCGCTCCCACGAGGACGGCGGAGGCATGGCGCCGGGGGCGCCGGTCGGGGCCGGCTGCGGGGGCGGGAAGCTCGGGGGCATCGCCGGGGGTCCGGCACCGGCGTCCGTTGGCGGCGTCGCCGCGGGCGGCGTGGCCGCCTGCTCGCCCGTGGAGGGGTAGGCGAACGGCTGCGCCGGGGGCTGGGCGGGCTGTCCCAGCGGGGCCTGCGGGGCCTGCGGGGCCTGCGGTACCTGCGGTGACGGAGCGGCGCCGGGGGTCGTGTCGACAGGCGGCGGCGGCGTTGCCGCCGGCGGGGGGACGAAGTCGCCCAGCATGCCCCAGGCGTACTCGGACGTGATCATGGTGAACCACGAGTGGTAGCGCGCCTGGTACCGCAACAGCGCCGAGTAGGCGTCGTAGAGCGCTGGCGGCATGCTGCCGGTGACGAGGACGACGACCCACATCACGAACAGCAGGGGCGCCGTCAGCCCGTTGAGGACGATCTGCGCGAACACGCTTGCGGGGATGGCCAGGATGAGGCGGAAGAACACCGATACGCGGTTCAGCTGGCCGCCGCCGGGCAGGATGACGCGCACCGGGTACTCCACGTCCAAGAACGTGAACGGTGGATAGGCGTCGGTCAGAAGGAATATGTACGCGTTCACGCGAATTTCCCAGCGGATGACACCACCGAGGTAGGTGCGCGCCCACATGGGGAGCCGGCCCGTGAACAGCGCGCCGAACCACCCGATCACCAGGACGAAGAATCCGGCGACGAAGAGGAACCACAGCACGATGAACTGTGGGATGGCCAGGATGAGGCGGAAGAACACAGTCAGCCGTCGCTGCGGCACGGTTCCGCCGAACCACATCTCGACACGCCGTGTCGGCATGGCCATCGAAGCGCTCGTCATTGGTAGCCCCCTTCTCGGCCAGCCCAACGCCGCTGGCTGGTTCACCCGGAACGTTAGAGCATGGCCACGCGCGCAGCGTTGATTTCGCTCCACGCACGAACGAGCTCGTACGTGCGAGCAAGCTCGTCAGAGCGATGCGTACAGCGCGTCGATCAACGACCGGTTGCGCGCGCTCTGCCAACGGGGGATGACATGGTTCATGGCGTACCCGAACGCGACGCCGCCTACCGGGTCGGCGAAGCCCACGGCACCCCCGGTTCCGAAATGGCCGAAGCTCCCGGGATTGGGGCCGAACGGGCGTCGCGGCACCGTGGGTTTGAAGCCCAGCCCGAAGGTCACGTCCTCGTGCAGGATCGGGCAGTAGCCGACCGATTGCGCCGAGGTCGCCTCGGCCAGCAGGTCGGTCGACAGGAGGCGTCCCGGTTCGAGCAGCGCGGCATACAGTCGCGCCACGCCGCGGGCGGACCCGTGCCCGTTGGTCGACGGCACCTCCGCGCTGCGCCACGCCGCCGTGTTGGCCACACCCATGGAGGAGTACCCCGGCGGGTTGAAGTAGCTCAGCATCTCCATGCGGGCGTCACCTTCGAGCGTGTCGTCCAGCGCGCCGGGAGGCCCGGGCGCCTCGAAGAGCACCTCGGCGCAGCGATGCTGGTCCGCCAGCGGGACACCCACGTACACGTCCGCCCCGAGCGGGCCCGCCAGCGCGGCCAGTCGTCGCCCGCACGGCTCACCACTCACCCGCCGCACCACCTCGCCGATCAGATGCCCGTACGTGTTGGTGTGGTAGGCGTGGCGCGTCCCGGGCTCCCACCACGGCGCCGTGGCCGCCAGCGCACCCGCCATGCGATCCCAGTCCCACAGCTCGTCGTTGGTCAGAGGCTCGTGGATGGCCGGCACCCCGGCGCGGTGGCACAACGCGTGCCGCAACGTCGCTCCTTCCTTGCCCGCCGCGGCGAACTCCGGCCAGACCGTGGCGATCGGGTCGTCCAGCGCGATGGAGCCGGCGTCGACCAGTTGTAGTGCGAGCAACGCCACGAACGCCTTCCCGACCGAGTAGAAGTCGACCAGCGTGTCGCTCCGCCACGGCACACCCGCCGCCGGGTCCGCCCAGCCCCCGACCAGGTCCACCACCGTGGTGCCACCGACCTCGATACAGACCGCCGCACCGACCTCACCGCGCTCGACGAAGTTGCGGGCGAACTCCTCCCGCACCGCGACGAAGCGTGCGTCACAGTGACCGGCGATCGGGACGTCCACGGGCCCGACTCTCGCCCGGTCGGGCCCCCCGTGCAAGCGGCCGCCTCGCCGGCGCCCGCCGGCGACGCTAGACGCGCACCCCGGAGCGGTTGATCGTCGACTCGTCCGTCCCGAGATACGACTCGATCACGGCCGGGTGCTCCAGTACCTCGGACGGCGTGCCCTCGGCGATCACCTCGCCGAGCTCGAGCGCGATCATGCGGTCGCAGATGGCCGTGAGGAGCGGCATGTCGTGCTCCACGACGAGGATGGAGCAGCCGGTGTGCTGCTGCACGCGGATGAGGAGCGGCCCCATGGCCTCGGTCTCGCGCTGGGCCACCCCGCCGGAGGGCTCGTCGAGGAGGAGGACACCGGGCTCCTGGGCCAGCACGCACGCCAGCTCCACGATGCGGCGCGTCCCGGTGGACAGCTCGCCGACGAGCTTCTCCCGGAAGGCTCCGAGCCCCATCATCTCCACCAGCTGCTCGGCCTTGACCGCCACCTCGGCCTCGGAGTCGAGCGACGCCGGCAGGCGCAGCCCGGCGGCCACCATGGCGCGCGAGCGCAGGTGCCGCTCCTGCGCCACGGCGATCGTCTCCGCCACGGTGAGCGACGGGTACAGCCGCGCCTCTTGGAAGGTGCGCCCCAGCCCCGCTGCGGCACGCATGTACGCCGGCCAGGTGTCGATGTCGGCGCCGCCGAGGCGGATCCGCCCGCCGTCCAGCGGCAAGAACCCGGACACACAGTCGAAGAAGGTCGTCTTGCCCGCCCCGTTGTGGCCGATGAGGCCGAGGATCTCCCCGTCGCGCAACGTCAGGCTGATGTCCTCAATGGCGGTGATACCGCCGAAGGTCTTGCGCACGCCGTTGCACTCGAGGATCGACGGCGCCTCCTCCGAGGGTGGGATCCGCTTGCCCGGGTCCGCCATGACGAGCGCGGACGATGCGCTGGCATGGACGTGCAGGTCGGTCGGCCCGGCGTCCGGGGTCACCACGGTGCCCTCGACGGACCCCGCGCCGGCGATGAAGACGGAGCGCAGGATGTCGGGCCGCTCCAACAGGTCGCGGGTGCGCCCGCTGAAGCGCACCTCGCCCTTCTCCAGGAAGACGGCCCGCTCGGCCAGCTCGAGCGCCACGTTGACCGACTGCTCCACCACGACGATCGTCGTGCCGGTGGCGTGCAGCAGCTTGACCACCTCGAGCAGCTGCGCCACCACCGTCGGTGCCAGACCGAGCGAGAGCTCGTCGATCATGAGCACCTTGGGCTTGACCATGAGGGCCATGGCCAGCGAGAGCATCTGCTGCTCGCCGCCGGAGAGGTTGCCCGCCTGCTGGTGCGCCCGCTGGCGCAGAATCGGGAAGAGGTCGATGACCCGCGTTTTGGCCTCGGACACGGCGTGGTTGTCCTTGCGGATCATCCAGGTGCCCAGGCGGAGGTTCTCGTCCACCGAGAGGGTCGGGAAGACGCCGCGGCCCCCCGGCATCAGGGAGAGGCCCTTGCGGGCCACCGTCTCGGCGGCCTCGCCCGTGATGCCCGCGCCGTCGAGCCACACCGCACCACCGCCGACCTTGACCAGTCCGCTGGCCCCCTTCAAAAGGGTCGACTTGCCGGCGCCGTTGGTGCCGAGCAGCGCCACGATCTCGCCCTCGTGCACGTCGAGGTCCACCCCGAACAGGATCTGCACCGGGCCGTAGGAGACCTCGACCCTCTGGCACGACAAGACGACCGGGGTCTCGGGGATGAGCCCGCCGGCGGCAGCACCTGCCGTGGGCAGCAACACCTGCGCCGTGTCCTCGTCGCGGGTGTCGGGCACCGGCACCAGGACGGGTCGTCGGGCGCCGGGCCCGCCGACGTCGTCGTCCCTCTCCTCGCTGAGCGCGTGTTCCAGAATGGCCGTCTCCTCCGGCGCGTGGTCGACCAGCTCGACCTTCCGGTCGGCCACGAGGCTGGGCACCAGGATCTGGCGGCGCTCGGCGGCGATCTTGAGCAACCGGTCCCGGATGCTCTGCACGCCCTCGGCCAGACCGCCGGGGAGGAACAGGAGGACGAGCAGCAGGCCCACCCCGGTGAAGACCAGCTGGTACTTGGGGAACGAGTAGCTCAGGACCTCGATGAGCCCGACCCCCATGAGGACGCCGCTGATGGAGCCCAGGCCCCCGATCACGGCCATGGAGAAGACGACCAGCCCGTAGGACGGGTCGAACGTGTTGAAGGCGACGGCGCCCAACAGCACGGCGTAGAGCCCGCCCGCGATGCCGGCGATGGCGCCGGCCAGGACGAAGCCGGCCAGCTTGGTGCGCACCGGCGGCACCGACATGGCGGCGGCCGCCTTCTCGTTGTCACGCGTGGCCAGCAGGACTCGCCCCGACCGGGCGCGGCGGAGCCCCTGAATGAACAGGATGGTGAGCACCAGGAACCCGAGGCAGAGGAAGTAGAAGGCCTTGTTGGACGCCAGGTCGAAGCGCTGCCACAGCACGGGGCGCAGGAAGGCCTGCGGAATGATGTTGGGGTAGTAGGTCGGGTTCAGGAAGAAGGTGTCCATGGCCACCCCGAGGGCGAGCGTGACCGCGGCGAGATAGGCGCCGCGGATGCGCAACGCCGGGATGCCGACCACCACCGCCAGCACGGCACCGGCCCCGCCCGCGGCGGCCAGGGCCAGGAAGAGATCCGTGTTGGATTTCTCGATGAGGTCGCCGGCCAGCACGCCCCCGACGCCGGCGAAGGCGAACTGGCCCAGGCTCACGTTGCCCGACCAACCCGTGAGGACGACGAGCGAGATGGCGATGATCCCGTAAATGAGGGCGGCGGTGTACTCGAGCGTCGTGCCCGGTCCCGACACCAGGGGGATCACCACGATTATCACGCCGACCAGCGCCATGATGCCGATGCGGCCGGCCTTGACCTCGGGCAGCGAGCGCAGCACCTCGGGGATGGGCTTCAGGATGCCGGTCGACGAGAACGACTCCTCGGCGTCGTCCGCCCGGCTCCGCTTGCGCTGCAGGAAGAGGAGCCCGACGAGGATGGCCACCAGGTTCACCACGTCGCCGACGGCGCTCCCGAAGCGGGGCATGTTGAACTCGAACAGCCCGCTGGTGATGCCGAGCGCGACGCCGGCGCCGAAGGCCAGGGGCAGGCTCTCCATGCCGGCGATGATGGCGGCGGCCAGTGCGGGCAAAATCAGCGTCGGGCCGGCTCCGGCGGCAATGGTGATGCCGGCCGACGGTGCGCTCAGGATGCTCGTGAGGCCGGCCAGCAGGCCGGCGATCACCCAGACGAGGGTGGAGAGCCGGCGCACCGGGATGCCCAGCAGGCGGGCCCGGTCCGAATTGTCGGCCACCGAGCGCACGGCGACGCCGGCGTCCGTGCGCAGGAGGAACCAGCCCATGGCGACGAGCACGACCGGGACCACGATGGCGATGAGGAGGTCGTTCCCGTTGAAGAGGACCGGGAAGATCAGCACGTGGTGCGAGCTGAGCGGGGTGTTCACGCCCCCGACGATGGAGGGCCCGTTCAGCCATCCGGGCACGAGCAGCTGAATTCCGCCGAAGAGCTGCGCCAGCCCGATGGTGACGACCATGACGATCAGCCGTGGTGCGCTGAAGAAGCGCCAGCGGATGACGAAGTCGACCAGCAGCCCGAGCGCCGCCCCGACGAGGAGGGCGATGCCGATGCAGACGAACCAGTTCACGTGGTGGGCCAGGTTGAGCTCGACCGCCACCGTGGCCGCCAGCGCGCCCATGGCGCCGTAGGAGAAGTTGATGACACGCGAGGCCCGGTAGGTCAGCACCAGGCCGAGGGCGAGGAGGCCGTTGACCGCGCCGATCTCAGCCCCGTTGAGGATCTGCCCCCGCGGCGCCGAGTGCGGCCACACGGCGGGCACGGCGAACAGCAGCACGAGGGCGGCGGCGAGCGTCAGGATCACGCCACGCAGGCGCGCCGGCGTCGAAGCCCAGGCGCGACTGATGGAGGGTGGGGCGGTGACCGCCATGGCGGGCTAGCCCCCGCCGCCGGACGGCGCGATGGGGAAGTTGGAGGGGAGGGGCAGCGCGCCGCCGGCGTAGGAGCCGATCTTGGTCCGGGTGGTCGAGGCGACGTAGGCACCGGGCTTGTCGTCGTAGGCCGACGTCTTGTTGGGATTCCAGTAGATGAAGGACCAGTCCGTCTGCGGCGTGTAGTGCCCCGCCGGGAAGTCCCAGGTGCCGTAGAGCGCGTTGGACGCGCCGGCCTGGCTGCCCGGATAGGCCCGCATGCCGTTCTGGAACGTCGCCGGGGTCAGGTCGGGGCCCGCCATCTGAATCCCGATGACCATCTCGTACATCTGGGCGTAGATCAGGTCCACGGCGTTGGCCGGCTCCGTGCTCGAGCTGACCTGCTTGTAGGCCGAATAGCCGAACGTGTTCTGCTTGGGCACGGTCGGCCCGTTGAAGGTCACGCCGAACGCGTGCGACCACTCGCTCTGCTGGAAGAGCTGGCCGACGATGTCCTGGTCGGTCAGGGCCACGCCGGCCACCACCCACTCCGGCGTGTAGCCCTGCTCGGCGGCGCGCGACGTGAGGTAGACCGGGAAGACCGGGTCGCACCCGCACACCACGGTCGTGATGCCGTCGTTCTGCAGCTGGCTGATGACGTTGGACGCCTGGCTGGACAGCGTCGACAGGTTCAGCTGGTACTGGATGTTGTCGGCGATGGGATGGCCGGCCGCGGCCGCCTGCTGCACCGCCGACTGGGCCGCCGACTGGTACCAGGGGTCGCTGGGGGCGATGATGGCCACCTTGCGCGGCTTGCCCTGCAGGCTGCCGCCGGCATAGGTCGCGTTGCCGCCGGCCAGCGATTTCAGGTAGAGCTCGCTGGTGGCCTGGACGACGTCGTTGGACTCGGTGTCGAGGCTCCACATGTAGGGGGCGTACTGGCCCATGAAGGAGGCCGACAGGTAGGGCGCCCCGAAGGAGATCACGTGCTGCGCCGCCAGCGCCACGTCGTAGGGCTCGGTCACCCCGTTGAGTTCGGCGAAAGCGTGCTCGGACTGGGCGGACGTCACGGCGTCGGCGTCGGCCTGTTGCTGCCCGCTCCCGAGAAGCTCGTTCGTGATGGAGCCCTGGCCGTTGAAGAACTCGATGTTGAGCTTGCGGCCGTAGAGCTGGAAGTGGTTGTCGAAGTAGGTGGCGAGCGTGTTGACCGTGCGCTCGATGTCGGCCGTGGTGTCGGTGATGTTGGCCCCGCCCAGCGAGGCCAGCGTCTGCTGGAAGCTCTCGGAGTCCGCGGTGATCCGGTAGCTCACGTTGATGGCGTTGGACGACACGCCGGGAGAGGTGGCGCCGCCGTTGCTGCCCGAGAACGAGATGCACGGCGGTGAGTACGGATCGCCGGGCACCTGCTGGGCCTGGCCCGGACAGCCGCCCGACTTGCCGGTCGCCGCACCGGCGGCAGAGCCCGCAGTCTTGGCTGCACCCGCCGCGCCGGCGGCCCCGGCCGCACCCGCCCCGGCCGCACCCGCCCCGGCCGCGCCGGCGGCCCCGGCCGCACCCGGTGTCGTCGTCGCCGTCGTCCCGCTCGTGCCGCTGCTCGCGCCCGCGCTCGAGGCCGTCTCGTGCACGACCTCCTGCTGCGGCGCCTTCGTGGGCACGAGCAGGGCCATGAAGAGGAAGGCCACGAGCAGGGCGGCCAGGGGTCCGTAGCCCTTCAGCAGCCGGCCGTTGGTCTTGGCCGAGAGCCGGAGCTTGCTCACACCTCCTGGGGCGGCGCGGCTCGAATCGGTCACTGCGGAACCTCCAGGTCAGTATGTCCCCGCCCGCTCAGTTGCAGGCGGCGGCGCTGGCGCACGGCGTCCCAGGCGAAGAGGGACACCACCAGTGCCAGCGCACCGAGTCCGATGGGGACGGCGACGTTGCCGGTATCGCACCCGCCGCCCGAGGGACCAAGGCTGATGCAGTCCGAGGTCCGGGTCATGGGCCCGAGGGCCTCCTGCTGGCTGCCGGTGGCGGCCGTGGAGCCACCTCCCGTGGCGGCAGAGGCCGGCGGTGCCGACGAGTCGAGGGGCGCGACGCCGCTGTTGCTCGTGATGGGCAGGCTGCTGGCGCCGAAGGTGTTCCCGGTGTTGCCCGTCGATCCGGTCCCCAGGGACGAGGACGAGGACGAGGGCAGCGCGGCCCCGCCGCCGCTGCCGAATGGGGACGTGGCGGCCAGGTTGTCCGTCTCGGCGCTGGCGCCGCCGAAGTCGAGGTTGAGATTGCCGCCTCCAGAGAGCACGCCCATCCCGATGTCGCCGACGGTGAGTGGGGTGGCGAAGTTGCAGTTGGCGCTGAGCAGCGCGTTGACCAGCGCCTCGCGCACCGGCTGCACGCTGTTCTCGTTGGCGCCGACCACCTGCTGCCCGAGCGCGTTGTTGTCGATGCCGATGACGAGGGGCGAGATCTGGACGGTGCCGTCGGACAGGGTCGTCTGGGCCGGCCACTGCATGTTGAGGCCGATCGGCGCCAGGGCGGTGTTGATGACGCTGAGCACGCTCTGCGGGTTCCCCGCGCTGCTCAGGCTGGAGAGGTCGACCGGGACCCCGGCGACGGTGAGCGAGCCGATGGAGAAGGTGCCGGTCGAGGTGGTCGTCCCACCGGACTGCTGGGTGGCGGTCCACTGCAGGCCGCCCAGGACGACGGTACCGCTGGCCAACGAGATCTGCCCGATGTCGGACGTCGCGGTGGCGGTCCGCGTGGCGCCGTTGTCGATGGAGGCCTTGGCGCTCGACGTCAGCCCGTTGACGGCGACCATCCCACCCGGCACCGAGACGTTGGACGCGGTCGTCAACGAGCCCGATGCCGGCTGTGTGGTGGCGGTCGCCGCCTCGTTTCCGATGCCGAGGCCGTCGGTCGAGGTCTGCGGCGTGATGCTGTCCGACAGGCTCTGGTTGCCACTCGTCGACTCGGCCTGCACCGGTGGTGGCACGTCGCTCTGCGGGAGGGTCGGGGCGCCGCCGTCGCAGCCCTGGGCCTCGAGCGAGGTGCCGATGGCGCCCAGGTCGATCGTCTGGGACAGCGACTGCGCCTCCAAGTCCTGGTAGTTCGAGATGGAAGTGGCGAGCGTGATCGCGTAATTCAGTCCACCGGTCGTCGGCGCCAGGCTGATGGCCTGCGACTGCGCCAGCGCGTCGCCGGGGACGAAGGACGTGTCGGCACCCGAGCCCGAGCCCAGCTCGACGATGCCGACGCCCGTGAGCACCGCGCAGGCCAGGCCGATCCGGACCGTCGCGGGCGTGTAGCGGCGCCCCCGCAGGCGCATGCGCAACGTTCGGCGGTGACCCTTCACCAGGTGAAGCCTCCCCATGGATCTCGGGAGCACAACGAACGCTGGGGCGCTTCCCTACGGGTGTCCGTCGAATGCCTGCCGCAGGCCGGGGGATGGGTGCCGCCCATTGGAGCGGCAGACGGACATCGGCCGCGCCGGAATTGGAGGCGGGGGACCGGATGACGCGCCGTTTCGGGCAGCGTTTCGGGCGCACGACGCCGTGCCCCGCCGCATGGGAACGATCCGCCGTTCCGTCTGCTCACCAGCTGCTGTCACCCCCCGCAGAGTGTCGCCCCGGACCCGCCGCCCGGAGTTGGCCCGGACGCGACCGATGCTCGACCCGGAGGCCTCAGCCCCCGGCCGGCCCGGCCCGCCGGGTGATTTCCTGCAGAAGAGGTACCCAGCTCGCCAGGTCTCCAACCGCCAGACCTTCGACCTTCCCGCTGTCGTCGGCCCGGCGCAGGGTCACTGCGTCGGACGCCCATGGCCGGGCCAGGAAGTCCGCCGCTTCGTCCGCGGCCATCGCTCCGCCCTGGTGACCCAACGACACCACGCTGTCATCGGTGAGCACACCGCCGTACCCCGCTTCGGTCGCCACGAGATACCGCTTGGCCTGAATGTGCAGGCCCACGATCCCCGCCACCCGCTCCCCCAATGCCCGTCGCACGGCGCGCGCGGCGTCGTCGGCGTGGGCCTCGTCGGTACCACCCGGCAAGAGGTGGCCGATATCGTGCACCAGCCCGGCGGCCGCCAGCTCGTCGTCACCGGGATGGAGGTGGGCCAGGAGCGCCCCCGTCTGCAGGGCATGGTCCAGTTGCGAGACCGGGACGCCGGGGCTCAGCATGCGGGCGGCCCCGGTCCCCAGCACCGCCAGCATCGCGTCCACGTCGAGATCCGGCACGGCGTTGCTCATCGGCTGCCTTTCCTGGCACTGCTTTCCGTGCTGTGCTCCATGCGGTGCTCCACGGGGTGCTCCATGCGGCCATTCTCCCCCGCTGCAAGTACCGTGACGCCCCGTGCCCTGGACACCTCCCCCACGCAGCCCCTGGGCCGACAAGATGATCGCGCTCGGCCACGGCCTGGGCGACGACGGCCGCTCGATGGTCTCGCTGCACCCCGAGGTCCTGCAGGCGGCCGCCTTGACGACAACCGGCCTCGACGACTTCGGCGACGACTGGTGGGAGGAGCCCTTCCGCCGCCTCTGCGCCTCCCTCGACTCCGAGGCGCGCCTCCACCTGCCGGGTCGCATCCGCACCCGGGGTGAGCTCCAGCTGATCCTGCAGAACCGCCTGCACATGGTGGACCTCTGGAAGCAGGAGCCCGAAGTCCTGCGGCAGC
>DATAXG010000075.1:0-3457 GCA_036273055.1 Acidimicrobiales bacterium | reverse complement strand
GTGGCGCCGTTGGACTCGCTCATGACTTCCCTCCGAGCAGCGCCGTGATGGCTGCCTCGATCTCTCCGACGCGGAACGGGACGCCCTGCATCTTGGACATGGTCTGGGCGTCCACCAGGTACTCGGCGCGCAGGATCCGGCTCAGCTGGCCGAGGTTCACCTCAGGCACGAGGATCTGCGTGTAGCGGTGCAGCACCTCGCCGAGGTTGGACGGCAGCGGGGAGAGGTGGCGCAGGTGGACGTGGGCCGCCTTCATGCCACGGGCCCGGATCCGCTTCACCCCGGCCGCCACGGCGGCGTAGGTGGAGCCCCAGCTCACGAGGAGCAGCTGCGCATCGCCCGTCTCGTCGTTGACCTCGACCGGCGGGATGTCCGACGCGATCCCGGCGATCTTGTCCCGCCGCAGGTGGACCATGCGCTCGTGGTTCACGCCCTCGTAGGAGACGTTCCCGGTGCCGTCGGCCTTCTCGAGGCCGCCGATGCGGTGCTCCAGCCCCGGGAGGCCGGGTGGGGCCCAGGGGCGGGCCAGGGTCTCGGGGTCGCGCACGTAGGGCCAGAACGACTCGTTGCCCTCGTCGTCGACGTGGTTGGGCTCGCCGGCGAAGGCGGGCTCAATCGGCGCGAAGGAATCGAGGTCGGGCAGGCGCCAGGGCTCGGCGCCGTTGGCCAGGTAGCCGTCCGAGAGGACGATCACGGGCGTGCGGTACTTCACCGCCAGGCGGACGGCCTCGATGGCGACGGCGAAGCAGTCGCTCGGCGTCCTGGGCGCCAGGATCGGCAGGGGTGCCTCGCCGTGCCGGCCGTACAGGGCATGGAGCAGGTCGGCCTGCTCGGTCTTCGTGGGGAGCCCGGTGGACGGCCCGCCTCGCTGCACGTCGACCACGACGAGCGGCAGCTCGAGGTTGATCGCCAGCCCGATCGTCTCGGACTTGAGGTCCAGGCCCGGTCCGCTCGTGGTCGTGACCCCGAGGGCGCCGCCGAAGGCCGCGCCGAGGGCGGCGCCGACTCCGGCGATCTCGTCCTCGGCCTGGAAGGTGCGGACGCCGAACTCCTTGCGCCGGCTCAGCTCGTGGAGGATGTCCGAGGCCGGCGTGATCGGGTAGCTGCCCAGGAACAAGGGCAGGCCGGCCAGACGGGCGGCGGCGATGAGGCCCCAGGCCAATGCCTGGTTGCCGGTGACTTGGACGTACTCGCCCGGCTCGAACGTTGCGGGCCGGACCTCGTAGTTGGACTCGAAGAGCTCCGCCGTCTCGCCGAAGTCGTAGCCAGCCCGGAAGGCCCGCGTGTTGGCGTCGGCCACGAGAGGCCGGCCCCCGAACCGCTCGTTGATCCATTCGACCGTGGGCTCGACCGGGCGGGTGTACATCCAGCTGATGAGACCGAGGGCGAAGAAGTTCTTCGAGCGCTCGGCGTCGCGGGGCTTGACCCCGGCCTCCTTGCAGACCTCCTGGGTGATGGAGGTCATCGGGACCTCGTAGACCGTGTAGGCCGCCAGGGAGCCGTCGGTCAGGGGGTTCTCGGAGTAGCCGGCCTTGGCCAGGTCGCGCTCCTCGAAGGAGTCGCTGTTGACGATCAGCACCGTCCCCTTGGCCATCATCTCGATATTGGCCTTGAGGGCGGCCGGGTTCATGGCCACCAGGACGTTGGGCGAGTCGCCCGGCGTGAGGATGTCGTGGTCCGAGATGTGCACCTGGAAGGCGGACACCCCGTTGACGGTGCCCGCCGGGGCCCGGATCTCGGCCGGGAAGTCCGGGAAGGTGGACAGGTCGTTGCCCATGAGGGCGCTGCTCGTGGTGAACCGGTCCCCCGTGAGCTGCATGCCGTCGCCCGAGTCGCCGGCAAAGCGCACGATGACCTGGTCCAATACCTCTGTTTCGTGTTGCGTTCCCGATGCCACGGGCTGCCTCGTCTCGTATCGTGGACGTCAGAGGCTTGGCTCACACCAGCGGGCCAGCGCACTCCGCCGCGACGGCGCGCGGCGCTCTGCGTCCGAATTGCTCGTTGTACGCAATCCTAACCCCGGGCCACAGAGGGTCTTCTTCATTCAGTATTCATCTGTGTTGCGGCCCGTGGCGGCCCGGGCCCGTCCTCGGGGAGCGGCGGCGGCGGCCCGGCGAGGCGGCCCCGCCGGGGATCAGGCGCCTCCCGTCCAGGCGCCTCGAGCTCAGGCGATCGTGACCTCTTCGTCGAGGTACACGTCCTGAATGCTGTGAATGAGGGCGGCCCCCTCGGCCAGCGGCCGCTGGAAGGCCTTGCGGCCCACGATGAGGCCCATGCCGCCCGCCCGCTTGTTGATGACCGCCGTGCGGACCGCCTGGGCCAGGTCACTGTCGCCCTTGGACTCGCCGCCGGAATTGATGAGGCCGATGCGGCCGGCGTAGCAGTTCACGACCTGCCAGCGGGTGAGGTCGATCGGGTTGTCGGTGGTGAGCTGCTCGTAGACCAGCGGGTCCGTCTTGCCGAAGCCGACGGCGTTATAGCCGCCGTTGTTCTCCGGCTGCTTCTGCTTGATGATGTCCGCCTCGATCGTGACGCCCATGTGGTTGGCCTGTCCCGTGAGGTCGGCCGACAGCTCGTAGTTGACGCCGTCCTTCTGGAAGGCCGAGTTGCGCAGGTAGCACCAGAGCACGGTGAACATGCCGAGCCGGTGCGCCTCGGCGAACGCGTCGCCGACCTGCTGCAGCTCGCGGTCCATGTCGTCGGAGCCAAAGTAGATGGTGGCGCCCACGCCGACCGCGCCGAGGTCGGCGGCCTGGCGCACGGAGCTGAACATGATCTGGTCGTACGTGTTGGGCACGTGCAGGAATGCGTTGTGGTTGAGCTTCACGATGAAGGGGATCCGGTGCACGTACTTGCGCGAGGCCAGTCCCAGGGTGCCCAGCGTCGTGGCGACGGCGTTGCAGTCGCCGGCCAGCGCCAGCTCCAGGAGGTTCAGCGGGTCGAAGTAGGCGGGGTTCTTCGAGAAGCTCGCCGCGGCCGAGTGCTCGATGCCCTGGTCCACCGGCAGGATCGACACGTAGCCGGTGCCGCCGAGCCGACCGTGGTCGAACATCCACCCGAGGTTCCGCAGCACGGTGGGGCTGCGGTCGCTGTTCGTGAACACCTCGCTGAGGTAGTCGGGCCCGGGGAGGGTGAGGTGCTCGGCCGGGAACGCCTTGGCCGTGTAGCCGAGGAGGGCGTCCGCGTCGGCGCCGAGAAGCGACTGGAGGTCGGTGCTCGATTTGCTGGGACTCATGCGCGTCATGCTACCGGAGGGTCAGTCGGGGTCCCGGGGGCTGAGCGGTGCGGCGTCGTGGCGCTGCCGTGGCGCTGCCGTGGCGCTGCCGTGGCGCTGCCACCCCCGCTGACGCCTCGAATTCTTCACAATTCCGCCACCCCTGACGCATCGCTCCCGGTTCCGGCCAATACGCTGGCTCTCCAATTGGCTTTGCGAGTGAGGCGACGTCTTGAGCGAGCG
>DATAXG010000074.1:0-10086 GCA_036273055.1 Acidimicrobiales bacterium | reverse complement strand
CCGGTGCTGGGCGGCTTCCTGGTGACCAACTTCTCGTGGCGCTGGGTCTTCTTCGTGAACGTCCCGATCGGCATCGTGGCCGTGCTCTTCGGCGCCCTCGTCCTGGAGAAGGTCGACGCCATCGATGCCGGCCGTTTCGACGTGCCCGGCTTCGTGCTCGGCGGGGCTGGATTAGGGCTCTTGATGTACGGCGTGTCCGAGGGACCGCTCGAATCATGGTCGGCGGCGGCGGTCGTCTCCACCTGCCTGATCGGCGCGGCATTGCTCGTCGCGTTCGTCCTGGTGGAGTTGCGCACCAGCCGTCCGATGGTAGATCTGCACCTGCTCCGGGAGCGGCTGTTCCGTTCGACCAACTGCGTGATGTTCCTGGCCGCCGCCGCCTTCCTCGGAATGCTCTATCTGATCCCGCTCTATTTCCAGGACGCGCGGGGACTTTCCGCACTGCAGTCGGGCCTTTCCACCTTCCCCGAGGCGTTCGGCGTCATGATCGGTGCGCAGTTCGCCAGTCGGTTCATCTACCCGCGCATCGGCCCCCGGCGGCACATCACGGGCGGCCTGCTCGGCCTGGCCGCCTGCATGCTGGTGCTGACCCAGATCACGGTCACCACCAATCTGTGGTTCATCCGCGGCCTGATGTTCGTGCTGGGCTGGATGATGGCCCAGGTCATGGTGCCGAACCAGGCCGCTGCCTTCGCCATGATCACCCCCGAGTCCATGGGTCGGGCCTCTACCTTCTTCAACACCATGCGCCAGGTGGGCAGCGCGACCGGTGTCGCGATCCTCTCGACCGTTCTCATCGGCGCCGGAACCGCCCACGGCAGCGCCAGCACGTCGACACCCGACATCTCGGGCTACCGCTTCGCCTTCCTCACTGCGGCGATCTTCGCGCTGGCTGCGGCCGCCTTCTCCTTGACCATCCACGACGCCGACGCGGCGGAGACAATCGTGCGCCGCGTCCGGCGCGCCGCCTCGGTACGGCGCACGGAGATGCCCATTCCCGAAGGCAGCCCGGCATGACGGCGGTGGAGACGCTCTGCGTGTTCTGCGGATCGAGTCCCGGGACAGATCCGGCCTTCACCGCGGCCGCCGGGCGATTCGGCGCCGCGGTCGCCGAGCGTGGCATCGAGCTCGTGTACGGCGGCGCCTCCGTGGGCCTGATGGGCGTGGTCGCCGATGCGGCTCTGGCGTCGGGTGGTCGGGCGACGGGCGTGATCACCGAGTCACTGGCCGGCCACGAAATCGCCCACGGCACCCTGAGCGACCTCCACGTCGTGAGCACCATGCACGAGCGCAAGGCCCTGATGTCCGAGCTGTCGGATGGCTTCGTCATGCTCCCGGGCGGATTCGGGACCTACGAGGAGTTCATGGAGTCCGTCACCTGGGCGCAGCTCGGGATCCATGACAAGCCCTGCGGCATTCTCAACGTGGACGGCTTCTTCGACGACCTGCTCGTCTTCGTGCGGCACGCGGTCGAGCGGGGATTCATCAAGGCCCACCGGGTTGACGCGCTGGTGATCTCCGATGACGCGGACATCTTGCTCACCGGGCTCGTGGGGTCGACCCGGGATCAGGTCCCAGCCCGGTAGGGGCCGCCCGCCACGCGGCGCTGTGCCGACGTCCTCTCAGACCGGGCGTGGCAACAGCAAGACGTCGCGGAGCTCGTCGGTTTCGCCCCAGTCGGCCAGGAGGTCGGCCACCGATGCGTACGGCTTCTCCGTCGCGGATGCCTTCTCCAAAAGCGACACCGAGTAGCCCAGCTTCTCGAAGTACCCGAGGTACTCGGCCACCGTTCCGTCCGAGACGCGGCGCAGCATCTCGTCTTTCAGCTCGCTGGTGACGATCGGTCGATCGCGCTCGATGATGCGCGTGGCGCCTCGCACCACCCGGCCCTCTGCCCCCTCGACATCCATCTTCAACAGGTCCACCCGACCGTCCACGAGCTCGTCGAGCCGGAAGGTCGGCACGACGGTGCCCGGACGGGACAGGAGCTCACCACCCTCGATCAGGCCACCGTTGGAACCGACGTGCGTGGAGTAGTACGCCCACCCCGTCGAGGTGTCAGCCGCCACGGGCAGCAGCTGCACGTTCGTGATGTCGTTGAGGCGGAGGGAGGACAGGAGGAGTCGGCAATTCTCCGAGTTCGGCTCCAGGGCGATGACCCGCCCGGAAGGACCGACGAGGCGGGAGGCCAGGAGGGAGTAGTAGCCGATGTTGGCACCGACGTCGATCACCGTCATGCCAGTGGTGCAGTACTTCTCGAACACGGCGGACAGGTGCACCTCGTACTCGCCCGAGAGCAATCCGGGCGTGACGGCAGCGTCGGCGGCGTCGCACAACAGGTCGACCCCGCCAACCGTGCACGGCACGGTGTCCTCCTCGGACAGCTGCACCGAGAAGGCTGTCGGTGCGACCTGGTGCTCAATGGTCCCGAGCATCCGGCGGATGGTCGAGGCCCGGGTGAGCGGCCCTGCGGCCGCCTCGTCGACGACGGGGCGGAGCTCGTCGGGCAGCGTCGGATAGAGCAGGGTCACGAGCTCGTCGTAGCTGAGGCCCCTGGGGGCAGGCTCCGGCATGACGCCACCGAGTCCGCGCACCACCCGGTCGCGCAGCGGCTTCAGGTTCTCTTTGACGGCGTGCTGCCAGGTGTTCTGCGTTTCGGCCATGTGCGGGCAACGGTATCCGCTCGCCGGAAGGGCTGGTCGCTAGTGTCGAAGCGAACCGACCCCACGGAGGACGCACCGTGTCGAGAGAAGAGCGAATCGCCGCCAGCCGGACCGTCGCGGCCAGCCCCTCCGAGGTCTTCAGCATCGTCACGGACCCCGCCATGCACGTCGAGATCGACGGGTCGGGCATGTTGGAGGCGGCACCGGGAACGGAACGTGTGCAGGCGCCGGGGGACACGTTCGTATTGGACATGGACAGGGAGCCGCTGGGTGACCAGCCGATGGGGAAATACCGGTCCGTCAATACGGTGACCAGGATCGTCCCGGACGAGCTGCTCGAATGGAACGTCGGCCTCCCGGGGAAGGGTCCGTTCGGCCACGTCTACGGGTGGGAGATCACCGCGATCGGCCCAGACGAGACGCTGGTCACCAACTACTGCGAGTGGCCGGACATCCCCGAATTCGCGCGGCCCCACTTCCCGATCGTGCCACTCGACATGCTGGAGAAGTCGGTCGACAATCTGGCTGCCCTCGTCGAAAGCGGGGCCGAGCCCTTGCCGGCCTGACGGACCGGCCGGCACAGGGGACGGCCCGTCGGCTGGGTGAATTCTGGCGCCCTCGGCAGGACTCGAACCTGCGACCCGCTGATTAGAAGTCAGCCGCTCTATTCCAACTGAGCTACGAGGGCAGCGCTTCCAGCCTGACATAGCCGGTCCGAGGCCCGTGGACATCCTCGGGCAGCCCGGCCGACGTTGCCCGGGGGTGCCGAGGGGCACCGGACGGTGTGTCACACTTGTGGCCCTCGGTGGGCGTAGCTCAGTCGGTTAGAGCGCCAGGTTGTGGTCCTGGAGGTCGGGGGTTCGAGACCCCTCGCTCACCCCCAAGAGACCGTGTTCCTTCCTCGGGAAGGGATGCGGCGGACAGAAGTCGGCGCGGCCAGGGGAGGTTCGAAGGTGAGTGCTGCGCAGAGTGGTCGGACGGTCCTCGTCACCGGCGCGTCGTCGGGAATCGGGGCGGCGCTGGCCCGGGCCCTCGCCGCCCGCGGTGACACCGTGGCGCTCGTGGCCCGGAGGGCCGACCGGCTCGAGGCGGTGCGGGCGGACTGCATTGCCACCTCGCCGGACACTGAAGTCTGGGCGGCCGACCTCTCCGAGCCCGAGTCCGCCGCCCACCTCGCCCTGCAGATCTGGGATCACTTCGGCGGGGTCGACGTGATCGTCAACAACGCGGCCGTCCCGATGCGCCGGCACGTCACCCGCCTGACGATGGCCGAGGTCGAGCGGACGATGCGCATCAACTACTTCTCCCCCGTCGCCATGTCGCTGGCCCTGCTGCCCCGGATGCTCGAGCGCAGCTCCGGGACGATCGTCAACGTCTCGAGCCTCGGCGGGCGCCTCGGCATCACGGCGGAGGCCGCGTACTCGGGCTCGAAGTTCGCGCTGGCCGGCTGGAGCGAGTCCATGGTGGTCGACCTCGACGGGACCGGGGTCTCGGTCAAGCTCATCATCCCGGGTGCCATCGACACCGAGATCTGGGACCAGCCCGACAACGACGCCCCCCTCTACGACGGGCCCAAGGAGCCGCCGGAAGCCATCGCCGCCGGCATCGTGGACGCCATCGACAGCGACACCTTCGAGCACTACCTGCCCGACATGAAGGCCGTCATCGAGGCCAAGACGTCGGACATCGACAGCTTCATCGTGGGCATGCGCGGCTTGGGTGGCCAGGAGGGGACGAAACAGTGAAGGCATTGCTCTTCGGTGCTGCGCCGGACGCGCAGGAGGTCCGGCCCACCCCCGAGGACGAGCTGGAGACGATGCTGGCCGGCATCCCGTTCGGCCTCCACCAGATCGACGATGCCCGGCTCGTCCGGCCCGACTGGGTGGTGACCCGGCCCATCCTCTCGGGCATCTGCGGGTCCGACGCCAAGCTCGTCCTGGGTGACTTCGACACCGGCGACATCGACAACCCGATGGCGGCGTTCTCCTCGCTCCCCCACGTCCCCGGGCACGAGGTCGTCGCCGAGGTGGTGGCGCTCGGTCCGGAGGCCCGCGGGCTCGACGTCGGCCAGCGTGTCGTGCTCAATCCGTGGTTGACCTGCGCGCCGCGCGGCATCACTCCACTCTGCCCACCCTGCCGGGCCGGTGACCTCAGCCTGTGCTGGAGCTTCACGAAGGGTGATCTGGGCCCGGGCGTGCACGTCGGGGTGATCACCGGCGCACCGGGCGCCTGGGCCGAGCAACTGGCGGCGCACGACTCCATGTTGATCCCGGTCCCCGACGGCATCTCCAATGAGGCCGCCGTGCTGGCGGACCCTTTCTCGGTCTCCTTCCACGCCATCGTGCGGCACCCGCCACCCGCGTCGGGCCGCGTGCTCGTCTACGGCGCCGGCGCGCTGGGGCTCACCAGCGTCGCCATACTCAAGGCCCTCTTTCCCGGCGTGGAGGTCGGCGTCGTTGCCCGCTTCGAGGCGCAACGGGCCATGGCGGAGCGCTTCGGTGCCGACGCCGTGTTCGCCCATGAACCCCGGCTCCAGCTCGTCGAGGAGCTCGCGGCATGGTCGGGCGCCGTGTTGCACATGCCACTGGACGGGCTGCCGGTGACCCATCCCGGGCACATCGACGTCGTCTACGACTCCATCGCCAAGGCCGAGACTCTCGAAGTGGGCGTGCGCGTCCTGGCCGAGCGGGGCCGGCTCGTCTACACCGGCGTGGCCACGCCCGAGCGCTGGGAGTCGACCCCGATCTACTTCAAAGAGATCACCATCGCCGGCTCGAATGCGTTCGGCATGGAGGACTTCGAGGGCCGCCGGCTGCACGCCATCGCCCTCTATCTCGAGCTGGTGAAGGACGGCCGCCTCGACATCACGCCGATGCTCACGCACCGGTTCGGGCTCGAGGAGTGGTGGCCGGCCCTCAAGGCCTTGGCCCGCCAAGACCGCAGCGGCGCCCTCAAGGTCGCCTTCACTCCCAACGGGTGACGTCGGGCTACGCGCCCGTCCCCAGGTCGCTGAAGCGCTGGTAGCGCTCCTCGGCGGCCTGCACCCAGGTCGGATCCGGCTCGATGGTGCGCCCGACGCCAGACCAGCGCACCGAGTCGTCCAGTGACGCCTCGAGCCCGGCGGCCAGGCGGGCGAAGTACGCCGCCCCGAGTGCGGCACCCTCGGGGACGGCGACCGTGTCCACGGCGAGGTTGGTGGCATCGGCGACGGCGGCCATCCACGCCGTCACCCGCGAGCCACCCCCACTGGCCACGATCCGCGTCGGCTTGACGCCGGCGCGGTCGATCATCCGCCGCACCACGAAGCCGCTCGCTTCGTAGGCCGCCCGCTCCATCGCCTCGGCACCCGAACCGATATCGAGCCCGTAGATGTTGGAGCGCAGCGTGTGGTCCTCGAACGGCGTCCGCTCGCCGCGCACGTAGGGCAGCCAGACCGGCACCCGACCCGGCGACCCGAGCCGGGGCTCGAGCTGCTCGCGCTGCGGTCCCGGGCGCGGCGTGTCCCGCAGCAGCCGGCGGGCCCAGTCGACGAAGAGGGCGCCGGCATTGCTCGGGCCGCCGACGAGATACTGGTCCGGCGTCGTGCTCGGGTAGCTGATCAAGCCCTCGATGCTCAGCCACTCGTCGCAGATCACCCAGCAGATGAGGGTCGCGCCGAAGATGACCAGGACGTCGCCCTTGTGGACCGCCCCCGACACAATCTGGTCGCAGAAGGCGTCGATGGTCCCGCCCGTGATGACGGCGTCACCGCCAGGCAGCGTGCCCGCGGCCTCGCCCATGTTCACCACCATCGGCATCTGCTTCTCCGTGATGCCCATGGAGCCCAGCAGGTCGGTGTTCCAGCGCCCGTACGTGTGGAGCATGCCCAGGGAGGCGGTGACCCCCGTGTCGATGGCCGGCAGGCCCGAAAGGGCGTGCGTCGCCACCGCCTGGCACGGCCAGTAGCCGCGGGCGTCGGGCACCTCGGTGGAGGCCCACCGGAGGAACCCCTCGGCGTCTGGCATCGCGCCCAGCGGCAGGACGGAATCCTTGGGTGCATCCTCGGGGGGACGCCCCTCGCGGTCTCCGTAGAGCAGGCCGGGGAGTACGGGTGTCCCCTGCCGCCCGACGGCGGTCATGGAGGGGACCATGGAGGCCACAGCGACCCCCGCCAACGAGTTCCCCTCCGCCTCGAGCTCGGCGGTCACCTGCTCGAAGGCCTTGCGGGGCCCGGCCCGCCACGCCTTCCTGGCGTCGTGGCGCAACACGTCGGGCTCGGGCGCCATGATGCTGTGCGGCACCCTGCTGCGGGCCACGACCTGGCCTCTTTCGTCGACGGCAAGCGCCTTGACCGATGTGGTCCCGATATCGACGCCGACGGTGACGGGCCTTCTCGAAGTGCTCATGAATCTGACACGCATGTCATGATCCGCCATTATGGACGACGCCCGCCCCACAAGGAGAGTTCGACCGACATGACAGGATCCCGCCCGAAGGCTCTGGTCACCGCCGCCGTCAGTGGCCCCGGCCTCGACCTGCTCCATCAGTTGGCGGACCTGGTGCTCGATTCGTGGCTGGACCAGCCCTCCCTCCGCATCTACAACGCGGCCCAGCTGGCCGAGCGGGCGACGGCAGAAGGCGCCAACATCGTCATCGTCGAGAGCGATGTCTGTGGGGCTGACCTCTACGAGCAGCCGATCATGGCTGTGTGCAGCTGCCGCGGTGACCCCACCAACGTCGATGTGGCGGCCGCGACCGCTGCCGGGGTCCCAGTCCTGCGCGCCCCGGGGCGCAACGCCGACGCCGTGGCCGAGCTGGCCGTGGCTCTGCTGTTCGCCGCCACGCGCGGCGTGGTCCCGGCCGACCGCGACGTGCGGGAAGGCGAGATCTACCGGGACGGCAAGATCCCCTACCAGCGCTACCGCGCCTGGGAGCTGAACGGCCGGACGGTGGGTCTGGTCGGACTGGGTGCGGTGGGGCGTGCCCTGCGCTGGCGCCTGCGCGGCCTCGGCATGGACGTGCTCGCCTACGACCCCTATGCGCCGGACGCCACGAGCTCCTTCGACGAGCTGCTGGCCAGGTCCGACGTGATCTCGGTCCACGCCCCGGTGACGCCCGAGACGACCGGGATGATCAACGCCGACGCCTTCGCCAACATGCGCGACGGCGTCGTCTACCTGAACACCGCCCGGGCCAAGATCCACGACACCGATGCCCTGGTGGCCGCGCTGGCCTCGGGCAAGGTCCGTGCGGCGGGCCTGGACCACTTCGAGGGCGAGCACCTGGCCACGGACCACCCCCTGACCACCTTCCCGCAGGTCGTCCTGACGCCCCACATCGGGGGCGCCACCTACGACACCGAGTCGAACCACACCCGGACGATCGCCGAGGACCTCTGCCGGCTTATGGCGGGGGCGCGTCCGCTCAACATCGTCAACCCCGAGGTCCTCCCCTCCTGACGTGGCGGCCCGGCAACCGACCATCATCGCCACATCCATCGGATTCCAGGCCGAAGGACCGGATCCGGCCAACCTGCGACCGGGGCCTTCCTACCGGCTCGCCGCCGATCTGGCCCAGGCGGGCGCGCACCCCCGCCTCTGCATCTTGGCGACCGCGGTGGGCGACGACGCGGCGCGGCTGGCGGCGGCGCACAACGCGTTCTCCAAGCTGGGATTCATCAGCTCGCACCTGACGCTGTTCCCCATGCCCAACGTGCCGGACGTGCGGGCCCACCTGCTGGCGCAGGACGTCATATGGGTGGGAGGAGGCTCCACCGCCAACCTGTTGGCGCTGTGGCGGTTGCACGGGCTCGACGTCGTGCTGCGCGAATGCTGGGAGGCGGGCGTCGTCTTGAAGGGCGTGTCCGCCGGCTCCCTGTGCTGGCACGTCGGTGGGACCACCGACTCCTTCGGGCCGACCCTGGTGCCGGTGACCAACGGGCTCTCTTTCCTGCCCTGGTCGAACAGCCCGCATCACGACGCCGAGGAACAGCGGCGGCCCCTCATCCACCGCCTCATCGCCGAGGGCACGCTCCCGGACGGCTACGCCACCGAGAACGGCACCGGGCTCGTCTTCTTCGGCACGGAGCTGCAGGACGCCTTCACCGAGGTCGACGGCAAACTGGCCTACTCGCTCACCCGTGACGGGACGACGACCCGCGAGGTGGCGCTGGAGACCCGACTCTTGTAATTCTTCCAAGCGTCTGAAGGCAACGCCCCAACGCCCCAACGCGCCACTCACTCCTTCGTGGCGGACTTCCGTCTCAGGCCGCGAACCTCTTGGCTCGTTCTCCGAAGTCTCGCGACGCCACGCGTGATGGTCAGTGCGTCCGAGACAAGGGTCCAGTCCAGCGAGCCACCTGTTCCCATCAATATGGTCGTAGTCGTGAGTCGTTCGGGGAGCATCGCAAGGAGAAACTCATTGTTCGGGTCTGTACAGGCATCGAGCCGGAGCGCATCCGTTCCCTCGAGCAGCCTTTCCATTGCGGCCTCCAACAACATCTGTCCCCGACCGTATTTCGGGTAGCTCTCGTCATACGCGATCCGATAGAGAAATATCCCGCCTCGCGATCTGACGAAGTACTGCATCGCTCGCGAAACCATCCGATCTTTTGAGGATCACGGGCATAGGCCGTCCCCTCGCCCCGACCCTTCCATCCAGATGCCTCAATTCTCATGAAATCCGCAGACGCGTCAGGATCATGCGTTCGGTCCACCATGTGGACTTCGCGCCAGGTGTCGCGTCCAAGCAATCGACGCCGACGTGCGATTCCGCGGCGTCGTGAACCGCCGAGCGGACTTTCCCACCTCCCCGAACGGGGAACCATTCCCCGTTCGTACGACTCACTCCTATGCACCGGGAGCCCCTTGGTGCTCGCCCGGCGACGGAGTGACTCCGCCACCGGTCCGTGGTTTCCGAGTGCGTGAAGGACACTATTCCAGGAAGATCGCCACACTTCGCACCAGCCTGGAGCCCATTGAGGAGTGCGCCTATCGCCTCATCAACGCATGCGCGATCGACCCAATGGCGTGCCAAACCCAGAGACCATTGTCGGGTTCCCTTGCGCCGTGATGACGGGGCGGGGCGGAACTCTCGGTCGTTCGACGGCTACGAGCGGAAGCACGCCCTGATTTCGGATCCCTCGTACGCGATGAGAATACGCGTCTCCGAATATCCGTCAAAGACACGACTCGCCAGAGCAAGGAGACGGTTCGAAGAATGGATTGGCTCTCTTGCTCTCTCTCTTGCTCCTGCCGCCAATTCACTCCACTGTGATTCCTCTGGCGGCGAAAGATCTTTGATATCCAGGAGTCGGGTTTCCATCATCGGCTCCTTCCGGCGGTACCTTCCGGCTACGGCGTCGATGGAACCGTAAGCTGGAGGAGGCGGGCAAACCGCGGTCGGCACCACGTGACCGACTCGAGCGGGAGGGTCGCGCCCTCGT
>DATAXG010000073.1:0-11946 GCA_036273055.1 Acidimicrobiales bacterium | reverse complement strand
GGGCGTCGACCTGTTCGACGTCGTCGACGAAGAGGTCATCGCCGAGGTGCTGGCCGCCTGGACCGGCATCCCCGTCTACCGCCTCACCGAGGAGGAGACGGCGAAGCTCCTGCGCATGGAGGACGAGCTGCACAAGCGGGTGATCGGCCAGGAAGAGGCGCTGAAGGCGCTGTCCAGGGCCATCCGCCGCACGCGGGCCGGCCTCAAGGACCCCAAGCGTCCGAGCGGGTCGTTCATCTTCCTCGGGCCGACGGGCGTCGGGAAGACGGAGCTGGCCAAGACTCTGGCCGAGTTCCTCTTCGACGACGAGGACGCGCTCATTCAGCTCGACATGTCCGAGTACATGGAGAAGCACACGGTCAGCCGGCTGGTCGGCTCGCCTCCCGGCTACGTCGGGTACGAAGAGGGCGGCCAGCTCACGGAGGCCGTGCGGCGCAAGCCGTTCTCCGTCGTGCTCTTCGACGAGGTCGAGAAGGCGCACCCCGACGTGTTCAACACGCTGCTGCAGATCCTCGAGGACGGGCGGCTCACGGACGCGCAGGGTCGTTCGGTGGACTTCAAGAACACCGTGTTGATCATGACGTCGAATCTCGGGACCGCCGACCTGCGCAAGGCCAACATCGGCTTCGCCAAGACGTCGGAAGCCGTGACCTACGAGCGGATGAAGGCCAAGGTGGACGAGGCGCTCAAGGCGCACTTCCGCCCCGAGTTCCTCAACCGCATCGACGAGGTGATCGTCTTCCACGAGCTCTCGCGGGCCGAGGTGACAGAGATCGTCGACCTCCTCATGGCGCGCACCGTCAAGCAGCTTTCGGAGCAGGGCATCGGCCTGGAGCTGACGCCGGCTGCCCGGGCGCATTTGGCCGAGAAGGGCTACGACCCCCAGCTGGGAGCGCGGCCGCTGCGCCGGGCCATCCAGCAGCTGGTCGAGGACCCGCTGTCGGAGCGCATCCTCTGGAAGGAATTCCGCGTCGGCGAGACCATCGTCGTCGACGTCGAGGAGTCGCCCATCGACGGCGAGGACGCGCAGCTCAGCTTCACGGCGATCGAGGGCATTCAGCCGCCCCCGCTCGAGCTGGCCGGCGCCGGAGCAGACGCCGAGTAGTTCAGGCGTTCCCTCGGGCTTGCGTGCCCGGACAGGTTGTCATTCCCAGCAATAGGTGAACTCGCCGCGCAGCGCCGCGGTGTACCCGGTCAGCCGACGCGCCTGGAAGTGGGGACTGCCGGCTCCGGCCGGCGCGTAGTGGAGGCCGAGCGGGCCCGCCGACTCGAAGCCGAACCGCTCGTAGTAGGCCGGCTCGCCGAGGAGCAGCAGAAGGGGCCACCGCTGTTCTTCGACCGCGCCGAGCAACGCCGTCATGAGCGCAATGCCGATGCCACGTCCCTGCCTCGACGCGGCGACGCAGACGGGAGCGACGCCGGCCGCCGGCGTCGGGGTTCCGTCGAGGCAGCCCGGGGCCGCCTGGAGGTGGCCGACGATCGTCCCGTCCTCGTCGGCCACGAGCTCAATGAGGGAGCGATCGTGGCGCGCCGACCAGGTTCGCTGCACAATGGCGATCTCCTCACCGGCGTCGCGCGTCCCGTCGTCGGAGAAGGCGTCCTCCACGACGGCGAGGATCCCTGCGGCGTCGGCCGTTCGGGTGGGACGGATGGACGGGGTCACGGCCTCGCCTCCCACGACAGCGGTGCACTCATGGGCAGAGCCTGCCATCACAGTCCTCACGCCGCCGGGTCCCGCGTTGTGTGACACCCCCCGCGTAGGGTGCCGCCATGGCACCGGCCGATCGCACGCGTGCCCGCCGCCAGGGCGGTGCCTACCTCTGCTCGGCGTGCGAGGCGACGACGCTGCGCTGGGCGGGCCGATGCCCGAGTTGCGGGGAGTGGAACACGCTCGGCCCGGCCCCGGTGCGGCGCAGCGGTACGCGCCCCGCACCCGCTGCGGGCCCGCCCGCTCTCGCCCTGGTCGACGTCTCGACCGATTCGCTGCACCCCCTCCCGACCGGCGTGAGCGAGGTGGACCGGGTCATGGGTGGGGGTGTGGTGGCCGGCTCGGTCACGTTGCTGTTCGGTCCCCCCGGCATCGGCAAGTCCACGCTGCTCTTCCAGGTCCTGTCGTCGCTGGCGGCCACCGGGCTCGACGTCATGCTGGCCTCGGCCGAGGAGTCGTTGGCCCAGGTGCGCGGCCGGGCTGCGCGCATGGGGGCCGTGCCCCCGAACCTCCTGGCCATTGAGGGGCCCGACGTCGAGGCGATCGAGGCCGCCGTCGAGCGCCACCGCCCCGCCCTCGTGGTGGTCGACTCGCTGCAGTCCGTCTCGGATCCCGAGCTGGGACAGCCCGCCGGCAGTCTGGCCCAGGTACGCACCTGCGTCGAGCGCCTGACCCGCATGGCCAAGTCGAGCGGCGTCCCGCTCCTCCTGGTCGGGCACGTGACCAAGGACGGCGACCTGGCCGGGCCGCGGGCCGTGGAGCACCTGGTCGACACCGTGCTCTCCTTCGACGGCGACCGCCACCACGCCCTCCGCGTGCTGACGTCGGTCAAGCACCGTTTCGGACCGGCCGGCGAGGTCGGGATCTTCGAGATGCGTGACGACGGCCTGCGCGCCGTGCCCGATCCCGGCCCGCTGCTGCTCGGCGACCGCATGGCGGGCGTCCCCGGCTCCGTGGTCGTGCCCGTCCTGCAGGGCCGCCGGCCGCTGCTGGTGGAGGTGCAGGCGCTGCTCGGTCCGGGCTCGGGCAGCGGCATGGGCCCGCCCCGCCCGCAGACGTTGGGCATCGACGCGGCCCGGGCCAACCTGCTGCTGGCGGTCCTGGCCTGCCGCACCGCGGTCGAGATACCGGCGTCGGCCCAGATGTTCGCCGCCGCCGTCGGTGGCATTACCGTCACCGAGCCGGCGGCCGACCTGGCCGTCGCCCTGGCCATGGCCTCGGTGATCACCGACGTGCCCCTGCCGCCCGACGTCGTCGTCTTCGGCGAGCTCGGTCTGGCCGGGGAGGTACGCACCGTCCCGGGGGCGGACCGCCGGCTGGCCGAGGCCCACCGGGCCGGGTTCGCGCGGGCATTGGTGCCCGCCTCCATGGCCGGCGCCCCCGCCGCCGCGCCACCCGGCCTGACCGTGGACGGGGTGCGCACGCTGGCCGAGGCTCTCGGCCTGGTCCAAGCGGAGGCCGGGGCGCGGGGCGCGCCGGGTACGATGCCGGGGTGGCCGACGGCGCCGGCGGCAGCCAGCCTCTGAACGACGCGCTGGCGATGATCGCGCCGGGCACCAGGCTGCGCGAAGGTCTCGACCGGATTCTTCAGGCCAAGCACGGCGCATTGATCCTGGTGGGAGACGACCCTGCGGTCCTCTCCGTCTGCACCGGCGGTTTCCTGCTCGATGCCGAGTACACGCCCCAGCGCCTGTCCGAGCTGGCAAAGATGGACGGCGCCATCATCCTCGCCGCCGACGCCTCGCGCATCGCCCGGGCCAACGTGCACCTGGTGCCCAAGGCCACCATCGCCACCTCGGAGACCGGGACCCGCCACCGCACGGCCGAGCGGGTGGCCCGCTCCATCGACGTGCCGGTCATCGCCGTGTCCGAGGCGATGGCCACCATCGCGGTGTACCGCAACGACCGGAAGCACACGACGCAGTCCGCCGGCTGGCTCATCGACCGTTCGAGCCAGGCGCTCTCGACCCTGCAGCGGTTCCGTTCCCGCTACGACGACGCCCTCTCCACGCTGACCCGCCTCGAGATGGAGGACTCGGTCTCGGTGCGCGACGTCGTGGCGGTGCTCCAGCCCGGCGAGATGGTCCGCCGCATCGCCGAGGAGATAGAGGGGCATCTGGTCGAGCTGGGCTCCGACGGTCGGCTGATCCACCTGCAAACCGAGGAGCTGCGCTCCGGCGTCCCGGAGAGCCGGGCGCTGGTGCTGCGCGACTACGCCGACGACAGCGGGATCGCCCAGCTGCGCTCGTTGTCGGCCGACGCGCTGATGGACCTGCCCAAGGTGGTGGCGGCCCTGCACCTGAACGCCGCCGACGACCAGCTCCATGCCGAGCTTGCGCCACACGGCTACCGACTCCTGCACCGGCTGCCGCAGCCGCTCTCCGACGTGCTCATCGATCGCCTGGTGAATCGCTTCGGCTCGCTGCCCGAGATCCTGTCCGCCTCCGCCGCCGAGCTCGAGTCCGTGGAGGGCATCGGTGCGGCCACCGCCCGCCACATCCGCGACGGCCTGGCCCGGCTGGTCGAGGCCAGCATCTTCGAGCGCTACGAATGACCGGGTGATCTGGTAAAATAGCGAGTCACCTTCGGACGGCCATTGCCCGTCCCGGCTGCCTCCGCACAGCATCGCCGCAGCTCTGCATGCCCGTGCGGGCCAGCCGATCCACCCAAAAGGGAGCCCTGAGTCCTGTGTCCTTCAAGGTCGGAGACAAAGTCGTCTACCCCCACCACGGGGCCGCCGTCATCGAGAAGCGGGAGACCAAGGTCGCCTTCGGCGAGAAGCGCGAGTACCTGGTCCTGCGACTCGCCTACGGCGACCTGATCCTCAACGTGCCCGCCGACAACACCGAGGGCGTCGGCCTGCGTGAGGTCATCAACGACGAGGAGGTCGAGGAGGTGTTCGCCGTGCTGCGCAAGAAGGAGGCGCGCATGCCGACGAACTGGTCCCGGCGCTACAAGAACCACTCCGAGAAGCTGCGCTCCGGTGACATCTACCAGGTGGCCGAAGTGGTGCGGAACCTCTCCATCCGGGACAAGGACAAGGGCCTGTCCGCGGGCGAGAAGCGCATGCTGCAGCGGGCCCGCCAGATCCTGGTGTCCGAGTTGACCTTCGCCCTCAACGTGGACGAGGAGACGGCCGAAGAGCGCCTGAACGAGGCCCTGACCTGAGCGACGGGACCGGCCGCACCGGAGGACCGGTGTGGTCGATCGTCGTGGCCGGGGGCGCCGGCCGTCGTTTCGGCCGCTTGAAGCAATTCTCCGTCCTGGGTGGCCGCCCGGTGCTCGCATGGGCCGTCGAGGCGTGCCGGACCCATTCCGACGGCGTGGTCCTGGTTCTGCCCGAAGCATCGACCCCCGACCCGCACGGTGCAGACGCCGTCGTGGCCGGCGGTGCGACGCGAGCCGACTCGGTGCGCCGTGGCCTGGCCGCGGTGCCCGATGACGCCCAGGTGATCGTGGTCCACGACGCGGCGCGGCCGCTGGCCTCACCCGCCCTGTTCGCCGCCGTCCTGGCGGCGGTGACCGACGGGGGAGCGGACGGCGCCGTGCCCGGTGTGCCGCCGAGTGACACCATCAAGGCCGTGGACGAATCCGGGCGGGTCATCGACACCCTCGACCGGACCAGGCTGGTCGCCGTCCAGACCCCGCAGGCCTTCCGGGCCGCCGTGCTCCGGCAGGCCCACGCCGGGGCCGCGTCGCCCGGCGCCACCGACGACGCCATGCTGGTGGAGGCGCTGGGCGGTTCCGTGCAGGTCGTCCCGGGCGAGCCCGGCAATCTCAAGATCACCGATCCCGAGGACCTGCAGGTGGCGGAGCGGCTGTTGGCGGCCGGGCGGACATGAGCATGCGCATCGGGCAGGGCATCGACGTGCACCGCTTCGCGGAGGACCCGCACCGCCCGCTCGTCCTGGGCGGCATCGAGATCGAGGGTGCCCGGGGCCTGGGCGGCCACAGCGACGCCGACGCGGTGTGCCACGCCCTGGCCGACGCCGTCCTGGGCGCGGTGGGCCTGGGCGACCTGGGCCGACACTTCCCCGACACCGACCCAGTGTGGGAGGGCGCCGACAGCGTGACCCTGCTCACCGAGGTCGTCGCCATGGCGGCCGGAGAGGGGTTCGCCTGCGCCAACGCCGACTGCACCATCGTCGCCGACACGCCCCGCCTGGCGCCGCACACCGCGGCCATGGGGGAGCGCCTGAGCGCCGTGCTGGGCGGGCCGGTCTCGGTCAAGGCGACCCGGGCGGAGGGGCTCGGCGCGCTGGGCCGGGCCGAGGGCATCGCCTGTCTGGCCGTGGTCCTCATGGAGTCGACGTGAGCCCCCGTCCTCCGCCGCGTGGTGGCCCGCGCCGTGCGCCGGCGCGTCAGGACCCGCGTCGCGGCGGTGGAGGTCGCGGCGGTCGCGCCGGCGGCGCCCAGGACGGAGGCGGCCAGCGCCCGGACCGCCGTCCCGGCCCGCGCAGCGAGCTCGGCGGCGACCAGGTCGAGGGTCGCCGCGCCGTGCTCGAGCTGCTCACGGTCGGCCGCCGCACCGTGCGCCGGATCATGCTGGCCGAGGACCAGGACCCCTCGCCGCAGCTCGACCGCATTGAGGAGCTGGCCGGACGCATGCGCGTCCCGGTCGAGACGGTGCCCCGGGCGCGCCTCGACTCGCAGGCTCGCACCGAGTCGCCCCAGGGTGTGCTGGCCCTGACCCGCCCCCTCGAGCCGGTCGCACTCGAGGGCCTCGCCGCACCCGACCGCCGCGGCACCGCGCCGTTCTTGTTGGTGGCGGCGGGCATCACGGACCCGCGCAACCTGGGCGCGCTGCTGCGCAGCGCCGAATGCGCCGGGGTGACCGGCGTCGTGCTGCCGCGCCACCGCTCGGCGCGGTTGTCGCCCACGGTGACCAAGACGGCGGCCGGGGCGATCGAGCACCTGCCCTTCGCCGTGGTGGGCGGCGTGCCTGCCGCCCTGAGTGAGCTCCGCGAGCTCGGCGTGTGGTCGATCGGCCTGGCGGGCGAGGCGAAGCAGTCGCTCTACGACCTGCCGCTCGGTGACGGGCCGGTGGCACTCGTGGTCGGCAGTGAGGAGAAGGGCCTGGCCCCGCTGGTACGGCGCCGCTGCGATGCGGTGGCCGCCATCCCCCAGCACGGCACGCTGCCCTCGCTCAACGTCGGCGTGGCCGGCGCGGTCGCCTGCTTCGAGGTGGCCCGCCAGCGCGCGGCGGGCAGCGGCAAGAGGGCAGACTGAGCCGACGAGGTCCTGCCACCGAAGGAGGCGCGCCATGCCCGAGCAACGCGGAACGGCCGATCCGGACCTGGGGGCGATCTTCGACCTCCATGTGGCCTCGGAATTCGAGACGAAGGACCTCGACGCCACCATGGCCACCATGGTCGACGAGCCGCACGTCACCCACGTCCCCACGCTGGCGGGCGGCGTCGGCGGAGCGGGCGTCCGCCAGTTCTACCGGGATCACTTCATCGGGCACTGGCCGGACGACGTCCGCATCACGCACGTCTCTCGCACCACCGGTGCGGACCGCGTGGTGGACGAGATGGTGATGCACTTCACCCACGACCGCGTGATGGACACGTTCCTTCCCGGCGTGGCACCGACCGGCCGGTACGTGGAGCTCCCGGTGGCGGTCGTCGCCGGGTTCGAGGGTGACAAGGTCGCGTCGGAGCACATCTACTGGGACCAGGCGTCGCTGCTGGTGCAGATCGGTCTGCTCGACGCCGAGTCGTTGCCGGTGTGCGGAGGTGAGCAGGCGGCGAAGATCCTCGACGAGGACGAGCCGTGCAACGGCCTCATCGCGCGCGCCGAGCGCGGCGCGGCCGCCAGCCCCTAAGCCGCCGCAGCCACCTCGGACGTGCAGAAGGCGCAGCGGCGCGCCGCGACGGGGATGTCGCTCAGGCACTCGGGGCACTCGCGCGTCTCGGGCTTGGGCTCCTCGGAGGGCAACACGTTGAGCCGGCGCATCAGCGCGGTGAGCGGCACCACGACGGCGAAGAAGACCACGGTGGCCACGATGAGGAACGCGAGCAGCGCGTTGAGGAACGACCCGTACTTGAACTTGGAGTGGTGCAGCGTGAAGGTCAGGTCGGAGAAGTCGGGCTTGCCGAAGATGGCGGCCACGAGCGGCGTGATGATGTCGACCACGAACGCGGTGATCATGGCCGTGAAGGCGACGCCGACCACGACCGCCACCGCCAGGTCCACGACGTTCCCGCGCAGCACGAACTTCTTGAAGTCAGAAAGCATGCAGCCCTCCCTGTTCGCCACCGGCCGATTGCCTGGTGCTGAGAGGATCTTGTACCCGTTCGGGCCCGATGCGCCACGCCGGCGGCCCGTACGGAGCCGGGGTTCGCGACTGGGAGCCCGAGGCAGGAATCGAACCCGCGACATCTTCATTACAAGTGAAGTGCTCTACCAACTGAGCTACTCGGGCGCGTTGCGCCCCAGGTTACAGGGCTGCGGGCGCGCCCCCCGCTCCACCAGCGGAAAGGCTTGCTTCGGGCGGGGTGCCGGGGCAGGCTGGTCCCTCAATGGATGACGATCAGCCGCAGACAGCATCGTCCGGCTCGCTCTCGATCGTCCGGGCGGCGGCTGTCCTCATCCTCTTCATCGTGGCGGTGGCGGTCCTGGTCTCGGTCGGGACGCGGCCCAGCGTGAGCAGCACGCCACCGACGACCACACCGACCACCGCGACGGCCGGCACGACGACGACCACGGCCGCCGGCGGCGGGGCGGCCTCGACGACGACCACCACGACGGGCCACAAGGGATCCAAGGGGTCGACCACCACCACGACGCCGCCCCCGAGCGCCACCAGCGTCGTGGTCGCCAACGCCACGAGCACCAACGGCCTGGCCGCGCATTACTCGACGCTCATTGGCGCCGGGGGCTGGACCATGAAGACGCCCGTCGACGCGTCGACCACGGAGGCGACGTCGGCCGTCTACTACGCGGCCGGCCAGCAAGAGCAGGCGGGGTCCATCGCCACGACCATCGGCGTCAAGCCCGCCCAGGTGTTGCCGCTCACCACGTCCACTCCGGTCACCGGCGTCACGGGCGTCGATGTCGTGGTGGTCATCGGCTCGGACCTGGCCGCCACGACGACCGCCACCACCTGACGTTGGCGGCGCAGGGCGACGCCGCGGCGCGCCTCCCGGCGTTGCTGCGGCCGCTGGCGGACGAGCCGGCGCGTAGCGCGCTGTTCCTCGATTTCGACGGGACCCTGTCGGGTGTCGTCACGGACCCGCGTCTGGCCCACCCGCTCCCGGGTGTACCGGCGCTCCTGGCCGAGCTCGCCGCCCCCTTCGCGTTGGTCGCCGTGATCTCGGGCCGGCCCACCGCCTTCTTGGCGGAGATCCTGGGTGCACCTCCGGGGGTCACGCTGGCCGGCCTCTACGGGCTCGAGCGCGCCCTGCAGGGGCCCGCACACGACTCCTGGGCCGCCGTCATCGACGAGGTGGTGGCCGAGGCGATGGCCGCGGCGCCGCCAGGCATTTACGTCGAGCCGAAGGGACTGACGGTCACGCTGCACTTCCGCCGGGCCCCCGAGCACAAGGACTGGGTGGTGGACTTCGCCGAGCGCCAGCGCGACGCCCGCGGCCTCATGGTCGTGCAGGGGCGGCTCGAGCGCGAGCTGCGCCCTGCGCTCGCCGTCGACAAGGGGACGGTGGTGCGCAGCCTCGTGGCGGAGCACGACGCGCAAGCCGAGCCCCTGCAGGCGGCGGCCGCTTTCGGCGATGACGTCGGCGACCTGCCCGCCTTCGCCGCACTCGATGCGCTCGGCGCGGTCGGGGGCTCGTTGCGCACCGTGGTGCGGGTGGCGGCCGTCGACACCGAGAGCCCCGCTTCCGTGGCGGCGGTCGCCGACCTCACGGTGGCCGGTGCCACCGGTGCCGTGGCCCTGCTGCGCGAGCTGGCCGACGCGGCCGGTGCCACCCGGTCCGCTCAGCGCTGAGCGGCGGCCACCTGGTCGGCCCACCAGTCGGCCGCGGTGCGGGCGCGCACGACGGCCCGCACCGCAGCCGCGCGCGCCGCGCGCGCCGGCACGTCCATGGTGAGCGCGGCGTGCAGCGCGTCGGCCGTGCCGGCGACGTCGAACGGGTTGACGCCGAGGGCTCCGCCACCGGCCAGGGCCAGCTCCTCCCAGGCGCCCGCCTGCTGGGACAGCACCAGGACGCCGTCGGCCGCGTTGAGCAGCGGGCCCTCCTTGGCGACGAGGTTGAGGCCGTCGCGCACCGGGTTGACCAGCAGCACGTCGGAGAGGGTCAACACGGCGAGCGAGCGGGCCCAGTCGTCCTTGACCGAGAGCACGATCGGCGTCCAGTCCTCGGTCCCCCACGTGTGGTTGACGCGCTCCGCCGTGTGCTCGACGTCGGCGGCGTAGGCGAGATACTCGGCCAGCCCCTGCCGGCTGGGATAGGCCTGCGCCACATGCACCACCCGGCCGCGCCATTCGGGGTACGCGGTGAGGAGCTCCTCGAAGGCGAGCATCCCTCGCACGATGTTCTTCGAGGGCTCCATGCGGTCGGTCCGGGCGATGATGCGGCGGTCGCCCACCTCGGCCCGCAGCGCGGTCGCCGCCTCGGCGCATGCCGGCGCCGCGGCCTCCACCTCGAGCACGTCGGCGTCGACGCCGAGCGGGGCCACGAAGGTCGGGGGCGCGGCGCGGTCGGCGGCGGCGTAGCAGGCCCGGAACCCGGCCTCCCACTGGTGGCAGTGGAAGCCGCAGGCCGAGTAGCCCGCCATGCCGTCGAGCAGCTCGGCCACCACGTCTTCGGGCAGCACGGCGAGCATGTCGGGCGCGGCGAACGGCGTGTGCAGGAAGTGCACCGTGCGCAGGTCCGGGCGCTGCTCGGCCAGCATCCGCCCGAGCAGCGAGAAGTGGTAGTCCTGCACGTAGACGGCGTCGCCCTCGCCGGCCCGCGCCGCCACGACGCCGGCCATGGCCTGGTTGTAGGTGCGGTAGCCCTCCCAGGCCGCCCGCCAGTGGCGGTCGAAGCGGGGCCGGTGTGGCAGGTCGAAGAGGTGATGATGGCAGTACCAGAGCGTGGTGTTGGCCACGACGTCGTAGGCCTGGCGGTACACGTCGTCGTCGATGACCACCGGGAGCAGGTCGAGGCCCTCCTCGTGCATGAGGCCTCGGGCGACCGCCTCGCGGTCCGCCGCCCCCATCGTCACCGAGGCCCACGTCGTGCCGCTGCCGGCCAGGATCCGGTGCAGGGACGAGGCCAGCCCGCCGCCGGCGGGCACGGGGACGAGCGTGCCGTCGGCCTCGGCGCGGAAGGTCAGGGGGCCGCGGTTGGAGACGACGATGGCGCCGCTCATGGTGACGCGCACCGTCGCAACACGAGCGGTGCGGTCACGACCGCGGCGGCCGCGGCGGCTGCGTCGGGGCGGAGACGCGCTCGAGGGCGGCCCGCAGCACATCGACGGCCTGGGGCCGCAGCTCGTGCAAGGGGCGGTTGCGGTGGATGCGCTCGCCCAGGTCGACCTGGGCCAGGCGGTCGGGCCCCAGTTGTTGCGCCACGTCGATCAGCAGGCCGAGCTCCACCCCGTAGCCGCCGGCGAAGCCGAGCTTCTCGAAGACCCAGCGGTGCGCCGCCGTCTCGCCGGCCAGCGGCTGGCGCACCCAGGACAGCTCGGGGAAGAGCAGCTCGAGCACGGGACGGGCCACCAGCTCGGTGACGCGCCCGCCGCCGGTGGGCTCGCCGTGCAGCGGCCGCGTGTAGAAGCCCTTGACGAGGGCCACATCGTCGCTGCTGAGCAGGGGCCCGAGCAGCCCGGTGACGAAGGCCGGGGTGGTGTTCGCCACGTCGGCGTCCAAGAAGGCGACCACGTCACCGGTGGAGGCGGCCAGCGCCGCCGCCATGGCCTGGCCCTTGCCGCCGGACCCGCCGGGGCCCGCCACCACCGTGGCCCCGGCGTCGGCGGCCTGTTCGGCGGTGTCGTCGAGCGAGCCGTCGTTGAGGACCATGACCTCGTCCACCAGCCCGTTGCCGCCGTGGGCGGCCAGGAAGGGCTGCACGACGGCCCGCACGACCGAGCCCACCGTCGACCCCTCGTCCCGGGCCGGGATGCAGACCGAGACCGTCCGGCCGGTCCGGGCCTTGGCCTCGAGCACGGGGACGCTGGGGAAATCAGCGTGGTGATAGGTGCGGGACACGCCCTCGATTCAAGCAGCCCGGCTGCGTTGAGCCGGCCGCCCCGGGCGGGCTACGATGGATCCCATCATCCAGAGCGACTGA
>DATAXG010000072.1:0-13337 GCA_036273055.1 Acidimicrobiales bacterium | reverse complement strand
TGGGGGTCCCGCTGGTGGACATGGCCTTCGCTTTCGTGCGGCGCACCGCGAAGGGGACGGGGTTCGACACCCCGGACAAGGAGCACATCCATCACCGCCTGCTGCGCCTGGGCCACGGGCCCCGGCGCAGCGTGATCATCCTGTGGGCCTGGACGGCGATCCTGTCCAGCTTCCTGCTCTTCCCCCTGTTCGTGCACCAGGTCAACGCCTTCATCCCGATCGGCGCCGCCGCCCTCGGGGTGGCGCTCTACACGTTCTTCCACCCCGGGCTGCGCCGCGGGAACGGGGAGGACGAGGAAGATGAGCGCAACCTGGGAATTCCGCCCGCTCCCGACGGGGCGGAGCGCCTCAGCGAGGTGGTCCGGTTCCCGTCCTGACCGTTTGGACGCCATCTGGGCCGGGATGCGAAGATGAGGGCTGTGTACCCCGTCCCCCTCGCCTCGTCCGACGCTGCCGTCCCGGCAGCTTCGCGGACGACGGACTCCGGCGCGCCACGCACCGCATAAGGGGTCAGCAGTCGGATGCGTGGTCAAGTGAGCGTCGACGTGCGCGCCCATTGGGGTGAGAACACCGGACGAGTCCTCCCAGCAAGAGGGGCCCAAGCCGCTGCCCGGCGCCATGGCCTTCCTGAGCATGGGGCTGGCGGCCGCGGTCTGCGTGGGCATCGGGCTCGGTCTCGGCATTCTGCTGGACGGTGTGCTGCACACCGCACCGGCCTTTCTGCTGGTGGGCCTGGCCCTCGGCCTGGCGGTGGCCGCGCTGAGCGTCATCAAGCAGATCCGCACCTACCTGTAAGGGCCCTGCCATGAACATGCTCGACGGGCTCTCAGGCCTCGGAGGCAACGCGCTGGCCAAGGTGTTGCGCCGCACCATCGTCTCCGCGCTCATTGTAGGCATCGCCGCCGTCCTGATCGCCCTGCTGCTCTCGCAGCCCTGGGCCGCGCTCGGCCTCGCCTTCGGTCTCACAATCGCCGTGCTCAACCTGCGCTTCCTCGATGCGGGCGTGGCCAAGCTCAACACGTCGGGTGAGACGAACAACAAGGCGTTGCGGCGCGCGCTGGGAACCAAGAGCGTGACGCGCCTCGGCATCATCACCGTGATCTGCATCGGGTTGCTGCTCTTGAACGGCGCCCTCGGAATCGGCGCCGTGGCCGGTCTCGTCATCTTCCAACTGCTCTTCGTCGTCAACGTGGGCCGCGTCATCATTTCGCAGGGGATCCAATGAAGAACCACTTCGTGCTCGCCAGCGGCAACATCACCATCGGCGACCACCACAGCGTCTGGCACGTGGCGGGCCTCACCATCTACGGCGACGTGGTGTGGACCACGCTCCTGGCCGCCGCCATCGTGCTCGCCTTCGGGTTCCGCATGCGGGCCAAGGTCACCTCGGGGGTGCCCGGCAAGCTACAGCTCTTCTGGGAGACGCTCGTCGAGCAGGTCTCCGACCTGGCATCGTCGGCTATCGGGCCCGAAGGCATCCCGTTCGTGGGCCTCGGCGTCACTGTCTTCTTCTTCCTCCTCATCTGCAACTGGCTCGCCTTCATCCCGAGCGGCGACCCGGGCTTCCTCGCCCCGCCGACGGGCGACGTGAACCTCCCGCTGGCCCTCGCCGTCATGGTGATCTTCCTGGTGCACTACAACTCGGTCAAGGCGCGGGGGTGGAAGGGGTACTTCAAGCACTACGCCCAGCCCTACGCCGCGCTCACCCCGATCAACATCATTGAGGAGATCACCAAGCCGATCACGCTGACCTTCCGGCTCTTCGGCAACATCTTCTCCGGCGTGCTCATGGTCGCGGTCATCGTCGCCCTCATTCCGCCCTACCTGTCCTGGATCGGGCTCCTCGTCTGGAAGCCCTTCGACGAGCTGTTCATCGGCGCCATCCAGGCCTTCATTTTCGCCCTATTGACCATCATGTACCTCGGCATGGGCATGAGCAGGGATCAGCACTGAGGGTCCGGGCGACCAAAGACATTCCGACTACAAACACGATCTCGACAAAGGAGAGGAAACATGGCAACAAACGACATTGAGGGTGCGGTACGTGTCGCCGGCGCCTTGATCGGTGGCGGCCTCGCACTGGGCGGAGGCGCCATCGGTGCCGCCGTCGGCGACGGCCTGGCCGGTTCGCAGACCATCGCGGCCATCGCACGGCAGCCGGAGATCGAGGCCAAGGCCCGTCAGTACTTCTTCCTGACCGTGGGCCTGGTGGAGGCCATGTACTTCATCAACCTGCTGTTCATGGTGGTGTTCGTCTACGTCTTCGCCGCCAAGAGCATCGCCGGCTAGCGACCCAACCCACCGTCTACTTCACGGAGTTACTCCGGAACTGAGAGCACCATGACCACCGCAGGCATTTTCCTCTTGCCCAATGGGACATTCTTCATTGAGCTGATCGTCTCCATCGTTTTGATCCTGGCGATCTATAAGTGGGTGCTCCCTCCCATCAATAAGGCAATGGAGGAGCGCCAGGAGAAGATCAGGGAGGCGTTGGAGTCCGCCGACAAGGCGCGCGCCGACGCAGAGGCCGCCGACGACGAGCGCCGGACCGTGCTCGAAGAAGCGCGCCACCAGGCCCGCGAGATCATCGCCACGGCCAATCGCACGGCGGAGCAGGTGCGCACCGACGCGCAGGCCCGGGGACAGGGCGACTACGAGCGCATTGTGGGCAACGCCGACGTCGAGATCGCTCTGGCCCGGCAGCGGGCCGTGGAGGAAGCAGCGGCCCGCATGGGCGAGATCGTGATGGAGGTCGTGGAGCGGGTCATCGGGCGCGAGGTGGACGCCGAGGCGCACCGCGACCTCATCGACGAGGCGGTCGCCGCGCTGCGGGCCGACACGACCGGCGGCGCGGCCGCCGCCGGAACCGGGGCGCGGCAGTGAACCCCACGCTTCAGGGCTACACGGCCGCGGTGGCCGACGCGGCCGGTCCGGCCGCGCTCGGCGCCTTGGCGGCCGACCTTGAAGCGATTGAGCAGCTCGTCCTGGCGAACGCCCAGCTCCGGGCGGCCCTGACCGACACCGCGGTGCCCGGCCCGGCCCGGCGGGCGGTCGTGCTCGACTTGTTGGAGGGCAAGGTATCGCCTGCGGCGCGCCGGCTGGCCGCCTTCGCCTCCATGGTGGTGCACGCGCCCGAGGTGACCACCGCGCTCGGCTGGGTCGGCACCCGCGTGCGCCACCTCGGCGAGGGGCAGGACGACGAGCCCGGCTTGAGCCTGCTGCAGTCCCGACAGCGCGTCGGGGGCTACGCCACGGGCGTGCACGAGGACATGTCCGTCGCCGAGCTGGAGTCGCTCGAGGACGACCTGTTCCGCTTCGCCCGGATCGTGGCCGCCACGCCGCCTCTCCGCGCCGCGTTGTCCGATCGTGACCTCGATGTGTCGGCGCGTCAGGGCCTGGTCACCGAGCTGCTCGAAGGCAAGATGTCACCCGCGAGCGTGGCGCTGGCCCGCTTCGCCGTCACGGGCGGCCGGGCCCGGGACATCGTGGGGACGCTTGACTTCCTGGTGGAGCTGACCGCGCAGGCCCGGGGCTGGCGGATCGCGCGTGTGCAGGCGGCGGCGCCGATCGACGACGCCCAGCGGACCGAGTTGGCCGAGTCGCTCGGCACCTTGGCCGGTGGTCCGGTGGAGCTGCAGGTCGAAGTGGACGAGTCACTGCTGAGCGGCGCGTTGATCCGCATCGGCGACTTACAGGTAGATGCCACGGCACGGGGGAGGATCGACGCATTGCGAGAGCACTTCGCCCCGGTGGGCTGGGAGCCGACCGGCTTGGGCCGTGGCCAGAGTTCGAGAGAGCAGACAGAGGGAGCAGAGTGATGGCAGAGCTCACGATTGACGCCGGTGAGATCACCAGGGCGCTGGAGCGGCACGTCGAGGAGTACACCCCGGCGGTGGGCACCGAGCAGATCGGGCGCATCGTCGAGGTCGGTGACGGCATCGCCCGGGTCTCCGGGCTGCCCGGTGCCGCCGTGAACGAGTTGCTCGAGTTCGAGGACGGGACGCTGGGCCTCGCCCTCAACCTGGACGAGGACACCATCGGTGCCGTCGTGCTGGGGGAGGTCGACCACCTCGAGGAGGAGCAGACGGTCAAGGCCACCGGACGGATCCAGACCGTGCCGGTCGGCGACGCGCTGCTCGGCCGTGTGGTGAACGCCCTGGGCGAGCCGCTCGACGGCAAGGGCCCGATCAACACCTCCGAGACGCGGCGAATGGAGGTGCAGGCCCCCGGCATCGTCGGCCGCCAGCCGGTGAGCGAGCCGCTGCAGACCGGCATCAAGGCCATTGACGCCATGACGCCGATCGGCCGCGGGCAGCGCGAGCTGATCATCGGTGACCGCAAGACCGGCAAGACCACCGTCGCCATCGACACCATCCTCAACCAGGCCGGCCAGGGCGTGAAGTGCATCTACGTGGCTATCGGGCAGAAGAACTCCTCGGTGGCCCAGACCGTGGCCACCCTGGAGGACCACCAGGCCCTGGAGTACACCGTCGTCGTCGTAGCCTCGGCCGGGGACCCCGCTCCCTACAAGTACCTGGCGCCCTACGCCGGTTGCGCCATGGGCCAGCACTGGATGGAGAACGGCGAGCACGCGCTCATCATCTACGACGACCTCTCCAAGCAGGCGGAGGCCTACCGGTCGGTCTCGCTCCTGCTCCGGCGCCCACCAGGGCGCGAGGCGTACCCCGGCGACGTCTTCTACCTGCACTCGCGACTGTTGGAGCGGGCGGCCAAGCTCTCGGACGCGCTGGGCGGCGGATCCCTCACCGCGCTGCCCGTCATTGAGACCAAGGCCGGCGACATCTCCGCTTACATCCCGACCAACGTCATCTCCATCACCGACGGCCAGGTCTTCTTGGAGACCGACCTCTTCAACTCGGGCATCCGCCCCGCCATCAACGTCGGCAACTCCGTGAGCCGGGTGGGCAGCGCCGCGCAGGTCAAGGCGATGAAGCAGGTCTCGGGCACGCTCAAGCTCGACCTGGCGCAGTTCCGCGAGCTCGAGTCCTTCGCCACGTTCGGCTCGGAGCTCGACCGGGTGTCGCAGGCCCAGCTCGACCGCGGCTACCGCCTGACCGAACTGCTCAAGCAACCCCAGAACCAGCCGGTCCCGGTCGAGGAGCAGGTGCTCGTGATTTACGCCGGGACCAAGGGTTGGGCGGACACGGTCCCGGTGAGCGAGGTGCGGCGCTTCGCGACGGAGCTCATCGAATACTTCCGGGCGAACCAACCAGCGGTGTTGGAGACGATCCGCAGCACCGGCGCCATGCCCGAGGGTGACGAGCTCGACAAGGGCATGACCACCTTCCTCGAGGGATTCGACACCGGGAAGGTCGACTGACGCATGGCCGGAGGCCAAGAGCGCATCCTGCGGCGTCGTATCCGCAGCGTGCAGTCCACCAGGAAGATCACCAAGGCGATGGAGTTGATCGCCGCCTCGCGGATCGTGCGCGCCCAGAATCGGATCGCGGCGAACCGGCCCTTCCGCGAGGGCATGGAGCGCGTGCTGCGCCTGACGGCGGCCGCCGATCCGATGGCAGCGAATAAGCTGCTCGGGACGCCGGAGTCGCCGGCCCACGTCGGGATCCTGGCCATCACCGGAGACCGCGGCCTGGCCGGGTCCTACAACTCGGGCGTTCTGCGCCTGACCGAACGCGCCGTGGCCGAGTACCGGGCCGCCGGCACCGAGGTCACGGTGTGGTCTGTCGGGAAGAAGGCCCCGTCCTACCTCCGCTACCGCGGTATCGAGGTCGCGCAGTCCTTCGTCGGCATGGCCGACCGGCCGGAATTCAGCGACGCCCGGCAGATCGCCGCCGTCGTGGCCGCTCCGTTCGCAGCCGGCGACATCGATCTGGTGCAGATGGTGTCCACCCGCTTCATTTCCGCCGGGACCCAGCGCGTCGAGCGGATGCAGATGCTGCCGTTGCCCCTGCCCGAGGAGGCCGGAGTGGTCTACGAGGAGGACGGCAAGCTCGAGGGGTACACCGAGTTCGAGCCCGAGCCCGAGAAGCTGCTGGCCAAGTTGGCGCCACGGGCCCTCGAGGCCGAGATCTTCGCCGCTCTGCTCGAAGGCGCGGCGGCGTTCTTCACCGCGCAGCAGCGGGCGATGGCGGCCGCCACCGAGAACGCGGACGAGTTCGTCCGCACCCTGACCCGCGTCATGAACCGCGCCCGTCAGGACGCCATCACCACCGAGATCATGGAGATCGTCGGCGGGGCCGAGGCGCTCCGCCAATCGAAGGGAGCTTGACCGCATGACCACCACCGCACAGAGGGACGGCACCACGGAAGGCGCGCTCGAGGAAGGGCGTGTCGTCGCCATCGCCGGACCGGTGATCGATGTCGAGTTCCCCCCGCACGCGTTGCCCGAGATCAACTTCGAGGTCGAGTTCGACATCGAGCTCGATGGCGCGACCCACACCGTGGCGGCCGAAGTGGCGCAGCAGATCGGCGACGGGCGGGTTCGATGCATCTGCATGCAGCAGACCGATGGGCTGGTGCGCGGCGCCGCGGTGCGCAACCTCGGCCGCGGCATCTCGGTCCCGGTCGGCAACGCGGTGCTCGGCCATGTGTTCAACGTGTTGGGCCAGCCGCTCGATACCGATCACATTGAGGGGATCGAGGAGCGCTGGGAGATCCACCGCAGCGCTCCGGCCTTCGACCAACTGGAGCCACGAGCTCAGATGTTCGAGACGGGCATCAAGGTGATCGACCTGCTCGAGCCCTATGTGCAAGGTGGCAAAATCGGCCTCTTCGGCGGTGCCGGCGTGGGCAAGACCGTCATCATCCAGGAGATGATTCACCGCGTCGCCCAGCAGCACGGTGGCGTCTCGGTGTTCGCCGGTGTCGGCGAGCGCACCCGTGAGGGCACCGACATGTGGCTCGAAATGCAGGAGTCCGGGGTCATCGACAAGGCCGCGCTCGTGTACGGCCAGATGGACGAGCCTCCGGGTGTCCGCCTGCGCGTCGCCCTCGCCGCACTGACGATGGCCGAGTACTTCCGGGACGTGCAGAACCAGGACGTGCTGCTCTTCGTCGACAACATCTTCCGCTTCGTCCAGGCCGGCTCCGAGGTCTCCACCCTGCTGGGCCGCATGCCCTCGGCCGTCGGGTACCAGCCCACCCTGGCCGATGAGATGGGCGAGCTGCAGGAGCGGATCACCTCGACGAAGGGCAAGTCGATCACCTCGCTGCAGGCCGTCTACGTCCCCGCCGACGACTACACCGACCCGGCGCCGTTCACGACCTTCACCCACCTCGACGCCACCACCGAGCTGTCCCGGCAGATCGCCGCGCTGGGCATCTACCCGGCGGTGGACCCGCTGGCCTCCACCTCGAACATCCTGGCGCCCGAGATCGTCGGTGACCGCCACTACGCCGTTGCCCGTCGCGTGCAGGAGATCCTGCAGCGCTACAAGGAGCTGCAGGACATCATCGCCATCCTCGGCATGGACGAGCTCTCCGAGGAGGACCGGGTCACGGTCAGCCGGGCCCGCAAGGTCCAGCGCTTCCTGTCCCAGCCCTTCTTCGTGGCTGAGGTGTTCACGGGGGTGCCCGGCATCTTCGTGCCGATCGACGAGACCGTCGAGTCATTCGAGGCACTGGCCAACGGCGACCTCGACAACGTTCCCGAGCAGGCGTTCCTCAACGTCGGTGGCGTGGAGTCCGTGCTCGAGAAGGCACGCACCCTCGAGGCCGAGGCGGGCTAGTGGCAGACGACGTCTTCGGCGTGGAGATCGTCACGCCCGAGCAGTCCCTCTTCGCCGGCGGGGCGCGGTCGATCGTGCTCGCCACCTCCGAAGGGGATCTCACCGTCCTCGACGGTCACACCCCCCTGGTGGGCGAAGTGGTGCATTGCGAGGTCAAGGTCGAGCAGGCTGAGGGGACCTTGCTGCTCATGGCCGTGCACGGCGGCTTCCTCCAGGTCGACACCAGTCCCGGCGCGGCCAAGGGGCTGGCGGAGGGCGACGGGCCCTTGGCCGGGCTGTCGACCCGCGTGACGGTGCTGGCCGGCGTGGCCGAGCTGGCTGCGGAGATCGACGCACCCCGGGCCGAGGAGGCCCGTGAGCGCGCCGCCCAGCGGATCGGCGAGTTGGGTGGCGGGCGCGGCCAGCCCGCCGAGGAGCTCGAGGAGAACCTGGAGCTGGCCGACGCCGAAGGCGCACTGGCCCGGGCCGAGCTGCGGATTGCCGTGGCCGCCGACAACGCCGCCTAACTAAACGCGCTCCGGCGGCCGGAACGGCATCGCCGGGCGGCGTCAGCCGAACGGGATCGAGCTGAATTCCGCCAGCTTGGCCAGCGCGTGGCTGGCGTCGACCTTGCGCAGCGTCCCGGACTTGGAGCGCATGACCAGCGACTGCGTCGTGGCGCCGAACTCGTGGTACTGCACTCCCTGCAGGAGCTCGCCGTCGGTGATGCCAGTTGCCGCGAAGAAGCAGTTGTTCCCCTGGACCAGGTCGTCGGTGGTCAGCACGGCGTCGAGGGCGTAGCCGGCTTCCGCCGCGGCGGCCCGCTCCTGCTCGTTGCGGGGGTAGAGCTTGCCCTGGATCTCCGCGCCCATGCACTTGAGCGCAGCGGCGGCCAAGACGCCCTCTGGCGTCCCGCCGATGCCGAAGAGGATGTCGGTCCCCGCACCGGGCCACCCGGTGGCGATCGCACCCGCCACGTCACCGTCGGAGATGAGCCGGATCCGTGCGCCGGTGGCCCGTACCTCGGCCACGAGTGCCTCGTGACGGGGCCGGTCCAGAATGACGGCCGTCAGGTCACGGATGGGGCGTCCCAGCGCCTCTGAGAGGGCGTGGAGGTTCTCCGTTGGCGTACGCCGGATGTCGCAGGCGCCCTTGGCCCGTGGCCCCACGGCGAGCTTCTCCATGTAGACGCAGGGCCCCGGGTCGAACATGGCCCCGCGTTCGGCCACGGCGATCACGGCTAGGGCACCACCACGGCCTTGGGCGGTCAGCGTGGTCCCGTCGATGGGATCCACGGCGATGTCGGTCAGCGGGGGAGTACCGTCACCGATCTTCTCCCCGTTGAAGAGCATCGGCGCATTGTCCTTCTCGCCTTCGCCGATCACGACGATCCCGTCCATGGGCACGCTCGAGAGGACGGTCCGCATTGCCTCGACGGCCGCCCCGTCGGCGCCGAGCTTGTCTCCCCGTCCCATCCAGCGGCTGGCCGCCATAGCGGCTGCCTCGGTGACACGCACGAGGTCCATGGCGAGGTTCCGGTCGGGGGCTTGGCGCGACGTCACCACGGGCCTGACCATAGTTGGTCGCGGATCCAGGCCTGCCGGTCGGGCCACCCGCCAGCGGCGATACTTGAGGTCGTGGATCAGATCGTGGTCGAGCCCAGTGGCCCGCTCCAGGGCACCGTGACCGTCGGCGGTGCCAAGAATTCAGCCCTCAAGCTGATGGCGGGCTGCCTGCTCGCCGAGGGTTGCACGGTGCTCTCCAACGTCCCTCGCATCTCCGATGTCGACACCATGGCGAAGGTGTTGCGCGGCATCGGGGCAGAGGTGGAGCGCCTCGAGGACGGCGATCTGAGCGTCACGACCCCGCCGGAGGCGGAGTTGGTGCCGTCGGGGCCCTACGAGCTGTTCGCCAAGATGCGGGCGTCGGTCGTCGTCCTCGGTCTGCTGCTGGCCCGCTGCGGATCCGTGCGCGTGCCGCTGCCGGGGGGGGACGATTTCGGCGACCGCCCGATCGACTTCCATCTCACCGGCCTCAGTGCCATGGGCGCCCGCTTCGAGTCGTCCCACGGCGAGGTGCGCGGCACGGTGCCGGGCGGCCGGCTGGTCGGCACCCGGGTCGTCCTCGAGTACCCGAGTCACACGGCGACCGACAACCTCCTCATGGCAGGGGTCCTGGCGAAAGGGACGACCGTGATCGAGAACGCGGCGAAGGAGCCCGAAGTCGCCGACCTGGCCGCCATGCTGTGCGACATGGGCGCGGTCGTGCGCGGTGCGGGAACCTCCCGCATTGAGATCGAGGGCGTGGAGGCGCTGCGGCCCACGCGCCACGCGGTCGTCCCCGATCGGGTGGTGGCCGCGACGTTTCTCGCCGCAGTGGGCATGGCCGGTGGCGAGGTCACGATCGCCGACGCCCGGCCCGAGCACATGGAGATGCTCCTGCGCAAGGTCAACCAGATGGGCGTGGCCACGGACATGGGTCCTTTGGGCCTGCGAGCCAGCGCGCGGGAGCGCCTCGTTGCGGCGGACGTGGCGACGCTTCCGTACCCGGGCGTGGCGACCGACTACAGCCCGTTGCTCGTGGCGATGCTGACGGTGGCCGACGGCGTCGGGATCCTGACCGAGAACCTGTTCTCCGGGCGATTCCGTTACGTGGAGGAACTACGGAGGATGGGCGCCGACATCCGGACCGAGGGCCATCATGCGGTCGTGCGCGGCGTTCCGCGGCTCTCGGGCGCGCCCGTCGGGGCCCCCGACATCCGGGCCGGTGTGGCGCTGGTACTGGCCGGGCTGGTGGCGGACGGCGAGACGGTGGTGAGCGACGCCCATCACATTGGCCGGGGGTACGAGGATCTGGCCGGCTCGCTGCGCTCGCTGGGGGCGCGGGTGACGCGCCGATGAGCCCGCTCCCGACCGAGCCGGCGGCGCTGCTCGAACGCGCCCGCGCCGACGACCGTGTGGCGCTGGCGCGTCTCCTCTCCTATGTCGAGCGCGGCGGCGCGGCCGCCATGGCGGTGGCGGAGTTGGCCTACCGGGCCGACGTCCCCTTTTCTCTGGGCCTCACCGGGGCGCCGGGCGCGGGAAAGTCCACCCTGACCGACCGTCTCATCACCGAGGTGCGGCGGGGCTGGCCGGAGGCCGAGGGGATCCCGCAGGTGGCCGTCCTCGCGGTGGACCCGACGTCGCCCTTCAGCGGGGGCGCCATCCTCGGCGACCGCGTGCGCATGGGACAGCACGCGCTCGACCCGACCGTGTTCATCCGGTCCATGGCGACGCGCGGCCACCTCGGCGGTCTCTCTCTCGCCGTCCCCGATGCGATCCGCCTCCTCGGCGCCGCCGGTTTGGGCGTGGTCATCGTCGAGACGGTGGGGGTCGGGCAGATGGAGGTCGACATCGCGTCCGCCGCGGACACCACCGTGGTCATGGTGACACCCGGCTGGGGGGACGCCATGCAGGCCAGCAAGGCAGGCCTCCTGGAGGTGGCCGACGTCTTCGTGATCAACAAGGCGGATCGACCCGGCGTGCGCGAGGCCCGGCGCGACCTCGAGCAGATGCTCGATCTGGCTCGGCCGGGATCATGGCGCCCCGAGATCGTCGAGACGACGGCGACTGCGGGCGACGGCATCGGCGAGCTCTGGCGTGCCGTCGCACGGCATCGCGATCACCTGGTGCACTCGGGCCAGCTCGTGGTCCGCCGGACAGACCGCGTGGCGCAAGAGCTGCGCCGGGTGTTGCTGGCCCGCACTGAAGTCAAGGTGGACGAGTTGGTCGCCGGGGAGGAGTTCACCACGGCCGTCAAGGCGTTGACCGCCGGTGAGCTCGATCCGTATCAGGCGGCTGCAAGCCTTCTGGCCGAATGAGTCGTCCCGAGTTCGTTCCGGTACGGTGCGGCCATGGCTGAGGCCTTTGTCACCGTGGAGCGGCGTTCCGACAACGTCGCGCTCATCCGATTGGATCGTCCGAAGGCCAACGCCCTCTCCGCCGCGGTCCTGGCACAGCTGCACGCCATCGCCGTGAGCCTGCATGAGGATCCCCCCGGCGCTGTCGTCCTCTGGGGCGGGCGACGGATCTTCGCCGCCGGCGCCGACATCGTCGAGCTCGGCGACGGCGGTGCAGCGTCGGTTGGCGCCAGCTTCGCCGACGCGCTGGGTGCGCTGGCATCGCTGGCGCGGGCGACGATTGCCGCCGTCAACGGGTACGCCCTCGGCGGTGGGCTGGAGTTGGCATTGGCCTGCGACTTCCGCGTCTGCGCGGAGGATTCACGCTTCGGGCTACCCGAGGTCCTGCTGGGCGTGATCCCCGGCGGCGGTGGCACCCAGCGACTGCCCCGCCTCATTGGGCCGTCCCGGGCCAAGGAGCTGATCTTCACTGGCCGCCAGGTGCGAGCTCAGGAGGCCCAGTCGATCGGGCTCGTCAACCGGGTGGTGGCGCCCGACACTGTTCTGGAGGCGGCGCTGACCTGGGCGGCGGAGATGGCGGCCGGCCCCGTTGTGGCGCACGGCCTGGCCAAGACCGCGGTCGACGGTGGCCTCGAGACCACGCTGGCCGCTGGCCTTGGCATCGAACACGATGCGTTCGTCGCCGTGGCTCAGACTGAGGATGCGGCACGCGGCATCACGTCGTTCCGTGAGAACGGCCCGGGCAAGGCGTCGTTCGTCGGGCGGTGAGGCGTTGAGCTCCCCACCCATTCCGGTCAGCGCCGGCGAAGGCGCCTTCGATCCCTCCGTCCGGTGGTTCCAGCACGCCGTCTTCTATGAGGTACTCATCCGGGGCTATCACGACGCCAACGACGACGGCACCGGCGACCTACGTGGCCTGCGCGAGAAGCTCGACTACATGGAGTGGCTCGGGATCGACTGCATCTGGATGCTGCCCTTCTATCCGTCGCCATTCCGCGACGGGGGGTATGACATCAGCGACTTCTTCAACGTCCACCCTGATTACGGCAGCATCAGCGACCTGGTGGCGTTTCTGGAAGACGCACACCGCCGCGGCATCCGGGTCATTGCCGACCTCGTCATGAACCACACGAGCGACGAGCATCCGTGGTTCGTCGAGTCGCGGTCGTCGAGGGACAATGCCAAGGCCGACTGGTACGTCTGGAATGACGACGATCAGAAGTGGCCCGATGCCCGTGTCGTGTTCACCGACGTCGAGCGATCCAACTGGACGTGGGACGACACACGTCAGCAGTACTACTGGCACCGCTTCTACCACCATCAGCCTGATCTCAACTACGACAACCCCGAAGTGGCCGACACGATGATCGACCTGGTGCGGTTCTGGCTCGATCTGGGATTCGACGGGTTCCGGCTCGACGCCGTCCCGTACCTGTACCAGCGCGACGGCACATCGGGCGAGCACCTGCCGGAGACCCACGCGTTCATCAAGCGGATCCGCAAGCAGATCGAGGCCGACTACCCCGGCCGCATCCTGCTGGCCGAGGCCAACGGGTGGCCGAGCGATGTGGCCGACTACTTCGGCGACGGGGACGAGTGCCACCTGTGCTTCCACTTCCCGCTCATGCCCCGGCTGTTCATGGCCGTGCGGCGCGAGCAGCGCTATCCCATCACCGAGATCCTGGCCCAGACGCCGGTCATCAACGACTCGTGCCAGTGGGCCATCTTCCTGCGCAACCACGACGAGCTGA